>DATBRN010000123.1:0-9028 GCA_036560225.1 Pyrinomonadaceae bacterium | reverse complement strand
GATAGAGAAGGGCCGCGGTTACTAATATGACAAACAGGAGAGTTCGTTTCACAGGTTCGCTTCCTTTCACGGGAGGCAGAATGACGAGAAACTGTCGTCGACGGCGTATTGGCAGTGTGCTTGTATTCTAAAGATGGCGGGCATGTCAACGATGGTGGTGGGTGGATATTGCGTTCGCATCACACGACTCGCGGTCTAATGAAGTCAGTGCCACCACTTCGCGGTAGCGAGTGGATATGCTGTCCGCATTCAAAGCCTGCTGAAAACATAACGAGCGCGACGGATTGATCCGTCGCGCTCGTCTGAAGTCGGCATTCCCCGGTTGTTAGTTCAACAACTGAAGTCCGAGAATCTGCTCGAGTATTGCCCCGAGTATGCTGTAGTTGCCGTTGGAGTAACGACCGTAGCGCGAACGGCTATAGTAGCCATCTTCGTAACCACGTCGAAACCCTTCCCGGAAGTAGTACTGGTAGTCGTTCAGATCCACGTAATATCCGTCGTAACCGTAGCTTGCATCCTGATAAGCATAAGCGTCCTCCGGACTGAAGCCCCATCCGTCTTCACGGTCCGCCTGGCCCGCTCGAAAGCCTTCCTGATAACCATCATTCACTGCGCGTCGCAGCATCTCCGCACCATATTGGTTCGTTTCGTAGTAACTGCTGCCACGGCGATAGCGATAGTTGTAAGGTCCGTAGTCGTTGTAGCGCCATTGTTGCAGCCGCAGCTGATCGCGACGCAGTTCCTCGAGATACCGCTGCTGATAACGCAATTGCGCACGACGTCGTTGCTGTTCGAGCAGTCGTTGACGCTGCCACATCATGTTCTGTCGACGCTGCAACTCCTGCTGATAGCGTGTGTTGCGCTGTTGTTGTTCCTGCTGCCAGTTGCGCTGACGCCAATTGTTGTCGCGATCGCGATTGCCGCGATCGGAGTCTTGTCTTCGGCCACGATCACGATCGCGCTCCCACTGTTGCCGGCGCGACGCGTCTTGCTGCTCTTGCTCAAGCCGGCGTCGTTCGATGTCAACGTTGTTCTGCCCTTGGCGTTGTTGTTGCAGGCGCTCACGCTCCTGAGACTGACGCCCTTGCTCTTGGCGTTCTCGCTGCCAACGCTGAGCGCGTTCCTGGTTTTGCCGGATCTGTTCCTGACGCTGTTGTTCGGAGCGCTGTCTGTCCTGGTTCTCCCGCTCGGCGCGACGCTGTTCCTGAGCTTGCTGCCGGCGCTGTTCCCACTCCTGCTGGCGTTGTTGATTGTCTTGCTGCTGTTGCTGTTGGCGTCGCTGCCATCGCTCTTGCTGTTGAGTCTGCTGTTCGGTTTGTTGAGGTGACGCCTGAGGTGCCTGGGCCCGTTGCCGTTCCTCGCGACGGCTCTGTCGCTCCTGTTGGCGCTGTTCACGCTCGGCCTGGTTCTCCTGGCTCTGCTCCTCACCTCGACCGCGTCTCCCTTGAGCATTCGTAAGGCTGGTAACGCCCAGAAGCGCGGCGGTGATCGTCGCCGACACGGCGAACTGTTTTAGAAAACTTATGTTCATTAAGATCCCCTTGGTAGTTGTTTGGTGGAGAGTTTTCCCGGGAGAGCGTGGGTCGACAGCAAAAGCCATCGCAACCGGCATTCCACGGTCATGATGCGATGGCTATGACTAGCAATCGCATACTTGGAGAGACGATTTGCTTCAGGTCTAGACGATATGGGTTGAGTGATGAGCGCTACGGGCGATTATCGAGTTACTTATGGGGCATGATTGTTCCAGCCTGCCAAGGGCGCCTCTAGGACGTATCCGCGCATCCTAATTTGAAAAGTTGTCTGTGCAAGATCAGTATCCTCCGCGTCTCGGTTGTGAAGTAGAATCGCCACGAATCGTACACGACAGAGTCACGGAGAATGCGAAGGATGCTCAGAGAAAACAAAGACGAGACACTACCCAGGAGAGCAGGGTACGCGTTAGCGCATGACAAAGAGATAGGTAAAGCTGGATTGAGGTGGGATGGTGCGCGTCATGAAACAGATAGTTTTGGTTTTTAGCGTCATAGCGTGCAGCTTCGCACTGCAGGCTCGAGCGTAGGACGAGTCTCAGCGTAGACTAGAACCCAAAGTTGCTGCTGGCGCCTTGGATGCTTTCAAGTCAGCGTTGGACGAGCGCTGGTCGTACCGCTACGCCAACCGCGCCGACTTCGACGCCGCAATCGCGGCGCTGCACAAACGGATCGATGGCGGCATCACGCAAAACGAGCTCGGGATCGAGTTGCAGAAGATTATTGCGCTCGGAAGGGCACAGCCACTTCCGCACATCACACGGCAGAGCCGCAGACCCTTGTGCCGCATACCGCGTTGCTAGTTCGAAGACGCTGCGCAAACCCACCAGCTACCGCGAGGTGGTAGGGACCAATGGGATGGCTGCTGAATGAGCGTTACCGATCCTCGAAGTACATGTATTTCGCCGAGAGGACTTCTTCCGGATCTGAGTCGGTAGGCTTGCCGTCAAGCTGTTCGTAAAGCGGCGGCGGAATCTCCGCAAATTCGGACAGAGGACCATAGACTTCATCCACGCCATCGCGGAAAACATCGCCAATGAGCAGGTTAATTACATTGACACGCTGTTCGGGATACTTGCGGAGAAATTGCGAAAAGCTGAAACCGTCGTTATAAAAAGCGTAGACGAGCTTGCGCATCGACTCGATGCCCTGATCCAGTTTGGTCTGGAATTGACCCAGCCGCGGCGCGGAAAAGTCGTCATTCTTGAAAGCATCGTGGATGGCGTCCGCGGCCAGCTCTGCCATCTTGAGCGCAAGCAGTACCCCGGAAGAATAGATTGGATCAAGGAAGCCATACGCATCCCCGATAATAATAAAGCCATTACCCGCGTTATATTTTGACCGGTAGGAATAATCAAGGATCGAATAGATCTTATCGACCCGGCTTCCAATGGCCACCCGGCGCCGAACTGCTTCACACTTGTCCAACTCTTCGTGAAAGATCTTCGCAAGATCCTGCCCACGATTCTTCAAGAGGTATTCAGGATCAGCGACGATTCCAACGCTCGTGATGTCATTTTCCAGCGGGATGTACCAAAACCAACCGCCACTGCCCGGCGGCGTGCGCAGTACGAGTGTCGCTCCTCCGTTCAGGTCAGGCTCGCGATGCGCTCCTTTGAAATACGAGTAAAGCACGGCCTTCTTAAGCTTCGGATCGCGGACGCGCCAGCGAAACTTGTTCGACAACATCGCGCTTTGGCCGGTCGCGTCCACGACCACGCGGGCATTAAAGACCTGGCGCGAACCGTCTTTCATCTGTACCTCGACGCCGACGGCGCGATCTCCGTCAAACAGCACCTGCTTTACCGCGCTACCTTGATGGACCACCGCTCCCTGATCAGCGGCGTGCTCGATTAACAATTTGTCGAATTCGGCTCGTGTTACCTGCCAGGTGACGGCGCTTTCGTGATGGATGGCCTCGAAGAAGTAGAAGGGTCGCGACTCTCTACCTTCGGAATTGGCAAACTGCACGCTGTATTTGCGAACGAAGGGACTGGCCTTGAGCTTTTCCAGCAATCCCATGCGTTTGAACGTCCAGTAGGTGTCGGTCATCAGCGATTCGCCAATGTGATGCCGCGGAAACTCTTCTTTCTCAAAGAGCACGACACTTCGGCCCTCGCGGGCCAGTATGCTTCCGATTGTGCTGCCGGCCGGGCCTCCACCAATCACGATCGCGTCATAGTTATTATTAGTTTCCATGCCTTAAGCGTAACGAACAGATCTTAGTTCAGGTTCAAAGAAATCCAGGAGGAAGTGCTCAACTTCCAGCAGGCCGCGGCGAGTCAGATTTATCGTGCCGTTTTCGCGCTCAAGGAGCATTTCGTTACTCAATCGTTCGTAAACTGGTCGAAATTCCTGCCAGACGTCAACTCCAAACTTGTTGCGAAAGTACGCCGTATCAAGCCAGCCGGTCTTGAGTTGCAAAATCATTTCGCGTATCAGCCGTTGCTTTGGCGTGAGGGAAACCGCCCGTAAAAGAGGCAGTTTGTCGTCGCCAAGTATGCGAACATATTCTTCGAAGCTGTGCACGTTCTGAAAATTCACACCGGCGAAATGCGAGAACGACGACACGCCAAGTCCGATCATGTCCCCACCGTGTCAGAGCGTATCCGTGTAGATGAAGCGGCAGTCTTTCTGGTTGTTTACCAGGGTATAAGTGCTGGCGACACGATAGCCATGCTCCAGGAATTGATCGAAGGCGTAGTTGAGCCAATGACGTTTCGTCGCCCAGTCGGCTACGGGTGAGGCCGCCCCCGCTTTGAGCATCTCTTGCGAGATGATCGTGTTGTAGGGGAGTTCCATCTGATAGATGGTCACCGAGTCGGCGTCCAACTCGATCGCACGCCGGACCGTTTCGCGCCATTTCTCTTCAGTCTCACCCATCATGCCCGAAATGAGATCGATGTTGATTTGGGGAAAATCGACCTCCCGCGCCCAGCCGTACGCGCGATAGATCTCGGGCGAAAGATGTGCGCGGCCATTCGCCTCAAGTATTGCGTCATCGAAATGTTCGATGCCGAGACTCAGCCGAGTGACTCCAATTTCCTTCAAAGCTTCGAGCTTGGACTTTTGCAGGGTTCCCGGCTCACACTCGAATGTTACCTCTTCAGCATTGGCCCAACTTACGTGGGCGTTGAGCCCATCGACGAGATAATGTAGTTGCTTTTCGCTTATGTAAGACGGCGTGCCGCCGCCGAAGTATGCGAATCTAAGCTGGCGGCCTTGAAAAGCGGGGCTGCGGCTGTAAAGCTCATTCTCCTTAATGAGCGCATCGAGATAAATCTCGATCTCCGAAGCATTCTTGTCCGTATAGACTTTGAAATAGCAGAATTTGCATCGCTTGCGGCAGAACGGAATGTGTATATAAAGGCCAAGCGGATCGTTTACGCGGGGAGGTTTGTCGAGCACCGCAAGCGCCTCACCTACGTACTCGGGTTTCCACTGGGAAAACGGCGGATAGTTCGAGACAAAATAATTGCCAACCTCGGTGCCGGTTTTTGAGGAATCGATCGTCATGCCTTCTGTTCGCGGACGCGTATCACAGACTTCTCTTCGAGACGGCTTGAGTTTCTGGGGATTGGCCTCTGCCGGTGCGATTGAATAAGACTAAGCGCGGCTCACTGCTGCTCTCCGCTGACTCAACCAAATTAACATCATCGTTGCCGGATCGGCAATTGGAGCAGTTTGGCGGTTGTGGCCTATTCAACCGTTCTTCTAACGAAACGGACGGGGTTTTTGTTTTCCATATTTTCGGATTACTCATAGTCCGCCGAAGCGGACAACTGACAAGAGCTCAAGCCAGCCAGAGTGTCTCAAAGGTTCGAAACTTGAGTGTTGCGAGCGTTGGGCGGGGGCAAGCCACCCTTCCCAACCTGCGAATTCTTCTGAGTTGAATGCTCATTCTTACGAAGAGCTATGGCGTAAACAAGTAATTTCCCTTGAGAGGCTTCTCAATCGCGAACCAGTCACTCAGAGGGTCTCTAAGGTTGGGAAGGGTGGCTTGTCCCCGCCCAACGCATGCAACACTCAAGTTTCGAACCTGGAAACCTCACTGGGTTTGAGGCATTTTCTGACTCAGTTTGCATTGTTCGGACCGGGACATTTCTGATAATAGAATCTGGCCCAATTGCATTAAGCAGACGAGCGAGGCGGCTAATTGTCAGCACCTAAGCCATTCACGATTAAGAACTATATTCTTTATGTAGGCCTCCTCCTGATCTTTGGCTTGGGAATCTGGCTGATATTGACAACTGGTTCTCGTCTATATCCACAAGACGCTGCCGCAGTTTCATCGGTCGAAACAACGCCTTCGCCGACGCCGGCTCAATCCGAGAACGCAGGCACCTATGCGGGCAGAATTCTTCGGGACAATCTCAGAACCTCTTTCAGCATCCTGCTCCTGCAACTCGTGGTCATAATCGTCGCTGCGCGCCTCGTTGGTAAGCTGTTCCAGAGAATTGGCCAGCCTCGCGTGATGGGGGAGATCGTCGCCGGAATTGTTCTTGGTCCATCGCTGCTAGGTTGGCTCTATCCCGAAGCGATGGCCTTTCTGTTTCCCGCACAATCAATGGAAATGCTGAAGCTGCTCAGTCAGGTTGGGGTCGGGCTATTTATGTTCATCGTTGGGATGGAACTCGATGTCCGGCACCTGCGCCAAAGGGCCCAAACGGCGATTATGGTCAGTCATGCAAGTATCATCGTTCCGTTTTTTCTGGGTGTGGCGCTTTCAATGCTGGTTTACCGCTCGCTGGCGCCGGCCGGGAAGTCCTTTACGTCCTTTGCTCTTTTCATGGGAGTCGCAATGAGTATTACGGCCTTCCCGGTGCTGGCACGGATCCTCGAAGACCGCCGCATGTCGCAGACTCATCTAGGGACCATCGCTCTCACTTGCGCGGCCGTGGATGATGTCACCGCCTGGTGCATGCTCGCGTTGGTCATAGCATTCGCGAAGTCAGGTAATGTGGCCGCAGCTTTCGTTACGATCGCCCTTGCGTTGTGTTTCATCTGCGTCATGCTCTTGCTAATCAAGCCACAACTTGCTCGGCTATTCACAGCAAGACCAAATGGTCAGGGACAAAGTCGAGTTCCGTTGGCAGCAGTGCTCGCCTTCGTCTTAGCCTGCGCACTCTTAACTGAGACGATCGGCATCCATTCTTTGTTTGGGGCGTTTGTGGCTGGAGTGGTTATGCCTCCAACGTCGGGGGTGCGAGCGGTGCTCAAGGAAAAACTTGAGCCTTTGACTGCGGCTGCACTACTGCCACTCTTCTTTGCATTCACCGGATTGCGAATGCAGATTAGCCTGCTTAACGATTGGGAGAGTTGGTCCATCTGCGCAGTAATAATTGCAGTGGCCATCGCCGGTAAGCTGGGTGCAAGCATGTTGATGGCGCGGTGGAGCGGAATGAACTGGCGCGACTCGTTTTCATTGGGCGCGCTGATGAATACACGTGGTCTCGTTGAGCTCATCGTGCTGAACATCGGATATGATCTCGGTATCCTGTCGGATCGCTCGTTCGCGATGCTGGTTTTGATGGCGTTGGTTACAACATTTATGACGGGACCGTTGCTGTCGTTGGCGAAAAGCGAGCCCGCGGGAGCGGGCGAGAGCATAAAGCCTGGGGTGAAGCGAAGCGCAACCCCAGGAAACCCGTAATGAAGAATACCAAAGCCCGCGGACGCGGGCGACAGCCCTGGAATCGCATGAGCTGTCGGCCGCTCCGGAGTCTGTCGGGGAAAAGGTTCTACAATTAACAGAATGCTCGCGGGAGCATTTTCAAGCGTGATTGATTAGCTCAATAAGCGAGCGAGGGAAGGCAGCTCTGGTTTGTTTGCGCCTAATGATTCTCGGCTCGCTTCGCTTAGCTTAACCTTTTCGGTTTCAGACGATCGGTTTTGGTTTCAGATTGCGAAACAGTTTCAATAAGTTATGCGTCAGACAGATCAGCAACCATTCACCTTCTACTTTGGCCAGCCCGCGCAGCATAAACTGACGGAAGCTGCGCACGTGTTTGATCTGCCCAAAGACCGGTTCGACGATTGTCTTGCGCTGATTGTAAATCTTGCGTCCTGGCCTGCTTTTCAGTTTGCGCCACATCTGCGCTCGCACACTGAGGTCCAATGCGGCGGCCTGCGGCACCGTACTCGGCTCAGGTTCATTGGGCGGCACATACAAATCGATGTCCCGCAAAGCTTCCGTAGTAATCACCGCGCTGCTGAAGTAACCGCCGTCAGCCGAAACTATAGCGGGCAACGCGCCCAGATTCTCCTTTACCACCAATATGGTAGGCACCAACTGCTCCTGATCGTTGGGTGCTTGCACAACCCGCGCGGCGACGATGATCTGCGTCTGCGCGTCAACGGCGAGCTGCGGATTGTAAGCTTGTTCATAGTTCCCGGTGGTCGTGTCCATCATCAAGCGCGAGTCAGGATCAGTGAGATTGCGTTGCGTTTTATCCTTGGGAACCACCGCGCCAGTCTCGCTCTTGGTCCATTGGCGCCGCCGATAGTTCTTGGGCTCATCCGGTGCTTTTTGCTGTTGCTCTTGCGCCGCTGCCTCCTGCGCTTCCTGTTCCAACTGCGCTTTCAACTCGCGAATCTTCGCCAAGCGGGTCTCGCGCCGCCGCAACTCGGCCGGCAACTCATCGCCGCGCCGACCCGCGCCGTAAAGCGTGTCTTCTTCATCATCGATCCGTTGCGCCTCGGTCAACAACCGCAGCACTTCCGCCTCCAGCGCCTGTTCGGCGGCGTCGAAGTGCCCGTAACGCAGCGATTCGCGCTTGGCTGCATTGGCCTTGATCTTCGTACTGTCAACGGCCACATGGCCCAGCTTCACCAAGCCAGCCCGCTGGCACAACTGCAGTACTTGGACGAACAACTGACCCAGCTCCGCCAAGTGCCGCTTGCGAAAATCGGCGATGCTGTCGTGGTCGGGATGCTGATCGCAGCACAAAACTCGGAACGCCACGTCATCATAAGTGGCTTGTTCCAGCTTCCGCGACGACATCCGGCCCGTGCAATAACCATAAACCAACAGTTTCACCATCAATGCTGGATGGTAAGGTGGACGACCACGGCTGTCCCCTTCTTCGTACTTGTTAAGGATCCGCGAAAGATCCAACGCCTCGATCACATCACTGACGTACAGCGCCAGGTGATCGTCGTGCAACCATTGGCGCAAGTCTGGCGGCAATAGCAATTGTTGATTCATATCGTAAGCGCGGAATGTTTTGCTCATGCCGGCAGTTTACTTATTCTTTGATCGCTGTCTATGACTTTTTTCCGACAGACTCCCGAGCGGGCGATAGCGTGTAGGATGGTGGAGGCTGTCGCCCGCTTCCGCGGGCCGAAATCTTTCTGGGAAATCTAAACCTAGGGTTCCGCTGCGCTCCACCCCAGGGCGGTGTCCCCAGCCGGGCAGCCCGGCTGGGGTGCGAGACTTTATGCTGCCGCCTGCTCCGCAGGCTAGATCCGAGCCAATCCTTCAGCCTAAACCGTGA
>DATBRN010000122.1:0-3391 GCA_036560225.1 Pyrinomonadaceae bacterium | reverse complement strand
CTACTCGCCGAGATCGCTTCGAAGGCTTCTAACGCCGTCGACGCCACTGAGCCTGAACTCGCCTCCACCACCTAAATCGCATTTTATCAAACACACGAACTAGCCTGACTCGGCGCCGAATGCGGCGGCATATTGCGTTCGCCGAAGATTGATCACAAAATCACGCGACGTTTGTAAGCCCGAGCTGGAACACGACCCGCCGAAAAAAGGTTGCGCGATTGAGTATCCTGCAAGCAACAAAGTCGCTGTTGAAGTCCAGCTTGCCGCGTAGTGCGGCAGCCTATGTGAAAGTTAAGGACGCTTGCCGCGACAGATTCGTTTCCAGGCGCGACGCGCAGACGATCTTCTCGGACATCTACGAAAACAATTTGTGGGGAAATTCCGAGACGGCCTCCGGAAGGGGTTCCACCCTCGAACGTACCTCTATTATCAGGCGCGAACTACCAGCTTTGCTGGCCGAGCTGGGAGCCAGGACCTTGCTCGATGCACCTTGCGGTGATTTCAATTGGATGCGACAGACAAATCTAGGTGAGGTGACATATCTCGGCGCCGACGTCGTCCCGAGCCTTATCAGCCGGAACCGGCGGCTGTTTGGCGCTGATGGCAGGAAGTTCTTAACGCTGGACATCACCTCAGACTCGCTCCCGGCAGTAGATGTAATTCTTTGTAGAGATTGCTTCATTCACTTTTCTTTCAGAGACATCAGGGCCGCGTTGGTGAATTTCCAGCAAAGCAAATCCGAGTTTTTGTTGGCCACCACGCACACACTCGTGCAAATGCACAGGGACATCGCCACCGGGCAGGGACGCAACGTGAACTTGCAATTGCCGCCTTTCAACCTTCCCGAACCCCTGAAAATCATTGTCGAGGACTCGGAGTCGGCCAAGTGTTTGGGCCTGTGGCGACTCAATCGATTGCGAGTGGAATAAGTAATGTACCGAACGGTGAGGGAACAGATCGGCCGGACCTTACGCCCCGTCACGAGGCATATTCCAGGCCTTCGCGCAGCCGCGCAGCTCGTTGCCGGTAGTCCCCGATCGGGCCTGAGGCTATTGCTCGACGCCAGGTCAACTTCGCAAATTCAATCCCAGCCTGATGTCTACCCATTTGCCGCTTATCTCGGGCAGCGGTTTGAATGCACTCATGCGATTGTGTTCGGCCAGCCCACGGCGAAAAACTTAATTCAACTTTATCCGCAGTTTGAAATCATCGGATTTGTCTCCGAGTTAGACGTGCAGGCGTATCGCGACCGCTACGGATTTGGGACCTGGTTCGCCGAGCATGGCAACAGTCCGCTTGCAGTGTCGTTGCCCGAGAATATCTTGGAACGGGCCGTCATCATTTGTACCGGCGTGATTGAGCAACTTACGACTCCCCAGCAATTGTTCGCGAACTTGAGACGTTTTCTGGACCAGGCGCCGGTTTGTATCCTGACAACGCCTGACAGGAGCTTCAATGGCGAGGGCGGCAATGGGTCCGCGGCGTCTCACCAGGGCAGATGGAACCAGATCGAGCTGGAGCAATTGCTACGGGCTGAAGGATTCAACGTTGAGTTTATCGGTTTGACCGCAAGCGATAGTGCCGCTTACGAAAAGAAGATCATCATGGCGGTGATTACAAATAACATCGCCGCCAAGCCAGGTAAGGTGGGCGCGCCACGCGACTTTCGCGTGGTTGCATTCATGGCCGCCTACAATGAAGCGGACATCATCGTTCAATCGATCAGGAAATGGACTGACCAGGGCGTCAATGTGCATGTGCTTGAGAATTGGTCTACGGATGCAACCTACGACTTAGTAAAACAGTTGGAAAGTCAGCTTCCGGTAACTGTAGAAAGATTTCCCAGGGCCGGGCCGTCACCGTATTTCGATTGGGGCGCGATGCTCGCAAGGATTGAGGAGCTCTGCGGCGAAATCGAGGCCGACTGGTTTGTACGACGTGGCGCCGATGAAGTGCTCCGGTCTCCCTGGCCAGGTCTTAGTTATAAGGACGGCCTTTATCGAATAGATCAGGCGGGCTTCAGTTGCGTGGATCACACGATTGTTGAGTTTCATCCGGTAGATGACGGCTTCGAGGCAGGGATGGATCACGAATCCTACTTCAAGTATTTCGACTTCAAACATCTGTCCCATCCCTTTCAAAGAAAAGCGTGGAAGAATTGCGGGCAGCCGATTTCGACAATTCCCTCGGCGGGACATGACGTGATCTTCGCAGGGCGCCGGGTCTATCCTTTCAAGTTCTTGTTGAAGCATTATTCTTTTAGGTCGCAGACGCACGGCGAGAAAAAGGTGTTTCGGGAGCGCAAGGCCAGATGGAATCCACGAGAGAGAGCTCGCGGGTGGCATGTCCATTACGATGCGATGAAGGAAGGACACCAGTTTGTGCGGACAACTTCTGAAAAAGAGCTGTTCGAAGAGCGTGATTTCAACAAGACTTATCTGGTAGAGCGCCTTTCCGGCATTGGCGTGAACCGGTGAGCAGCGCCCACTGATCACTGGCCACTGAACACAGATGAACGATATTCACACACGCGCCGCTCTTGTCGTTGCCCATCCCGGTCATGAACTCATGGTTTACGGTTGGCTTGAAACAGCCCGCCCGCGGGTTTTCGTTCTCACCGACGGATCGGGTCGCTCAAACCAATCAAGGCTCGGCTCAACCAGCAGGATCATCAATGAGGTCGGCGCGCCACCCGGCGTTATTTATGGACGCCTGACGGACCAGATGGCATACAACGCCATTCTCAATCACGAGTTTGAACTCTTCATCGACTTTGCCAGGGAACTGAGCGAAGCGTTTGTTGCTGAGCAGACTGACTTCGTCGCCGGCGATGCAATTGAAGGTTACAATCCAATGCATGACGTCTGTCGCCTGATCATCAATGCGGCCGTAAAAGTCGCTAGCCGGGCGCGCGCCTGCCAGATCGCGAATTTCGCATTCTCACTCGTTAGCCAATCCGATGGTCGCCCTGAACCACCGCCTGCAAATGAGATCTGGCTGCAATTGGACGACAGCGCGTTGGCGCGAAAGATGTCAGCTGCTCAGGGGTATGGGGAACTTGCCGTCGAAGTTTCTGGTGCGCTTGAGAGAACACCTGTTAACGCATTTCGAACGGAGCGCCTGACTCCAGTTGGGGAGGATGCAGTTGCTCGTTGTTGTGATGAGGAGCCGCCTTTTTATGAGCAGTATGGCGAGAGACAGGTTGCGGCGGGTCACTACCAGCAGGTACTTCGCTATGCTGAGCACATAGGCCCGCTGGCTGAAGCACTCAACCGCTTTATTACAGGTTCCTCAGCGGCTCCGGATCAACGGCCTCACAAAACGTTGACTCAACCGATCCATAGTGATAAGTAGTGCCTTCATCAAGCCGTCTACTCCGGTGGGCACGTCG
>DATBRN010000121.1:0-2705 GCA_036560225.1 Pyrinomonadaceae bacterium | reverse complement strand
TGATGGGAGTACTACTACGTAATCGTGGTTTTCATCCATTTGAAAACCGCTGCGTAGATCGAACCACGCCTCGGCTTTTCTCTGTCGTATCTGTTGGATTAGTTCCTCCCTTTTCTTTTTGGCTTCTGGGGTTTCAGCAGGGTCGGCAATTGGTTCGGTAGTATCAGTAACCTTCCTAAGATTCTTAAGACGCTCTCTTTGGCGCTTCATCGAAAAGTCTTTAATAAAGCCGGGCCAGAAACGTCTCCCCTCCATCAGAATATAAATCGGCATGTCGGCAATAATGATGGCCCACCCCAGAAGGATCACCATCACAACAAAGGCGTATTCCCATTTGTCAGACCAGCCTTGCAGTTGCAGCACCATCCGAAGCAGCGGAAGCAAGCCGAGGCTCAGAAGAAAACCAGGCAGGACCATGCGGAAAATCAGTTTTACGCCAAAGTCGAACGGAAGCTTCATGTAGGTTTAGTTAGTGGTTGGCGCTTATGGAATATCACCGGCGCCATGTGTTCCAAAAAAGATGAGAGGGAGGTCGGATTCTTCCAGTTTTTGACGCGCTGCCTCTAATTGAATTTCCGATTCAAGCTTGAGCATGAAATATCGCACAGCATTGGCAGTGAACTGGTCCAATAGCTGGCGCTTTTTGCCGGAGTATTTCGACGGGTCGATCATCTCCCTGATTTCTGCTTGCCCGCCGATGAGTGACACGCGGCCCGCGTGAGTAACTCCAATTACGTCCTTTAGATCATTGAAGGTAATCGTATCGTCGGAAATGTGGCCGATATACAGTTCATAAGGCATGAATGAGTCCTCCTTGTGATGACCTTAATGAGAAGTCACAACCTCAAGGACCTTCGCCCGCGCCATGAGTTCCGCCGCCACGTTTCTTCGCCAGTCTAGCCTTAGCTTTGCGGGACCGTTTGCTTGCAGACTTCCTCGCGGACTTCTTAGCCGCTTTCTTAGTCTTGCCTCGAGAAGCTTTTCGCGCTGTCTTTTTAGGCATTGCATACCTCCGCAGGGTTATGAGGATCGAGAACGACGATGCTTATATAACAAAACGATTCAGAGGAGAAGAGCATCGTATCGCTACCAGACGACGCTTGGATGTAGAACTCTGTTGTTGTCGGTGCTAAGCTATGCTCGTTCCTAACCCTGCCGCGTCTTTCTTATAAGGCGCACCCTGAGCTCTCCGCCCCCGGAAACGCAGCAGGTCAAGCGTTTATCACGCTGCAGTTTGAAGTTATGCACCACAAATAGCACCTCAATCGACTGCAATGTCGAAAGATCGTTTTTGGCCGCGCTGGCCGATAATACTCAACGTTGACACAAATTCGAGGTCTCAATGATTGCCAGGAATGACGCTGCCCTGATCGGGACATCAATCGCCCACTACAGGATCCTCTCGCTGTTGGGCCATGGCGGCATGGGCGACGTTTACCTGGCCAACGACACTAAGCTCGGTCGCCGAGTAGCACTCAAACTTATTTCCACAGCAGATAGACGACGCCTACGTCGCTTCGAAGTAGAGGCGAGATCAGCTTCCGCACTCAATCACCCCAATGTCTGTGTAATTCACGAAATCGGAGATACCGACGATGGGCAACACTTCATCGCGATGGAGCACATCGACGGCATTACGCTGCGTCAACGTCTCAAAAGCGGTCCAATAGCGCCGATTGAAGCTATTGATATCGCCTTGCAGATAGCTGCGGCCCTGGAAGCGGCCCATCACGCTGGTGTGATACATCGAGACATTAAACCCGAGAACGTAATGCTTCGGTCGGATGGGTATGTGAAGGTCCTGGATTTCGGTTTGGCAAAGCTAACTGAACGATACGACTTGATCGTCAACACAGACGGCCCGACCATGCCTGTTTCCCACGCGCAACCTGGGCTGCTGATTGGCACAATCAACTACCTTTCGCCAGAGCAAGCACGCGGCGAAGAAGTTGACGAACGAACGGACCTCTGGAGTCTGGGAGTGGTGCTCTACGAAATGCTCACAGCCTCAATGCCCTTCAGCGGTGAAACTCCCAGTCATGCGATCGTCGCGATTTTGGAAACTGAACCCTCGTCGTTAGCGGATATTTCTCCAAAGTTACCTGCTGAATTGGATTGGATAGTAAAAAAAGCGCTGCGAAAAGACCGGAAAAAGCGCTATCAATCTGCAGCCGAGGTTGCGCGGGATCTGCGTCAACTGAGGGAATCAACCGTCAGTGGTCGTGCTGTACCAACGCGTCCGATAGTCCCAAGACGAAACGGCTGGCGACAGTTGATCCCAATTGCTGCTCTTGTTCTGGTTGCTATCGCCATAAGCGTCGTACTGTTCAGGCGAGGCCGTGACGGCACAGCCGC
This sequence comes from Pyrinomonadaceae bacterium, assembly GCA_036560225.1. Lineage (GTDB taxonomy): Bacteria > Acidobacteriota > Blastocatellia > Pyrinomonadales > Pyrinomonadaceae > PSRF01. The sequence goes on along the minus strand of DATBRN010000121.1, from coordinate 350 downwards.
AAGTACAACAAACATCGACTCACTTGCCGTCTTACCATTCGCGAACGGGAGCAGCGATCCACAAATCGATTATTTGTCGGACGGAATTACCGAGAGCCTTATTAATAATCTTTCACAGTTGCCGAATGTGAAGGTGATTGGCCGGAACTCGGTGTTTCGCTACAAAGGCCAACAGCCCTCTCCACACGCGGTTGGCCAGGATCTGAGTGTCAAAGCAGTCTTGAGCGGCCGGATCGTTCAACGTGGCAACGAAGTTTCAATTTACGTGGTGCTGGAAAATGCAGCTGACAATAGTCATATCTGGGGAGAACAGTACAACCGCCAGGTTTCAGACATACTGACGATTCAGG
>DATBRN010000120.1:0-15784 GCA_036560225.1 Pyrinomonadaceae bacterium | reverse complement strand
GTCGCGCGCCAAACTTCTCGCTCTAACCGCGTGCCTACTTCTGCCGGTTTCAAGCGCGAATGTTGTCTCGCAAAATCGTGGATCCAAGTTACAGAATCCCACTTCCGGCGATCCGGTGCCAAAGATCCTTTTGCTACGAATTTTGCGGGCAGAAGATGAACGTCGTTGGGACCACGAGTTGCGCGATCTATTTTCCGCACGGAATGCTGCCGTACGATCGCGAGCGGCGCTAGCAGCAGGACGCGTCGGAAACGAGGAAGCGGTCGGCGATCTGATCACCCTTCTGCAGAGGGATGATGAACCCTACGTCCGCGCAATGGCTGCTTTTGCGCTCGGCGAAATCGAAGCCCCTGGCAGCGCAAAAGCGCTGACAGTGGCCTTGAAGGATGCCAATGACCCGTTGTTACGTGCACGAGCTGTCGAGGCGCTCGGCAAGATTGCGGCTGCTTTGCCTAAGGAACAAGAGGCACTGGGCCGCGAGCTGGGAGGCGCCATTCTTGAGACTTTGGCCTCTGAAGCGCGTCGTGGTCCTGCTGCGGATCGCCTGACGGTTCTACTAGGACTGACGGCGGCACTGCGCGCTAAACAGGCGAACGCCGGCCCGACCGTCGCGGAGTTTTTGCAGAGCTCAGACCCGCGGGTTCGTGCCGACGCCGCTAACACACTCGCCAGGCTGCGACTAAAAGATGGCAACGATCAGTTACGCAAGCTTTTAATGAGCGACGCGGATCCGATTGTGCGTGCTAATGCAGCACGTGTCCTGGGCGCGACTGAAGACAAGGATTCTTTTGAAAGGCTTCTGGATCGAGCATTAAAGGATCAGGATTCGCGTGTGCGCGTCAGCTCAATACGGTCGTTGGGCGCGCTCAAAGATGCGCGAGCGGCCAAACCATTGCTTGCCGACGATAACATGATTCTCAATGTCGAGGAACGTGAGCATGGCCCGAATCTTCCTAACGAAGTAAATGAACTACTCGAGATTGCGACAACCATCGGAAGAGTGTTACCGGTGTCGAGAAACACCGACGCGGTTAATTTCCTGCGCCGACTCCGCTACACGCTTAGACTGTCTTCACCAGAAGTCGAAATAGCTTTTGCGCGAGTCGCTCCACAGCTTTATCAGATCGCCGCTACGGATAGCCTTCGCCCGAGAGTATTTTCAGACGCGAACATTCCGCGAGAAGAGCGGCCTGCGTTGGCGGGCGCCAATTGGATTCGTTGGGCAAGCATCGGACAAGGGTTTGCCGAGTTGGCTTCGGTCAAGTCTGACGATCCGCTCCTTGATGCGAGCATCAAGGAACAGTCTGTGAATCTGCTGAGCGGTTTTCTCAAGTGTCCAGTCTATCGCGCCGAGCGGCGCCCGCTAAGGATCAGACCAGGTGTTGTCGTCGCAGCTCGCTGCACTCCACTGGAACCGCGAGCGGTGCCTGATTTCCTGCGCGCTCTCGCTGCATTCAAGCCGCCAAGTCTGGCGGACGCGTTGCGTGTCCGTCTCAAAGATTCGGATGTAATAGTCCGCGCGACGGCGGCGGAATTGCTGGGCGAACTGCCGGCAGATGAAACCAACACGCGAGCATTAATCGAAGCTTTGCCGGTGGCTTTGAAAGACAAAGAGCTGAATGACGCAGCGCTCGCGATTCTCGATTCCCTTGCGAAACTAAAAAGCGCTAAAGCAAACGAAGTCATTAAGACTGCGCTGGAGTCCAACGATTATTTGGTGCGCCGGAGAGCTGTAGCTCTTTTGAAGGCAAACGGCGCCGGTGATTTCTCTTCCCGCATTGGTATAGTACAAACGCGCAACACCGCCGCTGATTATGAACGTGCGGTCGGGCGCATCGGCAAGCAGGTCGAAGCCATCGTTACTACTGACAAAGGGAAGTTTACGATTCGTTTGTTGCCGGACGATGCAACCTTGAACGTCGACAACTTCATCCAGCTCGCGAAGCGCAAGTACTTCAACGGCATCACGGTTCATCGCGTAGTTCCCAACTTTGTTATCCAGGATGGTGACCCGCGCGGTGATGGAAATGGTGGACCCGGTTATCAGATTCGCTGCGAGATAAACGAAGTGCCTTACGAGCGAGGGGCGGTAGGAATGGCACTATCGGGCAAGGACACGGGCGGGTCACAGTGGTTTATTACTCATTCACCACAACCCCATCTCGACGGAGGCTATACTGTTTTTGGTAATGTAGTTTCAGGCATGGACAAGGTTGATGACATCGTACGTGGCGACGTAGTTCGTTCGATCGTAATCACCGAATCCGTCCGTCGAAGCTCAAACGGCGTCGCTAATAATAGGTAGACCAGGAGATCCGTGAAAAGAGTTTGCTTTTTGGTACTTCAGAGACCACCCAGTTCGGTTACCCTGGTGCTGATCGCCTGGGCCGTGGTCAGTATGGCAGCGGCGAACGCTCAGCAACAGTTTCGTTCCTCCCTGGAAACGCCTGAAGGTGAAGCGGACCGCCAGCGGTACGATATACAACTGAAAATCGACTTCGATGCCCTTTCCTACAGCGGGTCGGAACGCGTGCGCTGGGTAAACCGTGGCGACCACGCCAACTCCGTTCTTTATTTTCATCTTTACTCCAATCTTCGTGTTGACCAGGAGTCGAGTGCCCCCGGTTCGAGCACCGAAATCGAGGAGCCGCGACTCGACATCACCGAGGTTCGTTCCGCGTCTGACGGCGCGCCGCTCACTTATTCAATTGACGACCATGGCGCAACCCTTCGAGTCAACCTGCGCGAACAAGTGCAGCCGGGCAAAAAGACTGAGGTTGTCGTCGGCTTCAAAGGAAGCGTGCCCGAGATCGATCCTGATGAGACCGGTTTGACGATGCACGTCGTCAAACAAGTTAGCGCCGCTCTCCGAGGCGATCGCGAAACGCGTAGCCCGCGAGACCTGAATTTTCGTTGTCGGGGAGTGATGTTGCTCGGCACCGCCTATCCAGTACTGGCGGTCCACGATGATAACGATTGGGTGCGAAAACTCGAGCCCAGCGTCGGTGACACGATTTTCAATGAAGTAGCGGACTACCAGGTCAGTATAGCGATTGCTCCGGGGGTGGTTCTCTTCACTTCTGCCGGGGAAGATGAAAAGTCCAGCAGTGAGAACGTAAAGACTTTCTCTGCTTCATCGCTGCGAGACTTTGCGATCATTGCGGGTCGTAATCTTCGTTCTGAACAAACCGTGGTCGGCAATACTACGGTACGATCCATTTTTGTCACCGAGCATGAGCGAATTGGAAAACGTGTGTTGGCGATGGCTGCAGATTCCCTGCGGATCTTCAGCGCCAGGTTTGGGCCATTACCGTTCAAGACTCTCAACATCGCCGAGGCGCCGCTGGTTGCAGGCCTGGGAAGCAACGAGTTTACCGGACTGGAAGTGGTCGCGAGCGCTTACTATGTAGATTTTGATTCGCCGGCGATGCGTAGTCTTCCCGAGATCATTCGCGAACAGCGGCCATCTGTGGAAGAGAGTCTGGAGTGGGGCGTGGCCCATCTGATTGCGCATCAGTGGTGGGGTGCGGCCGTGGGCAACGATCCTGCGCGCGAGCCGGTGCTGGATGAGGCCATGGCCAGCTGGTCGGCGCTGCTGTATTTCCGCGAAATGTACGGGGAACAACGAGCGGCTATGGTCTTGCAGGACCAATTGCAGGGAGTCTACCGCTTATATCGAACTTTTGGCGGCGAGGACATGGACGCAAACCGGCCTTCGCGCGATTTTCGCAACACGTTTCAATATGCAGCCCTTGTGGCTACCAAGGGCGCCCTCATGTTTGTTGAATTGGCTCGTTCTCTCGGCGAGGAAAAATTGCTGGCAGCCTTCAAGAATTACTACCGCGCCAACCTGTTCGAGATAGCCGAACTCGACGATCTTCGCGGTGCGATCATAGCGGAGGCCCCCATTGATCAGCGGCGAGTTGTGACGCGCGCCTTCAATCGCTGGTTAGAGAGCAAACGCGGTGACGAAGACATCGGCAGACCCGATCAGGAACTGGCAAACTCTTTAGGATTGCGCACCAAGCCAAACCAGCAGCGGGGCGGTAACAAGAATCCGCTTACTGCTTTTGCGCGCGTGGGCAAATTTTTCTGGCAACAGGTGACGCGAATACGCTGAAACGGAAGGATAAGCGTTCTTGATTTTGCTGATTCGTTTAGAGAGCGGACTTGTCCGCCCGGTCGGGCGCACAAGTGCCCTTTCTAAACGGAAGATGTTCTTTCCTGATCCTTGCATTTACTCAATATGACAGTTTCCCAAGAGCAACAATTCAATCTTCCAACCCAACTTGACCAAAGGCGTTCCGTCAAAGTCGAAGAAAGTCTCGAACGTCTAAGTTGGTTGATGGACGACCTGATTCGGGTGCCAGGATTGAATTGGCGATTTGGGCTTGACGCAATCGTCGGTCTGATTCCTGGTTTCGGTGATACGGCCACCTCGCTCGTGTCGTTCTACATACTGGCCGCCGCGGTCCGTTACCGAGTTCCAAAAGTGACGCTGCTGCGTATGGGTCTGAACATCGGAATTGATTACCTGCTGGGATCGTTGCCACTGGTTGGAGACGTTTTCGATGCCTGGTGGAAATCGAACCAGTTGAACCTTAATCTGCTGCGCGAACGCGCCACCGTTTCCGCAGACGAGGCGCGCAAGGGAACATTGAGCGACTGGTTGTTTGTGGGTTTGATAATTCTCTTGCTCGCCGGGGTGGCGATAGGCGCGGCCGCCGTTAGCCTTTCGCTGCTGCTTTTAATTGCGGGTCGGGTCTCCCAAGCCGCATCGGTTTAGAGCCGGAACTACGCTTCAACCTTGGCCGTTTGTGAGGCGGCCATTACCCGATCGAGAGTTGCCTTTAGCAGGTCCAGGCCGCGCTCACCGGCTGCAAAACCGCGCAACTTGTTTTCGCCATCGAAAAGATAATACGCCGGCACGTAGCCTTGATCGTTTTGAAACGCGTCCTTTAGTTTGTGTTCATTGTCTATCGCGCATGGCTCGATAATCGAGTTAGTCGCAATCGCCTCGCGTACGCCTTCGACATCTGTATCCGTTTCGTAGCGCGGCATGTGAACCGCGACCACATGCAGGCCACGCTCCTTCAACTCATCGCGCCACTCGGCAATGCGCGGCATATTGTCTTTACAAACACCACAACTCATCGACCAAAAATGAACAAGTGTCGGGTGGCCTTTCGCACCAGCCTCAGCGTGGGCCTGCGTGCCTCCAAACCACTCCGTGGCTCCCTCGAGTCGTGGCATCTCTGTTCCAATTCTCATTCCCATGGCTCTCCCTCAGCGACCGCCGACGGACGACCGACGACCCTAAGCGACCGCTGACCGACGACCGACCAGCGCTTTATTGTGGCAACACTCGATCAGTGGTCGTCTGTCAGCGGTCGTCTGTCAGCGGTCGTCCGTCGGCGGTCGTCCGTCGGCGGTCGTCCGTCGGCGGTCGTCCGTCGTCTGTCGTCCGTCGGCGGTCGTCCGTCGTCTGTCGTCCGTCGTCCGTCGTTTTTACGCGTTCAGTGTCTTCTGACCTGGTTTCCACTCCGCCTGACATAGGCCGCCAGTCTGGAGCGCTTGAATAACTCGCAGTGTCTCCTCGGCCGAGCGTCCAATGTTTAGATCGTGGACTACCTTGTAACGGAGAGTCCCCTCCGGGTCGATAACAAACAGACCGCGAAGCGCAATCCCGCGATCCTCGATCAACACGCCGTAGTCGCGCGCCACATTTTTCGTCGCATCCGCCGCCAGGGGATATTTCAATCCTTCAACCCCACCTTTATCGCGCGGCGTCTTAATCCAGGCGCGGTGTGAATAAACGGAGTCCGTAGAGACTCCGATAATGTCGGCGCCGATGCCCTGGAAATCTTCGTAACGATCGCTAAAGGTGGTTAGCTCTGTCGGACACACGAAGGTGAAGTCGAGCGGATAAAAGAGGAGAACAAGCCATCTGCCTTTGTAATCCGCGAGTTTTACGTTTTCATTGAGCTTCTCAATGTTTTTGGTTGAGGCCATATCGAAATCCGGCGCGGGCTGGCCCACCATCGCCTTCTCTATCGTTGTTGCTGTTGCTGTTGCTGTCGCTGCTGTCATGAATCCTCCAATTCTAAATTTACGATTTATCCTGAATCTTCTTACCGGCTATGTCTTGCGACAATCCGGACAAACACCTCTCAAGGTCAGGTGAACCGATGCCGGTTTGAACTTCGACTTTCGCGCCGCGGCCTGCATTAATTCGGCCGCCTGTGGTAGATCGAAGTCGACCAACTTACCGCATTCGTTGCAGATCGCGTGATCATGCCGCTCAGTTTCCCTGTCGTAACGACTGGCGCCATCGCCAAACTTGATTTCATGCACCAACCCCGCCTCTTTCAAAAAGCGCAGGGAGTTATAAACCGTCGCGTAGCTGATCGTCGGCAAATGTAGCCGTGCCGCCTGGAAAATTTCGCTTGCAGTCGGATGGTCTTCTCTGGAACGAATAACTTGAAGCACCGTCTCCCGCTGCCGAGTCAACTTTTCCTCAGTATTCCGATTTTGTGCATCTCCCATGGATGAAACTTAGACTAATTCTAAATCTAGAGATTGTCAAGTGGGGTCAAAAGGCTGAGGTCTTAAGCCCAGCCAGCGGGGGCAAGGCGGGGTCCCCAGCGGGGCAGCCCCGCTGGGGTGCTAGGCCCGCCTTCCCAACCCTGAGGTGATTTCAGTTGAATGCTGATCCTTTTGGTTGAACAGCATTCAATCTGGAAATGACTACTCACAAAGAAAATCTCGAGGTTGGGAAGGTGCCCCCCGCTGATTCCTTTAGAAGCCTGCCTAAGCGTTCTTAGTGAGAGGGTGATGGGCTACATAGTCGACTATTGTGCCGGCATAGCTTTCAAATGATGGGCAGGAGATGCCGTGAGGCTTAAGTAGTTTGCCGGCCTCGGTTGTGTCGTAGGTTTGCTTCAGGAAGAAATAGGGCACTCCGGAATGTGGCAAACCCGTTATCTTCGGCGCCAGCGGGAGCATTAAGGAAAAGTGGACCAGCGAAGCCGGAATTGTGAAACGCGATTCTTTACCCCCAATGCTCCGCGCCAGCGTATCAAAGAGTTCGTGAGTTGTTAGCGGCTCTGGATCGGCAAGCTGCACGGTCTTCCCCACCGAAAGTGGATCCTGTGCGAGCGTTGCCATGGCTTCCACAACAAAGTCAACCGGAACAAGATTAAGCGCGACCGCGCGGTTGCCGATGTTGAAGGTGGAGAGCATGGAAGGCCACTTGAACAAATAGTTAATCAAATAGTAGATGCCGTCATACTTTGCAGTTTCACCGGAGCGAGAATCACCGCAAACAACCGAAGGACGATGAATGGTGACCGGCAGTTCGCCTTTCAGCACATCAACTTCCAGCTCCGCAAGATACTTGGTTTCTTCGTAGTAGTTGCGAAAACCCGCATCGTGCTGAAGTTCACTCTCCAGAATGCGCCCGGCGCGTTTGCCGGCTACGTAGCAAGTGGAGACGTAATGATATTGGCGCAGAGCTGATAACGAACGGGCAAAGTTATTGACGTTGCGCGTACCATCGACGTTCACGCGAAGGCCCAGCTCGCGTGACACCGCCAGGTCATAAATTGCTGCCAGGTGAAAGATGATGGTCGACTTAGAACGAGCGGTCTCCAAGTCCGCAGTCGACATTCCCAAATCCGGCTTGGTGATGTCGCCGGAGAAGAGTACGAAATCTGATGTCGATCTGCCGGTGTCGCTGGCAATGTTGATTAGTTCCTGCTGCGCACGCTCGGCGAAAGCTGGTTGCACAAGCAGCACGAACCGCCCGCCTTCCCTCGCTAGACGTCTCAGTAGACGAGTTGCGATAAAGCCTGGGAAGCCCGTAAGAAAAATAGTTTCGTTCGCCGACATTAGGTAGTTGAACCTAGAATAGTTTTCAATTCTGAATTGCTAAGCTCCGAAGAAACCGCACATCTAAGCCCGCGGTGCGGGTGGAAGCATAAAGCCTGGGGTGGAGAGAAGCGAAACCCCAGGTTTGCCGAGACGCTGAAGACCGAGCGCGCGGAGCGTGCGATAGCTCAATAGAACTATTTCCCATGGAGGCTGTCGCCGCGGGCTCACACACGAAAACCCAGAGACGGATTTGACGCATACTAACCTTTCGCTTCTCTCGAACGGGCCGAGTATAATTCAGCCCCTCGAAAGCAACATAACCAGCGTTGTATGCAGCGTTGACGCAGAAACGACAAAAACAAGATGAACAAATACATAGCAACGCGTAAGAATGCGATTTTGATCCTGCTCCTTCTTCTTGCGGTCATTGTCCCGCTGTCGGCGCAACAAAAGCCTGAGTGCACCGTAAGAGTTACTCTGCTACAGGTGAACGATGTCTATCAATTTGCCCCTGTTGATCTTGGAACCCGCGGCGGATTGGCACGAGTCTTGACACTGAAAAAGGAGATTGAGAAAGAATCACCAAACACGCTATTCCTACTTTCAGGAGACACGATTTCGCCTTCCGTTGAGTCTATCACCTACAAAGGCGCGCAAATGATCGATGCCTGGAACACGGCTGGTCTTGACTATTCAACCTTTGGCAATCATGAGTTCGACTTTGGTCCCGACGTGCTGCGCCAGCGGATGAAGGAGTCCAGGTTCAAGTGGATCGCGGCCAACGTGATAGACAAGAAAACAGGCAAGCCATTCGGCGACGCGCCAGCTTATGTAGTTCGCGAGTTTGATGGCGTGAAGTTAGCGATATTCGGCTTGACGCTGGAAGAGACTAGCGTCACCTCACGACCCGGACCGGATGTTGAGTTTCTCAATCCCTGCGAAACGGCGCGAAGGATGGTCTCCGAGATTCATGCGCGAGGCGTAAAAACGGTCGTCGCGCTGACGCATCTCTCGCTGAGCGAAGACAAGGAAGTTGCTCGTTGCGCGGACGTCGATGTGATCATTGGCGGTCATGAGCACACGCTACTGGAATCGGCTTCAGGAGGCGCTCCAATTTTCAAGATGACCGCGGACGCTCGCGAGTTGGGACAGATAGATCTGAACATCTCGAAAACTTCGGGCGCTGTCGAAAGTATCGACTGGAAGGTCATTCCGGTAACCGACAAGATTAAAGATGATCCACAATTTGCCGCCCTCAATCGCAAATATGGGACTCTGCTGAAAGAGCTGGCGGTAGTTGTGGGCCGCACCGCCGTCGATCTGGATGGCAGAAGCAAAATCAACCGAACCCAGGAAACGAACATCGGAGATTTCATAGCGGATTCTTTTCGAACAGCGACGGGCTCAGATGTTGGCCTGATGAATGGCGGCTCGATTCGCGCTGATGAGATAATTCGCGCGGGCACATTAACCAGGAGAGACGTGTTGTCGCTTCTGCCATTCAAGAATAAGGTGGTAAAAGTGGAAGTTCCGGGAGCGATTCTGCGCCAGGCGTTGGAGCACGGCGTGGCTCGCAGCGCGGAAGACGCAGAACCAGGGCGCTTTCCGCAAGTATCTGGAGTAAAATTCGCCTTTGATGCCACCCGGCCGCCAGGGTCGCGAATAGTAAGTCTGGAGGTTAACGGCAAACCCTTAGACGAAAAGAGAAACTACACCGTCGCTGCGAGCGACTATGTCGCGATCGACGGAGGAGACGGATACGCGATGTTCAACGGAGCACGATTGCTAATTCCTCGAGAGCGCGCGCAGTTTGACTCGGATGTATTGCAGGCAGCCTTGATCGCAAAGAAAGTGATTGCCCCAAAAGTGGACGGTCGCATCAAACGTCTGGACAAAGCTCAAAAACAAAAGAGCAATTGCAATTGAGAAACATGGAAGACAACGTTTACGAGGACGACTCTTCGCCAGCTGCGAAGTATGAAGCCAAACAGCTTTTCCAGGAGGCCTACCAGGCCCAGCTGGCGGAGAACTATGAAGAGGCGATAGAACTTTACAAACGCTCGATCGAAACTTATCCAACCGCTGAAGCACACACGTTTCTCGGCTGGGTTTATAGTTTTCAGGACCGCTACGACGATGCGATTGAAGAATGCCTGGAAGCAATTCGCGTCGACGAGACGTTGGGGAACCCTTATAACGACATCGGCAGTTACCTTTTGGCGAAAGGTGATTCCTACAGCAGCGTTCGCTGGTTCAAACGTGCTCTTTACGCACCGCGTTATGAGTCTTACGCTTTTCCACATTTCAACCTCGGCCGGATCTACGAAACGCGCCGGAAGTATCTGGAAGCAGCCAAGCATTATGGCAAAGCGCTCGAACAACAGCCGGGGTTTACCGAGGCTGCCAGCGGACTTCATCGCATGCAAGCGCTACTGAATTGAAACGCTCTGATTCTTAGCGGAGCGACGGCAGCCGCCGAAAAAGATCCACTCGGCTCAGTTTGCGAGATTTAGTTGTTGGAGGATCGCCTGGAAGCGTGGGTCGGCTTTGATGCTGGCGAACCGTGGTTCACCTTTGGTCGTTACAACTCGCTCTTCGCGGAGCTCGATGCATTTCCACAAAGCGGCAACGGCTTCGTCCGTGCGTCCGAGTTCACTGTCGTGCAACGCCAAGAAAAAGAGTGACTTCGGATCTTTCTCAGCCAACTTCTTCAGGTGATTCCGCATGTCTGTAGCCTTAGCCGTTTGTCCGGTTTTGTAATAAGCGGTTGCCAGCATCGAAGCCCAGGCAAAATCGGTTTCTCTCGGGTTCGGAAACTCTTCTTTGCCTAATTCAATGACTTTGGCGTAGTCGCCTTTGAGCAAATAAGCGTTCGCAATGCCTCGACGCGCGAATCTCGAGTCTTTGTCCATTTCCAGAGTTGATTGCAGGACTCTCAGGGCCTCGTCAAATTCGCCACGGTTTTCCAGAATGACCGAAAGCGGAACTCCCAAATCCGCCGAGTGCGGGTCAAGCTCCTGCGCTTTATACATTTCGCTGAGGCTTTCGTCGTAACGGCCCAGAGTTGTCAGCAGGCGCGAATAGAACTGATGTGCATTGACGCTGTTTGGATTGAGTTCGATTGCCCGAAGGAATGACTTCTCTGCACCCTTCCAATCCCAAGTGTACCAATGTTTAATTCGGCCAAGTGAACTGTGGGCATCGGCGAGATTCGGGTTCAATTCCAGCGCTTTGTCGATTGCAGTTTTAGCTTTTCCATAAAGCTCTCTATCTGCGCTATTGGTAAAACTTGCCTGCCAGATGTAGGCATCCGCCAAGCCCGTGTAAGCCAAAGCATAATTCGGGTCGAGATTTATCGTCTGCTGAAATTCGGCAATCGCTTTTTCGGGATTTCTTTTCTCCAGAAAAAATCGGCCGCGCCAATAGGCGTGAAAAGCTTCCCGGTTTTGCGTGTCATGCCTGGTGAGAAGCTCCCTTTCTTTAGGGTTGAGTCTAGCACCAAGTGATTCCGTGACCTGAAGCGAAAGGGCATCCTGCAGTTTGAAAAGATCCGTGTCGTTTTCATCAAAGCTAGCCGACCAGATCAGCCTGCCATCCCCCACCCGGAGCAACCGCGCGTTGATGCGAAAGCGAAGATCGGTGCGCTGGAGTGTCGCCTCCAATACCGCGTCAACCTTTAGCTTACGGCCGATCTCAATCGGGTTGGGGTCAACGCCAGCATTTGAGACCGGGAGGACAACGATTGAACGCAGGCTTCCGAGCCTCGTTACCAGCGTGTCAGTCAATCCGAGCGAAAGAGTTCTGTCAGACTCTTCACCGCTCAATGGCTTCAGAGGCAAAACGGCAATAGATTGAACTGGCGGTGTAACTGCTCCGGTGAGCTGATTCTGTTTTACATCTCGCGGCAACAGAAACCACAGAACGGCCCCAATTGCCAACAGCAAGGCAAACGCGCCGCCTGCGTAGATCCCCAGATATTTGCGGATCGGGAGCCCGGGCGGCAATCCCGGCTTTTCTACCTCCAACTCGGCTGTTGTCGGAATCTCTCTCTCCTCGATCACTATCCGCGCGCGAGCGTGCTTTTCCACGATAAGCACCGGGACTTCCTCGGTTATCTGCCGCACGTCCGCGCGAAAGCGATAGCCATGCCGGGGTACGGTTTGAATGTACTGCTCGCCTGCTTCGTCTGTTCCCAGGGCCTTGCGCAGCATCGAGACATTGAAATTCAGGTTCCCGTCTTCGACAAAAGTCTCGGGCCAGATGGCACTCATCAAGTCTTCACGCTCAACCAGCTTTCCGTTTTGCTGAATCAGGACGAGGAGGGTTTCAACGGCCTTCGGCGTGAGCTGCACAGGCTCGCCGTCTCGCCAAAGGCAGGGCTTTTCGGGGTCCAGTCGAAAGGGCCCGAATTCGTAGAGGTGTCTGATCTGGCGGGACATAATGGCTCTAACAGATTCTCTAACAGTTTCTAACGGCCACTCAAAGGACTTTTCGCGTGCGGAAGGATAAAAGCCTCGTCCGTGAAACGCAAGGGCCTTTTGAAAAGGCTGGGGCGAAGGGGCGGTCGAAAACAGATCGTCATCACGGCCGAAAAGAGTGAAACCTACCTCATTCGCCAGGAGCCCAGCGGTCCCGTGCGCGCGTGGTGCGGTGGTTGTGGTGAAGAGATCGAGTGTTTAACGGTCGAGCAAACCGTAACGCTCACGGGTTTGGGAGCGCGACAGATCTTTCGCATGGTCGAGGCAGCAGAGATTCATTTCTGCGAAATGGCCGACGGGCATCTGCTTATTTGTCCAAACTCGGCTGCTTCATTTGTTCGGTTTAGATTCCTGGAGCAAAGTGCCGGCTAAACATAGACCTCAATGGCGCTTTGTTCTCTCAAGTAGGCTGCCTATAACGGCGCCCTCAACTCGGCGTTGGAGAAGGCAATAAGAAAGGAGATACGACATGTCAACAACAATAACGGGTGATTTACACGGATTGAACACCAGCGACACCTCCACGCTCGGAAGAGAGGCGCGCAAATACGACTACAGCGTAAAAGCGTCTGGTGGTGGCACTCTGAGATTCAAGGTTGAGCATTACACGGGTGATGAACTCGGGGTGGGAGCTGACTACGTCAAAGGCAGGTGGGTCACGATTGAAGAAAGGATCAAGATTGAAAGTGGCCATACCACTACGGGAAGTTTCACCCTTCCTACCACCCTCAATGCTGGGGATGGCCAGGGATCGATGAGACTCATCTTTTCACGCGGGCTGGGAACACAGGGAGTCGACTACGAATTCTTTATGGAGCCGGCCTAGCCGGCAGCGCTGGTGGATGGCTTCCCAGTGTCTCGAATCCGGAAGAGGTTGAGCAAACGGGGCGAGCCGTACGCTCTGGGCTGACGATGCATTAACTCGGATTGCGAACTGTTCAAATCGCAGTGCGTGGGCGGTTGTCAGGCAGTCGAACAACTGCACCGAAGAAACGACACTCTAGAAAGGATCAGAAAAAATGAAAAGGTTGATTATCAACTTCTTTAGCTTTGCAATTGTCGTTGCTGCGGTGCTTTCGCCGGATGCATCGGCCAGCCAACGACGGAGAGTGGTGGTGATGCGCCATCCACAGCCAGTGCGTCGAGCGCTGGTGGTCCACCGCGGTTACCCCATCCGCCGTGTGCTTCCAGGCTTAGTTGTAGTGCGGCCTACACATGGGACGGTGGTAGTGCGGGCGCCGCTTGTCTATTTGCCCGCTGTAGCGTGGACACGGACAGTCGTCGTGATGCCGCCCCGCGAACGGCTGGTGTGGCAAGACAGCGAGATCATTGAGCGCGAGGAAGGTTGGGTCGATAGCAATTTTGGTGTTGATAGCGACGGCAATGCGCTGTTTCTGGATATCAACGGGAATGCCCGACTCAACTTCGCCGAGGTCACATTTGCCAATGGCAACGTTCAAGTCGTGGACTTCAACGAGCAGACGCATGGTACCGGAATCTACAAGCTTCTGGACTTCGCAGATGGTCGCCACGTGAGCACGGTGCGGATCCTGGCAAAATCTGAATCTGACGACACGAAACTGGCGGTCTATCTCAGTAAATAGATTATTCAAGAGGAGATCATCGTGCGAAATCGATTATTTCATTACTTTCTGTGTTCACTGACGGTCCTCATAACGCTGATTGTGTCCGGAGCCTTGGCCCGTGATACGTCCGCGCAGTTCAGAGTTCCGATCCCGAGACCACGGACGGAACCGGCCAGAAATCCACCGCCGGCGACCGGCAACACCGGTCCAACACAACGTACCCCGAGCACGGCGACCGCCAGTTCGTCAGCAAATGATTTGGCTCCGACCGGCATACCCAGCAACATCATCATTGATGATGGGTTCACATTCTTCACACTGCACCATAAGAAAGATTACGTCGGCGGAAAGCCAATCTCTACAGGCTGGAGTCTGGTAAGCGATTTGCGCATGGCTGGGCCCGCAATTCCGAAACGCAGCGGCTACAAGATCGTCGTGAGGAAAGGCGGACAGGCGCTCGCCACCACGCGTTGCGAGGGAGAGATACCGGCTGTTCCGGCCCATGAAGTTGGAAGAGTGGTGGTTCCGATGCTGACCCACTGCTACGACGATACTCAGCTTGTTCAAGGCGAGGGAAAATTTGCGGTCGAAGTCTATTTCGTCAATGGCGACGATGATAGTGAACGGCTAGCCCGGAATTACGAAATCGAAGTGCACAAGGTTGATCGCGTGCGCGGGTCGGTCACCAAACCTGAGCCAGACGCTTCCGAGTTTTACATCTCGCGTCATGGCGAGGTGTTGAGCAGCATCCTCTATCTACGTCCTGAGAGTACTCGTCCTTACGTCAACGATTCGCGCGCAGACACCTTCGGTTCGAACATGGTGGAAATTGTTTACAACACTTCCACTACCGATGAAGGCATGGGAATCGGTGGTTCCACGAGTTTCGTGCGCTGTAGTGTGGATGGACAGAGAATTGAACTGAAAGACGATAAGGTGCGGCACTATCGCCCGGGATACCGCTACTATCAGGAAATCTATACCGACCGGCTGGCTCCAGAGTTTAAGCAGGGTACCGGCTATAAGGATGAGATCAACTTCCGGCAATATTTCGCTGTACTCCCGTTGACCTGGGGCAAGCAAGGCGTTTATCAGAACTATACCAAACTTGAGGATCATCCTGGCCGATGGGAGTGCACATACAAAGAAGGACCACAGGTCGTCCGCACCTGGCGCTGGACAGTGAGACCGGATGTGGTCGTTGCGCCTCATCCCGAAGAGAGCGCCGGTCTCACCCTTTATCCTGGCGCGCATTTGGTTGAAACAGAAATTCCGGCGGGTGGCAGTTTTATCGATCGACGCATTTTCCCGCCGGCGGCACAAGCAGGTTTCATGTACGGCCACAAATGGCAAACACCAGAAGGAAAAGCGATGGTGGCCAAAGTTCCGGCGAAAGGTAAGCCCTGGCCAGTGCCGTCGACTCAACGCTGACTTCTAAACAGTGTGAGTGATGATTCCCTCTGATGACAAATGAAAAATGAGAAATGAGAAATGGAAAATCTCTTTCCGCTCTTATTGCCCTATCCCTCATGACTTACGTTGATGCGAGTCTTTTGTCTTCGCTCATCCACAGCCACATAAACAACTTCAGCCTCCGTCACCCGCACTTGTTCCTTCGACGCTCCGACTCTTTCCGTTTCGACAATCACACGAATCGTGATCGAGGTGTTCCCTATGGCGATGGTCTCCGCGTAGAAGCTCACCAGGTCGCCGACGAACACCGGCTTGTGAAAGATAACTTCGCGCATCGCAACGGTCACGAATCTAGCCATCCCCGTACGTCGATGCGCTTCAATTGCCCCGGCCATGTCGATATAACTAAGGATAACGCCGCCGAAAACCGTGCCC
>DATBRN010000119.1:0-23764 GCA_036560225.1 Pyrinomonadaceae bacterium | reverse complement strand
TCCGACGCTCGAGATCGATAGTCAGTTCATAATTGTCGATTGTTTTCGCGTTCTTTGTGAGTGTGGCAACCTCTTCCTCCTTGAGCGTCACAGGCAGCAAACCATTCTTCATGCAGTTATTGGCGAAGATGTCGGCGAACGACGGCGCGATAACTGCGCGAAAACCATAGTCAGCGAGCGCCCACGGTGCGTGCTCGCGCGAAGAGCCACAGCCAAAGTTCTTGCCGGCAATCAGAATCGAAACACCACGATAACGCGGCTCGTTCAAAACAAAAGATGAGTCTGGTTCACCACTCGGTAAAAAGCGCCAGTCGTAAAACAAGAATTCGCCGAATCCAGTGCGTTCAATTCGCTTGAGAAACTGTTTCGGAATGATCTGATCGGTATCGACGTTCGCTCGATCGAGAGGAGCAACCGTACCCTTGTGAACGCGAAATGGCTTCATGGTGTCACTACTTGAATATCCAGCTACGTACGTCGGTGAAGTGTCCCGTGATGGCAGCTGCCGCGGCCATCATCGGACTGACTAAGTGCGTTCTGCCGCCACGCCCCTGACGTCCTTCAAAGTTGCGATTGCTCGTCGACGCGCAGCGCTCACCCGGTTGCAGGATGTCCGCGTTCATACCCAAACACATTGAGCAGCCCGATTCGCGCCATTCGAAACCGGAATCACGAAAGATGCGATCGAGGCCCTCGCTTTCGGCGGCGCGCTTCACTGCCTGTGAGCCAGGAACGACCATCGCGTTCACTGATCTATTGGTCTGGTACCCCTTAACGATGCGGGCCGCCGCTCTCAGATCCTCAATTCGTGCGTTAGTACACGAGCCGATGAAAACTCGATCGATATGAATGTCCTGAATTCTGGTTCGTGGGGTTAGCGCCATGTATTCGAGCGCGCGTTCGGAAGCCCGGCGATCAGCGTCACTCTTCGCAGCGGCCGGATCGGGAACACAACCCGTCACGGGCACAACCATTCCCGGGCTCGTGCCCCAGGTTACGTGCGGCTCCAGAGCTGAGGCATCGAGTTGCAATTTGCGATCGAACTCGGCGTCGTTGTCACTCTTCAGACTCTTCCAATAATCCCGCGCCTTGGTCCATGCCGCGCCTTGCGGCGTAAATCTTCGACCTTGCAAGTACGCGAACGTGGTTTCGTCAGGAGCAATCATGCCGGCTCGTGCTCCAGCCTCGATGCTCATATTGCAGAGGGTCATGCGGCCTTCCATTGAAAGCCCGCGGACGGCTTCGCCCGCGTATTCGATTACATGACCAGTTGCCCCATCGGTTCCGATTAGACCAATGATGCTTAGCGCCAGATCTTTTGCGGTAACCCCTTCCGGCAACGCGCCGCTCACGTCGATCAGCATGGTGCGCGGCTTATTCTGCGGCAGGCACTGGGTGGCGAGTACGTGTTCAACTTCACTGGTGCCAATGCCAAACGCGAGCGTGCCGAAGGCTCCGTGAGTACTGGTGTGGCTGTCGCCGCAGACGATGGTCATGCCCGGCCGGGTCAGTCCTAACTCCGGTCCGATAACGTGGACTATGCCCTGCTCTGCCGAATTAATATCGAAGAGTTGGATGCCGAAATCCTGGCAGTTTCGGCGGAGCGTATTTATCTGCGTCCCGCCGATCGGATCGGCGATCGGCAAACTTCGATCGGTCGTAGGAACATTATGGTCTACTGTCGCCACCGTGAGATCGGGCCGCCGCACGCGACGATTGGCAACGCGCAAACCTTCGAAGGCCTGTGGCGAAGTTACTTCATGGACGAGGTGTAAATCGATGTAAAGAAGAGGGGGCTGGCCTTCCGGCTCGCGCACAACGTGAGCGTCCCAAATCTTCTCAAACAAAGTGCGCGACATAAATAGAACGAGGGGAGAAGGGGTCTTTGGGTTTTGGTCTTGGTTCTTTGGTCTTGGGTCTTTGGTCTTTGTACTTAGGACTTTGTACTTATTTTTTGATCCCTAGACTTCGACGGTGAAACTAACTACATAGCCCCAAATCAAGAGCGCCAAGTACAAAGTCCCAAGTACAAAGTACCAAGCACAAAAACCAAAGACCAAAAACCATCTGACCTTCGGTCAGACAGCATGATACGCACGCCGCACGTCCGCTATTTCCGCTAGTGCCTCGGAAACCAGTTCACCGATTTCGGAGGTTGTAGCCAGATAACCGGTGTTATTTACCCGGATATCGCGCGTGCGATATCCGGCCTTAAGCACGAACCGGATCGCCTCCTCAATGTCATCGGCTTCTCGTTCGAGCCCGCCGCTATGGCGCAACAAAAGTGCGGCTGATGCTATCGCACCAAATGGATTGGCGATGCCACGTTCAGCAATGTCCGGAGCTGAGCCATGCACAGGTTCGTAGAGATCAACATCTCCGCCAATGGTGGCCGACGCCAACATACCAAGTGACCCCGTGATGGCCGCTGCTTCATCGGAAAGAATGTCGCCAAAAAGGTTTTCAGTCAATAGCACATCAAAGCGACGCGGATTGGTAATCAAATGCATCGCGCACGCATCAACATACAGGTGTTCCAGAGTCACTTCCGGATAATCGCGAGCCACTTGCGAAACGGTCGCTCGCCAAAGTTGTGAAGTCTCCAATACATTGGCTTTGTCGACTGACGTAACTTTCTTTCTCCTTTTCAGTGCTGCTGAAAAAGCCACCCGCGCCACTCGTTCGATCTCGGCAACAGAATAACTCATCGTGTTGACCGCAACGGAATTGCCATTTTCACCGGATACGCCGCGCGGCTCACCGAAATAAAGTCCGCCCAGTAGCTCACGAACTATCAAAATATTTGCGCCGCCGGCGATCTCAGGACGCAGGGGAGACGAAGCTTCGATTGCATCGTATGAGATCGCCGGGCGCAGATTCGCATACCCGCCAAGGGCGCGTCGAAGCACCAGCAGTCCTGCTTCAGGTCGCCCGGTTGGTGGCTGCGAATCGAATTCCGGCGAGCCAACGGCGCCCAGCAGCACCGCATCGCCCGCTAGACAGGCATCTAATGTTTCTGTTGGCAACGGCGAACCAGTCTCTTTAATTGCCGCGCCGCCGATCAGCTTATGCTCAAAGTTGAATTCGTGGCCATGGAGCGTGGCAATGGACTGCAGGACGCGCACGGCTTCGCGCGTTACTTCCGGACCGATCCCGTCGCCTTCTAGTACTGTGATCTTGAGTTTCATTCGTGGCTCAAACTGATTGAATTGTGGACCGAGGGCAATTGGCTTCAAGCACCAGAGGCTTGCGCCCAACTTCCGCCCACCGTGGCGCCCTCAGTGGCTATTCTTTCACCAGGACTTTCACTTCCCGGTCCGACCTGGAGTAACGCAATCAAGTCCTGGTCATAAATGCGTTTCTTGCGATCGGCAAGCGAGGTGAAGCGTTCGTAGATGGCGTCCACTTCCCCTGGTTGTATCGAATAGCCGAGATCTTCATAACGAAGGGCTAGCGCATGGCGTCCCGAATGCTTGCCCAAGACGAGATTGTTCGTAGGTACACCCACCGATTCCGGTGTCATGATCTCGTAGCAAAGGGGATTGCTGATCACGCCATGCTGATGTATTCCGGCTTCGTGCGCAAAGGCGTTGCGCCCAACGATCGCTTTGTTTGGCTGCACCGGGCAGGCAATGATTGATGAAAGCAGTTGGCTGGTCGGATAAAGCTGTTCAGTCTGAATACCTGTTTCAAAAGGTAGGTGATCGGCCCGCACCTTCATGGCCATCACAACTTCTTCAAGCGAAGCATTTCCGGCGCGTTCCCCGATGCCATTGATCGTACACTCGACCTGCCGTGCGCCGGCTTCTATCGCTGCCAGGCTATTGGCGACAGCCAGGCCCAGGTCGTTATGGCAATGTACGCTGATGGTGACGTTGCGGTCGCCGACCACCTGCTCACGAACCCGACGTACCAGTCGTGAAAACTCAACTGGCATCGTGTAGCCAACCGTATCGGGAACATTAATGATCGTGGCGCCCGCGTCAACGGCCGTGGCGAAGACTTCACACAAATAGTCAACGTCGCTCCTGGTAGCGTCCTCAGCAGAGAATTCAACTTCCTCAGCAAATTCGCGCGCGAGCGCGACCGCCTGACGCGTCATCTCGATCACTTCAGAGCGACTCTTCTTTAGTTTGTATTCGAGGTGCAAGTCCGAGGTAGCGACAAACGTATGAATGCGCGGGTGGGCTGCGTGTTCCAACGCCGCGGCGGCGCGCAAGACATCCTGTTCTGAGGTACGGCAAAGCGCCGCTATAGTCACCTCGCGGCATTCGCTCGCAACCGCCCTCACCGCCGCAAAGTCGCCTTCCGAAGCGATAGGAAAGCCGGCTTCGATTATGTCAACGCCAAGCGTCTCCAACTGGCGAGCCATCCGGACCTTTTCAGTCAGATTCATAGAGCAGCCGGGCGACTGCTCGCCGTCACGCAGCGTCGTATCAAACACCGCGATTCGTTCTTTAGCCATTTTCAGAGCCTCCCAAAACCCTGAATGGTAGGGACTGGGCCTTGAATAGTCAAAGTTATAATTTTTATCACAACATAAGCCTGTGTGATACCATAATCCCCACCCTTGGCCTTAATAATGTGAATTACAAGCGGGGAGGTGTTTCCTTTTGCGTGTGCGTTTAGAAAGCAGACTTGTCTGCCGCCGCGGGGCGGGACACAAGTGTCCTCTCTAAACGGACAGATCGCGGAACTGGCACAAGTCCCGTCTCCGAACCGGAGATCAGGGAAACATCCTTTGGCAACGGGAGACACAGCAATGGACATAAACCAGCTTGAAGTGCTTCTGGCGGTCGCTCAGGAAAAGAGTTTTTCCCGGGCAGCTGAGCGACTCCACCGTACGCAGCCAGCCATTAGCCAGGCCATTCGACGGTTGGAAGCGGAAATCGGCGAGCCACTTTTCGATCGCTCATCAAAGGATGGAACGATGACGGCAGCGGGCCATGTGCTTTTTGGCCACGCACAGCAGATGCTGAACCTGCGGCAGAGCGCTCACGCTGCAATTAGGGAGTTGAAAGGTCTTCAGCGTGGCAAGCTGAGCCTTAGTGCCAACGAGTATACGGTCATGTATTTGTTGCCTCTCCTGCCGGTGTTTCGGGCTCGTCATCCACACATCAAGATCGAAGTGAAGCGAAGCCTTGCGAGTCGAATCTCGTCGGAAATTCTCGCCCGCGAGACGGAAATCGGAATCGTGTCCTTCAAGCCGAGCGACCAGGCGATTGCCTCAGTGCCCGTTTTGACAGACGAACTGGCACTCATCGTTCCACTCAATCACCCACTCGCCGCGAAGAAGATTGTTTCCGTACGCGAGCTCGGGGCGGAATCGTTCATTGCCCACAACGTTTCCTCGCCTTATCGAGAACGAGTCGTGCGAACTTTTGAAAAGTATCGGACGCCGTTGAATATCTCGCTGGAGATGCCGACGCTGGAAGCGATCAAGAGGTTTGTTGAAGGCGGCATGGGCGTGGCGCTGGTGCCGAGATTGACGGCCCAGGCTGAAATTGCTCGTGGCCAGGTCGCGGCGCTCACGGTTCGCGAAATGAAACTGGAGCGGCGGCTGTATCTGGTTTACCGGAAGAGCGCCACCCTATCGCATGCAGCACGAGCATTTCTCCGAGTGGCCCGCGAACAACAAAAATCAGGCCAGTCAGATGAGGTAGGACGGTTTGATAAATCGGTGAACAGTTAGGATTGGGGTCGAGAGTTTGGTTTTAGCCCGCGAAGCGCGGCGATAGCATAAAGCCTGGGGTGGAGCGAAGCGGAACCCCAGGTTAACAGGCGCCAAAGAAAGCGGAGCGCGCGAAGCGTGCGACAGAGCGAAAACCGCGACCGCAATCGCGATCAGAGGCTGTCGCCCGCTAGGCGGGCTCTTTCCTTTTTGCTTCCTACCTACCTGGGGTTCCGCTTCGCTCCACCCCAGGCTTTATGCTATCGCCGCGCTTCGCGGGCTAAAACCCTGGCGTTGACCGGATACGACAGATCAACTCGCTCATCTGATTGTGACTGTTCGTGCGGTGCCGGTATCGGGAATGGTCATAGCAGGGCGCACTGGACCTCCGCCCTTAATTACAAAACTGAACTTTCGGGGACCTGGATTGTAACTGCCGGCCGGCGCACCAAGGCTCACAGAATAAACGCCCGCAACTCTACTCACATTTATACTTGTTCGGCGAAAGCCACCTTGTTTGTAAGCCGGACTAACGCCATCGTCTTCATACAACGTTGCCGAAGCCGCACCTTTGTCGTCTGGATAGATATTGAAGGTAATCGGATCCGCGGGCTTTTCGCCCACGTAATTCTGCTCCGGGCCCGCCGGCATGATTGCTCCGGCACGCACAAACATCGGCACAGTTTCCAGCGGAGCATCAACCGCGATCATAGTGCCACCGTCGTATTTTTTGTTGGTCCAGTAGTCGTACCAAACACCCTTTGGCAGATAGACCAAACGCCGAGTGACATCGGGTTTGAGAATGGGCGCCACGAGAAGGTCGGTTCCGATCATGAACTCATCATCGAGATTGTAAGTATTTGGATCGTCCTGATAATTGAGAACCAGAGGACGAAACAGGGGCACACCAGTTTGATGCGCCTCTTCCAAAGTGGTGTAGAGAAAAGGCAGCAACTGGTAGCGCAACTTCAAGTACTTGCGAATGATGTCCTCATAATACTTACCGAAACGCCAGGGTTCCTGATCGTAGCCGTCGATCTGTTTGTGGTTCCGGCAAAAAGGCGCCAAAAAGCCGACTTGATAGGACCGCACAAGCAACTCACCATTGCCCCGACCAATAAATCCGCCGATATCACTGCCAACAAACGGCTCCCCGGATAAACCCAGAGTCGTGAACATCGGAATGTTCAGTGCCAGCCCGTCCCAAGTGCTGTTTGTGTCGCCGGTCCACATCGTCGAATATCGCTGGATGCCGGCGTATGCCGCGCGCGTGATTACATATGGCCGTTGATTAGGTCGCAGCCGCTCGAGTCCTTCGTAGGTTGCGCGAGCCATCAGGAGCGCAAACACGTTGCGATTCTTCGCATGCGTTGATTTTTCGCCCTCGTCGTAGCTCACCACATCGATCTGATTTTTGCCGGTTTGGTCGACGAAGTCAGAAGGCTCGTTCATATCGTTCCAGATTCCAGCCACGCCATTGTCGGTGTAGGCACGATGCAGACTGCCCCACCATTCGCGCGCGGCGGGAAGCGTGTAATCAACAAACACACTCTCGCCGGGCCAGACTCTTGGAACAAACAAATCGCCATTTGCACGGTGCTGAAAGTAATTCCCTTCCAGGCCGGATTCAAATACGTAGTAGCGCTGTTGCTGTGGCTCAAGTTCAGGCGTGATCGAGGTAATTTTTGCCGCACTCTTTGGGACCGGTTGATACTTTACGCCCGGATCCACAATAGTGATCACTTTTACACCCTGTTTGCCGAGGTTCTCGGTCAACGCTTTAGGATTTTGAAAACGATCACGATCGAAGGTGAACACGCGATAGCCTTGCATGTAGTCAATGTCCAGATGAATTACATCAAGCGGCAAGTCTCGCCTGCGATACCCGTTCACAACCTCCTGCACCATCGTGTCTGGGTAATAGCTCCAGCGACTCTGCTGATTACCCAGTGCCCACATCGGCGGAAGCGGCATATGACCGGTGAGGTCTGCATAGCGGTTGAGGATCTTCTTTAACGAAGGTCCATAGAAGAAGTAATAGTTCAGCTCGCCACCTTCAGCGCCAAACCAGACGCGTTGCTGCGATGATTTGGCGAAATCAAAATAGCTTCGATAGCTGTTGTCAAAGAAGATGCCGTAAGCGTTGCCGTTTTGCAGTCCCGTATAGAAGGGCACGGTCTGATAGATCGGATCTTTTCCTTCGGTGTAACCAGGTGTGTCGGAATTCCAGTTAACAAATGAGCTGCGACGCTTGTCGAGCCGCGCCGCCTTTTCTCCCAAACCGTAGAAGTGTTCATCGAATCCAACCTTCTTTGCTGCAGCGACAAAAGTCCCGGCTTGGGGATCGAACATCATTCCCTTCAGCAGGTTTTTCGCGTCGTATGCCATCGGCTGTTGGTCGGCATTGATGATGGAATGGGTTTTTGCATCGCGAAACTCAATTAGCAGCGGGGACCGACGAACCACGACTTCGATCTCGTCAGTTGTCACAACGACGGTACCAGCCGCTTCCGACAGGCTCCAACGCGGGGTCGCCCAATCAGTCTTAGCTATGGCCCACGAATGATCTTTCACAGGAAGTGGTTTGGCGAAAGACGCGCGGATGCGCAGTAAGTCGGGAGCGAGTAGTGTGATTTGGACCTGAGAGTTGTCCTGGCAGTTGAAAATGACAGCCTTCTCGGATTTTGTGAAACCCACAACAGATCCGATTCTTTCCAGCTGCGTGATGTCCTGGGCCGTAACCACGGCAGCAAGACCCAGCACACAACAACAGATTGCGAGGTATCGATTCATATCATTTTGTGGTTTGTACGGATAACTCCCCTGATCCGGTGAAAGCCAGCCGCGCCGCGCCAAGCAAACCGGCGTCGTCGCCACATTGAGCGCGAACGATCCTGACGCGTCGCGCCGGAATGGGAAACGCTCGCTCAACAACCTGCTGGTGCATATGTTTCTCGAAGAGTTCCCAGCCATTTGACAAGCCGCCACCGATCACAACGATTTCCGGATTAAGCACATTTATGAGGCTGGCGAGGCCGATTCCCAGGTAGACACCCATTCTCCGGAAGACTTCAATTGCAAGTTCATCGCCTTCCTTGCCTGCCTGATAGATTTTTGCTGACGTCAGATCTTCGGTGTTGTGCAGAATTGAATTTGGATAACGTGGCCTGGCCTCGCGCGTCATCCGCACGATAGCAGTCGCAGAAGCATAGACTTCAAGACAACCGCGGCTGCCGCACATGCAGGCAACGCCAGCAAATGGATCCACGCCTATGTGTCCAATCTCCGCTGCCGACCCATCCGCGCCACGCCAAAGTTTTCCATCAAGAATGATCCCACCGCCCACGCCTGTGCCGAGAGTCACGCAAATAAGTGTACGGTAGCCTCGTCCGGCCCCCTGCCACATTTCACCAATCGCAGCAGCGTTCGCGTCATTCTCTAGAATCACGGGCCATTCGAGTTCGCTCTCCAATGCGGCTCGAAGACGAAAGCCATCAAGACAAGACACGTTCGGAGCTTTGACAACGACACCTTCGGCTACATTAACGCTCCCGGGAACTACTACCGAGACGGCAGAGAGCTCACCTCCCTGCGCCCTGGTTTTACTTTCACACTTACGAACAGCGTCGATCAAGGCGCGCACAATATCGTTTGGCTTCTCTGCTTGCGGCGTTGGCTGCATCTGCCGGCAGTACATCTTCCCGTTGCGATCCACGGTGGCGACACGAAGATGAGTGCCACCAAGGTCGGCAGCGAAGACACATTCTCCTTGAGGAATGTCCGATTGATTTTTTGAACCAGTTGTCAATTAAGTGGTGTGCCTTTCAGGTATCGTTTCGACGTTAGAGTTGGAGTCTCCGGATTATGTTCCTGTTTTATATTGATAGCCAGACGGACAAACTGCGCCATGGACCACGCCAGTGGAGTCGCAGAGCCGGTGCCTTTCCCAAACCGAAACTCGGGACGCGGACTCTCGTTACGGTCCCAAACCTGCTCCGGGATCATTCGCCCGTCGTTTGCAAAACCCATCATTGCATCGAGCCGTTTTCGAGCCGCCGCAAGGTCCCCGCGCGCGACCTCGTATTCACCTCGTTCGCCTGTGAGAAGAGTCCAGAGACGTCCCACGCCGGTCCGTCCCTCGTAGTTACCACCATCAGGTCTTTCTCCATAAGCGTCGTGATTGTAGCGATACCACGCCGAACCACTCGGAGTTTCCACCTTGATCAATCTGTCTACTACGTCAAGCGACCTGACAATCAAGGGATCGCGGGCAGACCTAATTCCAAGTCTTACTAATTCCAAAAAGCCCGCATCAACAATTTCGCGCTCATCATAGGTGCCACCACCACTGTTTATCTCGATCTGATCACCATCATTCGGATCATTGTCTTCGCTAATGCGCAGGTAGTAGGTTCCCGTGGAGAGTGGGCCATTGGAAGTAGTAGTCCAACGTTCGACATCGCCTGCCCACTCGTCTGCCTTCTTCAGGTAAGCGCTCGCCGAAACTCTATCCTTATTGATCACGGCAACTCGTGCCGCGCAAACCAGTCCGGCAATCTCCGCGGCGATCGTAGAAGGTGAGTAACCTGGTTTTTCCTCCCAACGTTCCTGATCCGTGTATGGGCCCTTGCGAAGAATAAAATCCCCGGCCGGCTTGATATGTTTCAGCCAGGTGGCTCTATCAGTGCGTTGCAACTGGTGAGCAAGCAGCAGCGGCAACGCAACCTGATCCATCTGCAAACCTCCGCCGATTGGGCGGCCATCAATCCAGGAATTTTGCGGAAAACTGCCATCAGGTTTTTGTTGCACCTTGAAGAGATAATCGAGCGCGCGATTGGCACTGAGGCGATCGCCCAGGGCGAGAAAAGCTGTCGCTACCTGATATAGATCGCGCGACCAGACGGCATGATAGCCGCTGATCGTCGGCTCGTTTGCATTTGGACCACCACCCCAGGGGATTGATGGCGAAGCAATCATTGCACCGCGATAGGTCTTATCTTCAAGCGCCTTCAACACCATGGCCGAGAGAATGAACTGCTGCTGGTACTTAGTCTCAACTCGCGGAAGCGTTTTCACATAAGCATGCCATCCCCGTTTGTACTCAGCGCGTGCGCTTTCGAACCCTTTTGCGAGCGAGGCATGGCCGTTCGCTTTCGCTTCGCCAGCAGTGCGGCCAAAGCTAAGCACAAGCGTGAACCGCGCTGCGGAATGTGCCGGAAAGAATGTTGCTACCGGTATGCGCCCAACTTGTACGACGTTACCGTCTGAAGCACGTTGGTAAGAAGTGAGCTGGCCGTCGCGAACTAGTTGCGTTAGTCCGTCGCTAACGCCGAGGTAACCACTCGTCAGTTTCTCAAAGCCGTTGCTCGAAGTTAGCGCTGAGGCCCGATCGCCGTCTGCTGACATCAGCCAATCTCCATCTGACCAGGCTGAATCGTGCATCCCGCTATTGTTCAGTGAAGGATCGTAGTAGACATAGATCGCACCTTCGAATGGCTTGGCGGAATTCCAACGGAAGTTGACATCAATGAGAACTGAACTGCGCCCGGTGTCAGTCACGTAGGTCTTAGTTATGTCGTAAGCCCCGCTCTTCGCGGTATTGATTTGACGAAAAAAGAGCGCCTGCGGATCGAGCACGTCAACCCGATGTACGGTATCTTCAGCCTCAGTTTCAACGCGCTTGCCGTTCGAACTAACGATGAGGAGTTGCAATGCCTGAACGTTTGGCACATCGAGCCTGGGATAATAGACCTCCGTCATCACACCATTATTCAGCGTGAACCAAACCTTTGACGCGAGGGAGTTTGCGGTACCAAATCCATTCTTCGCGGCACTTGGCCAGTGAGCATCCAGGCCAGGAGCACCTGGAGCCAGTCTGTTAGTTGCCTGTCCCAACAAAGGTGAGCAGCTTAGCAGTGATATTGTCGAGATGGCCAATGGTCGAAACATTCTGTCGTTGTCTGGAAACTAAGAAAGGTAGAAAGTCAGCGTCCCAGTACCTATTAACTGCCCCGTGTGAGATCGAAAGAGCGGACGGAGCCACGGTTTCAGATCAGGATGTTAACTTTAGTACGTTATCGCCCAAGTCCCCACGCTGTCAATTGAACCTCAAAGAAATCAGGTTCGCCTGCGCCCGGCCATGTCGAGCCCCACAGCTGCCACCAGCACGGCACCTTTGACAATAGGCTGGACATAGCTCTGCACACCCACCAGATTCATTCCGTTATCAAGACTTGCCATGATCAAAGCTCCAACGATGGCGCCAAAAACGGTACCTCGTCCACCCATCAAGCTGGTACCACCAATCACGCAGGCCGCTATGGCGTCTAACTCCATCAACCTTCCTGCATCCGGCGTTGCTGCGGACAAACGAGCGGTATGAAGAATCGCAGCCACACCCACAAGCGCTCCCATTAACGCGAACACTGCGAGGATGTGTCGACGTAGATTAATGCCAGATAAACGGGCGGCATCAGGGTTTCCCCCGATCGCGTAGAGGTAGCGGCCAAACGTAGTATTTCGCGTCAGGAACGACCCGACAATGGCAACTGCGAACATGATGAAGAATGGGATGGGCACCCCTCCCTGCGAGTTCATCAACAAAACAAAAGCGGCGACAATTATGGCGGGAAAGATGATGCTGGCGAGCGTGCCGAGTGGAGCTCTAGCGCTGAGATGGTGACGACGCCGGCTGCGATTCCGTTGAACGTTGGACCAGATAATCGCAGCGATTGCGAGAACGGCCAAAACGTAGCCTATCTGCGGCGCAACCATGTCAGTACCGAGCGATCTGAAGAAGGGAATCTCGACGGGGATTGTCGCCCCCTGCGTGCGCCAGAAACTCACTCCCGGCCAGGCCAGCAAACCTCCGAGGGTAACGATGAAAGCTGGAATATTAAGGTATGCAACCAGCGCTCCCTGAAAAGCACCAACACCTACACCGATAACAATCGCTGCGACGAGTGTGAACACCAGTCCGCGACCCTGACTCAGAGCGGCAATAGCGCCGGCCAAGCCAACTAGTGAGCCGACTGACAAATCAATATTGCCAGATACGATGACCATGAGCATGCCTACCGCAAGCACTCCCGTAACGGCCGTTTGCTGCATGAGTTTTGAAAAATTTACAGCGCTAAGGAAAAGTCCATAAGGATTTCGGGCATCCACTGTGGCCCACTGAAAGAAAAGCCAGATCACCACGAGCGCAAACATCATCGTGTAGGCGCGCAACGCTTCCGTGGGGATCTTGAATTTGCCGATCCTTACCTCTTGGCTAATTTCGACAGCGCCCACCGTGCTCAGATCTGAGGTTGCCGGCGGGCGGTCTATATTGGGTTCGTTTTGGATGCTCAATTCGAAACTCTGTTCTAATATCGAGTGTTCAAAGTTCAACCTTTAGTTGCCTTCTGACACACGTAAGCCAAGACTTCAACCCTATTACGGCCATTCTTCATTAGGCCACTCGCTGGGCGTGGCCGGTAGCGCAGGACATAACACTCTCAGGAGTCGCCGTCGTTCGCGAGAACTCACCAGTCAAACGCCCTTCGAACAAAACTAACACGCGATCTGCCAGTCCCAGCACCTCAGGCAATTCAGAAGAGACCAGCACAATGGCAATCCCGCTTTTTGCCAGACGATTGATCTGCGCGTAGATCTCCTGTTTGGCACCGACGTCGATCCCCCGCGTCGGTTCGTCAAGAAACAAGACGCGCGGAACCGTCAACAACCACTTGGCCAAGACCACTTTCTGCTGGTTGCCGCCGGACAATGTGCCAACGATGGTGAATAGTGACTTGGCCTTCACGCGCAATTCTCTCATCGAGCGCTCACCCGCCGCCGCCTCTGCGTCTCTATTGGTGACAAACCTGCCCGACAGTTTTTGAAGGCCCGCAAGCGTCATGTTATTCAGGATTGTCTGATCGATGACCAGCCCGAAGCGTTTTCGGTCCTCCGTAACAAAACCAATTCCGTGCCGGATCGCTTCAGCCGGGCTGTTCAGACGCACGACCTTACCTTCAATTCGGACCTCTCCCGAGACGCGACCGGCGTGTGCTCCAAAAATACCCATCAAAAGGTCGCTACGGCCGGCACCCATCAACCCTGCGATGCCAAGCACTTCACCGCGCCGCACCGCAAAGCTGACGTCGTCGACCAGTTTCTTGCCGGCGATGTTCGGGTCCTCGACAGTGATGTCACGCACCTCGAAAACCTGATCGCCATGCTCATGGTCCACCGTGGGAAAGATATCCCCTACTTCGCGCCCCACCATGCGAGCAATCACTTGCGGTTGATCAAGGGCCTTCACGGAATCGGTACCGACGGTTCGACCGTCCCGCAAAACTGTGATTCGATCACTGATTTGAAAAACCTCCTGGAGCTTGTGCGAGATGTAGATCATCCCCACGCCGCGTGCTCGTAGCTTATGGAGAATCGCAAACAGTGTTTCGACTTCCGCGTCAGTCAAAGCGGCCGTAGGTTCGTCCAAAACCAGGATGCGAGCTTCGTGAGAAAGCGCCTTCGCGATTTCCACCAGTTGTTGCTGGCCAATACCAAGCCGAACAATCTGCATCCGCGGATCAAGCCGCAAATGAACCTCATCAAGCAGCTTTTGGGCGCGACTATAGAGTTCTTCCCAGCGAATTACTCCCAGCGTGCGAGGCTCGCGACCCAGGAAAATGTTCTCGCCAATGGTTAGTTCCTTGATCAGCGAAAGTTCCTGAAAGATGACTGCGATGCCAGCAGTCTCAGCATCGCGAATGCCAGTGAACTGTCGCGGCTGGGCATCGAGCAGAATCTCTCCGCCATATTGAGGGTGAGGATAAACGCCGCCCAAAACTTTCATGAGCGTCGACTTGCCGGCGCCGTTTTCACCTACCAGAGCATGGATCTCTCCGGCGTAGAGATCAAACGAAACTCCGTCCAGGGCTTTGACCCCGGGAAAGTCCTTCGTGATGGCGCGCATCTCCAGAAGCGGAGTGAGATTCGTGGTTGCCATTTCGCTAAGCGCGTACGAGAACAACAGCCGCGAAGAAGAAGCCGATCAGGGCAAACATCAAACCGCTGTCGCTGGCAGGTGAATTGCTCGCCGTCGCCTTGGGCCATTGGTCCTTAGGGACGTTCTTATAAACTTCTTCCATCGTGTGATAGCCATCCTTAACGACGGTCTGCATCATGTTGCTCTTGTCGACGGACACCGGCTCTTGCAGGATCGACGGCACATCAATCTTGCCGTTGTTAATCTTGTCCGGGGCGTCGACCTTTTCTCCACGTGCCAGTTTTAGTGCTGAATCGACGGCGCTATAGGCCAGCGGCTTGATCGACTTATAGACCGTCATCGTCTGCCGTCCCTCCACGATTCGTTGGCAGGCATCGAGCTGAGCATCCTGCCCGGTAATTAGTACTTTTCCCTCGAGGTTAGGCGGCAGAGCTGACGCCGCACCGCCTGCGGTGCCATCGTTCGACGCGACAATCGCCTGGACGTCGTTTCCGCTTTTGGTCAACGCATCCTCAGTAATCCGGTGAGCCTCACTTGCCAACCAGTCCTTAGCATATTGATCAGCCACAACTTTAATATCGCCGCGATCAATGGCGGGCTTCAAAATGTTCATTTGTCCCTGACGGAGCAGCAACGCATTATTATCCGTTTGTGAGCCACCGATCAGAACGTAGTTACCCTTTGGCATATGATCTAGCGCGTACTTGCCCTGCATCTCCCCCATCTTGACCACCTGATGCGACACGTAAAGCTCAACGTCGACATTCTTAATTAGTCGATCGTAGCTAATCACAGGCACGCCCTGGCGATGTGCTTTGTCTATTAGTTGCGTCCACACCTCACCGTTGTGCGGAGCGATGATTAGAACATCGACGCCTTTGGTCAACATAGTATCCGCTTGCTGAACCTGGACTGTGTCGCTGCCCTGGGCGACTTCAACATCCAGTTGCGCGCCCACTTCCTTAGCATGCTTTTCAACTAACTCTTTGTCCCGTTGCCAACGCTCTTCCTTTAGCGTATCCATCGAAAAGCCGATGAAGACTGGATCGTTGGGGCCCTTTGGCTTCCTTGCACTGCTATTGTCGGTTGGTTTAGAGCCGGATACACACGCACCCGCGGTTAGCGCGAAAAGAAACACAAGAAGTATCAAGGTTGAACGTCGCATTGAATGCCTTCTCCCTTACGAATTTTGGATAGAACAATGAATTCTGGGCCATTTGCGACTCTTAAGTTCCGGTGTGCGATCGCCCGGTCCATCGTGTTTGCGACCGATATCGGCACGTCTGGGTCGCCAATTTTGGGAAACGGTTAGCGATTCCAGCCATCGCGCGAGCTGGTAAGAGTTGCATGCCCGGTTGAGGCGCTCAGCTTATCAGAGTCTGGCGGCGAAATATATTGAAGTTTTCGCTTTTTGGTGTTATTAACCACTGTAGTCGGTGCGACATAGCCATTCCCCTAAAGCAGTCTCCCTTAGCCGTTTTCTGAGTTAGCTCCCCCAGAAGCTAAGAGTTGACCCAGGTCTGGAGTGAACTCTTCCAATACTTGCGTATACCTTGAGCCGGTACGGCGTTTAGTGCCAGGCACTGCAAAAATCTGACGGCCTCGGGAGGGCCCTTCCAATGAAACGAACCATCTTTAGTTCGGTACACGTTCTTATCTCTGTTCTTATTCTTCTGTCTGCAATAGTCACAGCCCAGGCCCAATTCAAAGCGGGTGTACAAGGCACGGTAACAGATACTTCCGGAGGCTTGGTTCCGGAGGCAAAGGTCACGTTAACCAGCAAAGAAACCGGTCAGACTCAGGAAGTAACTGCGAGTGGTGAAGGTTTTTATCGGTTCTCAGCACTAGCCCCGGGCAAATACACCATGACCGCGGAGAAGGTCGGCTACAAGAAAACCGTGTTGGATAGTGTCGAAGTAAGCGCCGAGAATGTGCAGGGTGTTGATATCGCGCTCGAGGCCGGTGAGGTCAGCGCCGTGGTTACTGTCACCCAAGACACGGTGCAATTGCTGGAAACCGAAAATGCTAATGTCGATAAGACTATTACCAATCAGGAGATTTTGCGGCTGCCACAAACGGGACGCGATCCTTACGAGTTGGCGCGGTTAACACCGGGCGTTTTTGGAACTGGGGCGAGAGCTGGAAATGGTAATTCTGTCGGTCTTCCGAATACGTCGGGGCCAGGCGGATCAAACAACTCGATTTTTGCAACGGAGAATGTACAGCCGATTTCAGCTAACGGACAGCGCGTGTCCTCAAACAATTACCAGATCGACGGCACCAGCGTTAACAGCCAGACGTGGGGCGGTGGGGCTGTTATTACGCCAAGTCAAGAATCCGTCAAAGAAGTTTCCGTTGTTTCTTCCACCTATTCTGCAGAGGACGGCAGAAACAGCGGCGCTCAAGTCAAAGTCGTTACCCAAAACGGCACCAACGACTGGCACGGCAGCGCGTTTTTCAAAATCGATAACCCATCCCTGAACGCCTTCAACAAAATGCCGAGGCAGATAGGCGACATCACAACGGAAGGTCCAACTCGCGTCGAGCGGAAATACAATACTTTTGGCGGAAGCTTCGGTGGACCAGTGCATCTACCTCGTTTTGGTGAAGGTGGCCCATCGACCTATAGCGGAAAGAACAAGCTGTTTTTCTTTTTTGCCTATGAAGGATTAAAGGAGAACTCAAATAATGTATTCAACTCGCTGATCGAGACTCCACAGTTTCGCGCCAGCCTTCTTGCTGCCCGGTCAGGTACATTATCAGCAAGGATCTTATCCGCAACGGGTATAGAACCAAGAGTCCTTCAAATTCTTCCGGCAAGTTGTGGGGATGTTTTTGTTCCGTGTCAGGTTGTGGGTAACGGACTTGATATTGGTTCCATCACCGGCACGTTCGGTACTTATGTGCCCACGTTTGCTAATCCGCTTGGGGGAGGTTTCGATGGGATTCCCGACCTTCAGCTTGCCCAGTTGCCAAACCCGATAAGTTTCAGGGGCAATCAACTTGTTACACGCATTGATTATCAGGCTACTGAAAATGACAGGTTTACGTTCACTTCGTTTTTCGTGCCGAATACTGCGACCACTTCAGATAGGTCAGCTCAGAGTCGACCTCAGGCTGACATCACCTCAAAGCGTCTCACCTATGCCGTCGGTTTTATTTACAACAAGATCCTTGCCTCGACTACGACAAACGAGGCCCGGTTTAATCTGACGCGATGGGGATTCAATGAAATAGAATCAAACCCTGATGCGAATGTCGGTCTGCCGCGGGTCGAAATCGAAGGTATTTTCGGCGATCGGTTACGCTTTGGCTTTCCTCAGGGACTCAACACTCCAGGCGTTATTGACGAAAAGCAATTCGATTTCCGTGATTCGTTGACCAATATTCGAGGTAATCACGTTCTGAAGATCGGAGGAGAATTTCGTCGCGACTTGAATAGTAACGGCGAGGTCGGTGGGGCCCGGCCACTCTATTCTTTCCATCGGCTCTGGAACTTCGCTAACGGGACGCCGATATTCGAATTTGTGGCGGCAACTCTGCAGGGTAAGCCATCGCCCAATAACACTAAATTCCACACTGGTGAAACCGCATTTTTTGTTCAGGACGACTGGAAATATCGGCCCAACCTGACGCTGAATCTCGGATTGCGCTGGTCATACTTCAACTCCGTGACGGCCTCTAACGGCGTTATCGGTAATTTGCTCCTTGGTCCCGACAATGGCCTGGCAGGCGCAAAGATCACAACCGCCAAGTCTTTGTACAAGAAGGATTTGAATAATTTCGGACCTCAGCTTGGCTTTGCCTGGAGTCCTAAGAGGTTCGAAGACAAGCTCGTGATTCGCGGCGGTGGCGGAATAGGTTACGATCGTCTAGCCAATGCTCTACTCGCCAATGCTCGCCGAAATCCACCGAACGGAGCGTTGTTCAATATCTGTTGCGGCACAGCTGGCGCTGCCGACGGATTCGGTACGCCATTTGTTGATGGACAGATCGCTTTTGTAGCAAGCAGCGATGGCACAATCTTCGGCTATCCAGCCAACCCTAACCTTGGCGGAGGAACTAATCCTGCGAACGGTTTGCCGAATCTTGGTCAAGTGGAGATCTACGGTTCACCGCAGAGTTTACCGACGGCTTATGTGATGCGCTACTCCCTTGAGGGCCAGTATCAACTACCGGCAAGCTTGGTTGGAACAATAGGCTATCAAGGTAGTCAAGGTCGCCATTTTGTCAGGATTCTTCCGTTGCATTTTACAGCGCCAAGCCAAAATCCAAACATCGGTGCGGCCTACTTTGCCAGTCCGGACGTCAATTCAAACTACAATGCACTGATCGCGCGCTTGCAGGGGCGGCTCTTGAGGCAATTCTCCTTTGATACGAACTATCGTTGGAGCAAGAGCATAGACACCACGTCTTTCGAAGCGCCCTGTGCATGTACGAACCAGTCCTTCCCGATCGATCAAAGGGAAGAGCGTGGCCCGTCTGACTTTGACGTTACGCACGCCTTTGTGGGATCTGGAGTCTGGGACATTCCGTTCTTCAGTGACCATAAGACTTTGACGGGGAAGATCCTCGGTGGATGGCAACTTAGTGGGATCACAACGTGGAATAGCGGGTTCCCGTGGACGCCGAAGCTTTTCGCCTCTCTCGTCGCTCCAAATGGCAGGTCTTTTGGGGATATTCGTCCGACAAGTTACAACGGCCGGCAGCCGCTGAGCAATACAAACAGCAATTTCCTGCAGCCCGGCGGTATTTTCCCAGGCGGCGGCGCAGCATATTTCGGCACAACTATAGCCGACCCCACCAAACCCTTTCAAAATCGTCCCGCAATCGGACGTAATCGGTTCCGAGGGCCAAAGTACTTCTCGACCGATATCTCCGTCGCCAAAGATTTTGGATTAGGTGGAGAGCGCTCCAACTTAAACGTACGTTTCAACTTCTTCAACGTCTTCAATCAATTGAACCTAACTCCATTTACCTCTAATACTGATCCAACCCGGGTTCAGTCGAACAGATTTGGCACCGCCACCAGCGCATTGGCTGGGAGAGTCGGCGAATTTCAAGTTCGCCTCAGCTTCTAATCAGATGTCGCAAACCGCGGGGAGGACATAAAGGTCCTTCCCGCTTATTTTTTGTCATCTTTGGAGAGTCGTTTGAACATCTCCAGCTCTTGATCAGCTTCTAATTTTTGATTTAGTCGGGAGTACGCGAGAAAGAGCTGGTAGTGAACGTCGGGGTTTTCCGGCAACGTTCCACTAGCGCGTTGCAGAGGCGGTAGGGCCTCAATAAATTTTTGTTGTTTGACAAGTAGACGTCCCAAATTATAGTTGGCGTTGTAGTTATTGCTGTTGCTCAGAAGCGCTTTTCGCAACAACTTCTCAGCTTCAACGAGATCGCCTTTATCTAAGCGGATAGCACCGAGTAGAGCCAGGGCGTCGGCGTAGTTAGGATTGATTGCCAGTGCCTTCCTAAGGGCGATGACAGCCAGATCCGATTCACCTCTGGTTCGTGCAGCGATAGAAAGAAAATAGTGAGTTTCAGGAACCTGCGGAAATCGTTCCGACGCGGTCTTAAAAATTTCAAAGGCACGGTTGAAATCGTGAAGATATAGGTAGGCCCCACCTAGCCGGATGTGGTAGGCAACGTTTGAGGAATCTCTTGCCAACGCCTTCTCATAGTAAGTCTTTGCTGTTGAATAGTCTTTCCGTTTGGCAAGAAGCTCGCCGAGCATGAAGTTAGCTGCTGCATGATTTGGGTCGATGGTAATGGCCTTCTCCCAAAGTTCGCGAGCATTTTCATCTTCATTGCGTGCATACGCGATGAGGCCCAGAAAGTAGAGAGGCTCCGCAGTGTTGGGTGAAAGTGCAGAGGCCGACTCAAGCGCGTTCGTAGCTTCGTCATACTGCTTCAGGTTGTAAAGACTAATTCCCAGATTGTAGAGAATGTCGAACGAGCTCGGTTGCAATTCGCGGGCACGTTTGAGTAAGACAGCCGCGCGCTCGTATTCGCCGCGAGAGGCATGAAGCAGCCCAAGGTTGATAATCGCCTGCGGATGATCCGGCGCTTTTTGCAGAACACTCTCGAACACTTTGATTGCTTCAGTTGCCCTCCGGGTTCGGGCGAGGAGGACTCCCAGGTTTGCTAGTGGCGAGATGCCGTCAGGGTTGAGACGAAGCGCTTCGCGATATTCTCGTTCCGCGGCTTCAAATTGCCCCCGCTGGTCCAAAACTATCCCAAGGAAGTTATGCGCGTCAGAATTTCGTGGCGCTGACAGGAGGACCTGTCGAAGAATTGGTTCTGCGTCAGCTGGTCGACCTTGTTGAAGCAACGACGCGGCTTCATGTAATTGCGAA
Source organism: Pyrinomonadaceae bacterium (assembly GCA_036560225.1). GTDB lineage: Bacteria > Acidobacteriota > Blastocatellia > Pyrinomonadales > Pyrinomonadaceae > PSRF01. Next base: position 2,745 of record DATBRN010000119.1, on the reverse strand, counting down.
CTTACTGCGCCCGAAGAGTCCGGCTGCTGGTTTGTTTTCAGTCTTTGATGCGACGTGGTTTGGGAGTGAACGAGCAGTGGTGCACAGATCGTGATGGCGCCGAGAACAGCAAACATCACGTTGAGTAGCCTGCGACCAAGAACTCGTGTTATGCGAGTAAGGTTCATCGTTACACTGGTTGACTGGAGAGTACGAAAGTATATTACAGCTACGAATTTCGCTTAAGTGTAGTGATGCTCTCGAAAGACTTAGCAGAAGAAATCTGTTGCTAGTCCGCGCAGCGCACGAATGAAAATAGCCCAGCACTTGAGTGCTGGGATCGCCAAGCGTAGAAACATAGCCCGTGAAACGGGCGAATGAAGTCATGTTCGTTGGACAGAACAACCAGCCGTCCGTTACACGGACTGCGACCTGAGGTTTCGGTATCCCAGCACTCAAGTGCTGGGCTATTTTCATTCGTCCGCTAACGCGGACTAGGGATTACATTTCAGCGCACTCACTGAAGCCGCGGATTCAGGGACCGCGAGTCCCAATTTTACAGTTGGGAGTAAACTGCAACGACGGAAATCAAAGGAACTAGCATGAGGTCAATGAGACTAAAGTTTGTCGGATGTGCACTCACCATTGCCATCGTTCTCGCCTTAACTTCTCCGCCTGCGTCTCAGTCACAGAAAAGCCAAAACGTCGAGACCCGCATTAATGCTTTGCTGGCTCGCATGACGCTCGAGGAGAAGCTTGGCCAGCTACAGCAACTCGATGGTGAAGGAAATGGTAACTTCCGGCCCGAACATCTTGAGATGGCGCGCAAAGGTCTTCTGGGTTCAACTCTGAATGTGCGTGGAGCGCAAAAAACAAATGAACTTCAGCGAAACGCCGTGACTGCATCACGTCTGAAGATTCCGCTCATCTTTGGCTTCGATGTGATTCACGGCTATCGCACGATCTTTCCGATACCGCTTGGCGAAGCAAGCAGTTGGGATCCAGTCGCCGTGGAACGTGCCGCCGGCATAGCCGCGGCGGAAGCAAGAGCTGCCGGCGTACATTGGACGTTCGCGCCCATGGTTGACATCGCACGGGACGCACGCTGGGGGAGAATTGCAGAAGGTTCGGGCGAAGATCCATATCTAGGTTCGATGATGGCGCGCGCACGCGTTCGAGGATTCCAGGGCAGCGACTACAGCGCCCCAAACAAGGTCGTAGCCTGTGCCAAGCATTGGGTTGCTTACGGGGTGGCCGAGGCGGGCCGTGACTACAACACCACGGACATTTCAGAAAGGACTTTACGCGAAGTTTATTTTCCTCCCTTCAAAGCGGCCGTAGATGCGGGCGTGGGAACCCTCATGAGCGCGTTCAATGATCTCAGTGGCGTGCCTGCTTCCGCCAACCATTTCACGCTGACGGAAGTATTGCGCGGCGAATGGAAGTTCGACGGCTTCGTCGTCAGCGACTACACAGCTGTCGAAGAACTCATGAAACACGGCGTGGCAGCAAACGGTTCTGACGCTGCCCGCGAAGCCCTCAACGCCGGTGTGGATATGGAAATGGTTAGCCGTCTCTACAATAAGAACGCCGGTGAACTTCTCAAGCAACGCAAGCTTACCATGCAGACCATCGATGAAGCAGTGAGGCGCATTCTGCGTATCAAGTTTCGCCTCGGTCTCTTTGACAAGCCGTATACGGATGAAGGACTGGAACGCACCGCAATTTTCAACAGCTCTAACGTCGCCGCGGCTCGTGAGATTGCCGGACGTTCAATGGTACTCCTGAGAAATGATCACAATGTTTTACCGCTAGACAAGAAGGTGCGATCAATTGCGCTGATTGGACCACTCGCGGATAGCCGACCGGATATGCTCGGCTCGTGGAATGGTGACGGGAGGTCAGAAGATGCCGTCACGCTGCTCGACGGCCTCAAAGCGAAACTTCCCCAGGCAAAGATCAACTACGCCAAGGGTTGTGAGACAAAGTGTGATACCGCCGATGGTTTCGAAAGAGCTGTGCGTGCCGCCAAAGATTCAGATGTAGCGATCCTGGCAGTCGGCGAATCAGCAGACATGAGCGGTGAAGCAGCGTCGCGCAGCTCGCTCGATCTGCCGGGCCGCCAATTGGATTTGGTAAAAGCCGTACAGGCTACGGGCAAACCCACTGTCGTCGTGCTAATGAATGGCCGGCCCTTAACAATCAGCTGGCTGGCGGAGAACACTCCCGCGATCCTGGAGACGTGGTTTGCCGGCAGCCAAGCCGGTAATGCGATTGCCGATGTGCTCTTCGGTGATGTCAATCCGGGTGGAAAGTTACCAGTAACTTTTCCCCGGACAGTCGGACAGGAACCACTCTATTACAATCATAAGAACACCGGACGACCACCCGATCCTAACAATAAATACACTTCGAAGTATCTCGATGTTGACTGGCGACCACTCTTTCCTTTCGGCTACGGTTTGAGCTATACGCAGTTCAAAATTACAAATCTGACACTTAGCACGCAGCGCATTCCGGTTAACGGCAAGTTAACCGTTGCCGTTGACGTTGAGAACACCGGCCGCCGGGCGGGCGACGAGGTGGTCCAGCTTTACGTCCATGACCTGGCCGCCAGCATCACTCGCCCTGTAAAGGAGCTTAAAGGTTTTCAACGGATTACGCTTCAGCCCGGCGAGAAGAGGCGAGTTGAGTTCGTGGTCGACGCGCAACAACTTGGATTCTGGAATCGTCAGATGCGATTCGTTGTTGAGCCAGGAGAGTTCA
>DATBRN010000118.1:0-30897 GCA_036560225.1 Pyrinomonadaceae bacterium | reverse complement strand
CAATAATTACAGTAGCTCAAGCCCTGCGCGACAACCACGCCGCAAGACGGACAATACATGCTCGGTCACCTCCTAAAAGCTACTACGATATCAATGATGTTTGAGTTCTGGCGATTGCGGCCAGGGTACACTAGTGAATGCTTAGGGGTAACCCACCCGGAATACCACCCAACGGCAGTTGGTGGATGGTTCAGATCCTTTCTACCGTCCATGTGTAAACTACAGAACGAGAGCAGAATGTTCTACTGCATGCATTAGACAAGATCTGAACTATCCCCAAACTTCCGTTTGGGGGATTTCAAGATGTTCCCCTTCCGTCTCTCCCATAGAAAGGATCTGAACTGTCCCCCAACTTCCGTTGGGGGGATTTCTGACTTTTGAGGCAAAGCCGAATCTCTTTACCTCTAAATCTCTGAATACCAGCTACACAGTTGTATACCGCCTTACCAACTCGCATGGGCCAATTCTCTTAGCAAAACCCTAGTTACAAGCATCCAGTCAGATTGGTGCATACCCGGTATCCAATTCAGCCTTCCGAGCCCAATCGGAGCCGACATCATAAGTCTCGCTATTTCTTCATTTACAAGGAAGTTGCGCTAATTTCTGGAATGGCACAGCCATTGATACAGGACTGGCTAATTCGGATCCAGATTTCAGGGTAGCGTGGCCCCGACAGTTTTGTGCTCGAACAGCGCAGACCGACGCTGCTGCTAACAAACTTACAACGAAGGGAGATACAGTCCCCGACCCCCTCGGAGACGCCTACTATGATTAACTTACTCTCAGCAGCTACCGCCACCCCTCAACATTCATTCAAAACAACCGAGCTTGCCAACGCGCTAATCCACAAGCTCTCACCTGAACTCATCAACACGCTCAACTCCCTCGGCGTCGATCATAGATACTCCGTAGTCGATAACTATCCTGACTTCCTCTCAGGTAAACCTGTCCAAACGACAAGTTCTACTACTCAGCTCGGTGTCGATGCCACCCGGCGCTGCGTCGAGGAGTGGCAGGGAGATCCTTCACGCATTGGTTTGCTGATCGCCGCTACTAATACTCCTGACCAGATGCTTCCCTGTCTGGCCTCCGAAATAATGGGAAAGACTCACGGATTGCTTTCTCGATCAATTCGAACCGTCAGCATGCAAGCTCAAGGCTGTTCGGTGTTGTTAAAGTCCATTGAGGTCGCTCAATGGTATCTCGCCGCTAATCCGGGGCAACTGGCCATGGTGTTGATGGCCGAAGCTCACACTCCCTACGCTGCGCCGCTCCTGCGCGACGAATACCTCGGATTTCGCGAAATCTTACGCCTGAGGAAGGACCATAAACTCGATGAAGCCCAGTTTGAACAGAAGAGGTTGGATACCACCTTCGTCATTCAATCAATGCTTTTTGGGGATGGCGCGGTGGCGTTGCTAATCGGCAGCGAAGAAGGTAAACCAAGCTTCGGGCCGATTTCTCACTTAACTAATGAAGAAACGGAAGACGTCAATCTTCTAACAATGAATAGCCACAGCACTCATGAGTTTCTCAAGGGACGACCACAATATTTCATGCGCCCGAGCGTACCCAGTCGCGGTGCACACTATGCGGTCACTACAGTCAAGAACGTCCTGGAACACCCTGATTCTCCGGTTTCAAACCTGGGCCAGGTGGACGACTGCCTGATTCACACGGGAAGCAAAAAGATACTTGATGGCGTTTGTTCCGAACTCCATCTTGCGAAGGATTCAACCAAGGTTCAGGGCTCGTATGAGGTCTTAAAGAATTATGGGAATCTTTCGAGCGCATCAACCGGCTTCATGCTTGCCGAGAAGAACCACTGGAAAGGACCGGCAATGATCGTTGGTTTCGGAGTGGGATTTACCGCCAGCGCCGGAATCATGAACTACGACAACTAGACACTCGCAGGCTCAGGCTCGAATTGCATTACGGCGCCGACGTTTTCCAGGACAAGTTCGTTACCCAGGACATTCATAATCGTTTCGCTAATCTGCGAAAAGTCGAACGGCTTTCCGATAATACCGTTGACTAACCTGTCCTCACCGGCCGGAGGTACCGTGCCCGTTCCATAGCCAGTAACCAGAACGACACTTATCTCCGGCCTACGTTTGCGGATCTCACGCGTAACTTCCCAGCCGTCCATTTCCGGCATCGCCAGATCGGTAAACACCAGATCACAATCATTTTCGTCGAGTAGCTGCAGGGCGATATGCCCGTTCTCGGCAACGAACACTCGGTGACCCATCACTTCCAGCATTTCTGCCAACGTTTCTCTTACCGAGGACTCATCATCAATTACCAGGACCGAAAGCGGTCGCACTGCCACCTCCGGCGACGCCTCCTGGGTGGATTCCGACTTCATTATGGCGCGCGGAAGATCAATGGTGAACACGGTACCCCGGCCCAGTTCCGACGCAACACTAATTGATCCCTCGTGTCTTTCGATGATGCTATAGCTGACCGAGAGTCCAAGACCAGTACCTTGCGCGCCTTTCGTCGTAAAGAATGGATCAAAGATTCTCTGCCTTACGTCGTCCGGCATTCCGGTTCCTGAATCAGCAAAGCGCAAAGACAGGCGACCGCCTTCGGGCACGCAGCCAATCCAGAGTTTGCCGCCCTTGGGCATTGCGTCCACTGCGTTGACGATTAGATTTACAAAAACTTCGCGAAGCTCGGAGGCACTTCCAAACGTATATTGACCGCTTTCGGCCTCCAGGTTGACTTCATAATCCAGACCACGCAGGCTGGCTTCGTTTTGCCAGTGCGTACGCGTGATCTCTACCGCATCATTGAGCAAGCTGGCCACGTCGAGCATTTCAAATTCCCTGGCCGACGATTTGCGGGCGAAGGTCTGAATACGACGAACGGTAGCGGCGGCGTCTTGGGCGGCAGTTTGAATAATATCAATGTTGCGAATGAGAGGTTCTTCCTGCGTTTGGCGGTGAAGTAGTTGAGCACGACCGAGGATCGCAGCCAGCGAGTTATTAAAATCGTGAGCGACGCCTGAAGCCAACTGGCCGAGCGCGCGCAACTTGTCGGCACGCGCAGCGCGTTCGCGTTCTTCTTTCTGTTCGGTTATGTCGCGGGCAATACCAAGAACACCAGTTGTACGCCCCTCGACTACCAGCGGGGAGTTATCGACTCGTGCATAACGCAGTTTTCCGGCTCCCGAAAAATAGCGCATCTCATAAGTCTGCGCCTGGCCCAGCATAGCCGATTGCAGTTTGCCGCGGACGCGTTCGCGATCAGGTTCATACACGAATTCGCAGACACGATGCCCGATAAATTCCTCGCGCTTAAGGCCAAGGGCCAGCAGCGTGGCACTGTTACACCACTTGAAACGCCCATCAAGATCTACCGCATAAATGGATTCGCGAGCGCTCTCCAGGATGTTTGTAAGCAGAGACTGGTGTTCGCGAGCAACAGCCTGCACGCGGCGCAATTCTGAAAGGTCGCGCGCCGTGCAAACCGCAGCTGTCACCGCGCCATCGTTGTCCACCACGGGCTCGATTGAAACCAGGATCGGGCGAGCCAGGTGATCAGGTGTTACTTCTATTGTGACGCTGCGACCCTCTTTGATTGCTTGTTCGACAACGCAATCTGCGTCTTCGGATGTAGCGCGAAGAATGTCGCAACACCTGCTGCCCAATAGAGTAGTGGGGCTGGATGCCTCCATCGCCGCACCGGCGCGGTTGACCCGTATCAGCAATCCAGCGCGATCGAAGATGAATATACCGTCGGACATCGCGTCGAAAGTGGTCTCCCACTCGGATTTGGCCTTGGTTACCATTTCAAAGAGTTCAGCCTGCGCCATACCGACCGCCAAACGCCCCGCAACCGAATTCACCAGAGACAGTTCGTCTTCGGTCCAATAACGCAGCCGATCCGTTTGGTGAATACACAGGACCCCGCGGAAGAGGCCTTTGACGATCAAAGGATAAGCGATCTGCGATCGAACACCATCCACCTGAGAGTGGTTCCTGACAACTGCACTGACGTCTGCGGGACCTTCGCAGTAGTTTGCCGAGTCGGCAATCACCAGTGCCTTCGAGGTTCGTAATAGATGTTGGCCCACCGGATCATCGTAGCTGTCTCTGGAATCACTAAGGCTGCTGGAGCCTGGAGCAACGAATTCGTGTTCTGCGAGTGAAGTAGGGTCGTCCGGATTGTAGAGATGCAGATGAACTCGGGAGGCGCCAAGTGCGTTTCCGAGTTCGCGAGTCGCTGTACTTAACATTTCGGGCAGGCTCAGCGAGGCTCGAATAGCTGTCGTCAGGCTGTTAACCAGCAATTCGCGCTTTGAGGTGGCCTCTGCCCTTTGATAAAGCTCAGCCTGCCGAATGGCAATACCGGTTTGATCGGCAACTGCTTTAGCAAGCGCAATGTCTGATTCACTCCATTGACGCAACTCCCGCGTGGTGGAGAGCGCAAAAGCCGCCGTCGCTTCGTCACCCACGCGAATCGCAACATACATGATCGATCGCACGCCTGCCTTCGACAGAATGCGCTCGTACAAGTCCACTATTCGAACGTCATGAGCTGCATCGTTGAAACAAAGAACGCCCTTTTCATCCAGCGAATCAATCAGCGGCTGCAGATCCTCCAGTTGGAAATTGGCCGCAGCCGGAAGAATGCCAGGGGCGTGATACTCCGCCGTGTTAGTCGCACGATTTGCCTTCTGGTCCTTGATGAATAAGGAACAGCGATCCGCATTCAGATAGGAACCCAATTCACGGACCGCTGTTTGGAAGATTTCTGAACTATCAAACGAGCATCTTATGGCCTGCGAAATCCGATGCACCATCGCTTCGCGCTGAGCTTGCCGGGCCAGAACTTCCTCCGAGCGTTTGCGCTCTGTAAGATCGCGACCAACACCTTCAACACCGACAGGTTTTCCGTTCTTATAGATAAGACGCGTACTCACTTCAAGGCGGATGCGGCGCCGATTTTTCGCAAGGATCTCAAGTTCGTAGATAGTGGCAACGTTATCGTCGGTCTTCTGCGTGATCATCTGCCGGGCTGTGCTGAGGTACTCCGGCGCCAGCACGTCCACAATGTTCATCGTGAGAGCTTCTTCACGGGTGTAACCCGTGATCTGTTCACCACTCCTGTTTAGTGAAGTGAAGTTTCCCGCGAGGTCGTGCGTATAGATGATGTCGTTCGCGTTTTCAAAGAGTTCCCGGTAGCGCGCTTCGTTTTCCTGCAATGCCTTCTGCGCTTTTCGGTTTTCCGTGATGTCGATCGCGACGCCAAGCACGCCAATTACGTTATTGCTATCGTCTGTCAAGGGCGAATAACGCTCTTCGAAGGTAACATTGCCGACGTCCACAACTTCCGAGAATGTCTCGCCCGCAAGCGCACGACGGAAGCTGGCGACAATCTTTGGGTGGTCACTATAGAGGTCGAACACCGATCGCCCAACCATTTCACCGGGCTTCCAACCCAAAGACTTCAGCCCTTCTCCTTCTGACAAGGTAAAGACCCCGTCACAGTCGACCGCAAAGAGGATGAGCGAAGCACTGCTAACGACCGTGCGGAGTCGTGCTTCAGTTTGCCGCAACGCCTCACGTCCGCGACGGCGATCAGTGACATCTCGGATCACCGCTTGTACTGCCGGTCGACCGCGAAACAAGAACGGCATTCCCGTTTCTTCTACATAAATTACTTCGCCGTTAAGCTTAAGGTGCTTCTGTTCATTTAGCTTCGTCGAGCAACCTAATTCCTCGACCTCGCGGCTCCTTCTGCTGACCATATCCCGTGAGTCGGGATGAACAACCTCCAGTACAGACTTGCCAATCAAATCTTCGGGACAGGATGCGCCCCAAAGGCGCTCGGCCGCCGGGTTGACATAAACAAACTTGCCCTTACTGTGAACGACGATCGCTTCCGGCGAGAGTTCCACAAGCCGGCGATATCGTTCTTCACTTTCTCTGAGCGCTGCTTCCGCAAACTTTTGCTCCGTGATGTCGCGGATTACTCCGCGAATTCCAGTAGGACGCTTGTTGCGATCGCGCTCGATAGTAATAACGCCTTCAAGATATCGTCCGTTATCTTCCCGATCCTTCAGATAATAAGTTAATCGCAATGGTGAATCGGAAGCAGCCCTTTTCGTTTCTTCTATGTCTCGCCTCGCGGCCTCGTGGCCAATCAAACTACTGAGATGTCCACCAACGATCTCGTCAACAGACTTGTCAAAGAACCGCGCGCCGGCAGCATTGATGCTGGTAATGGTCCCATCCATATCGCGCGTGTAGATGATGTCAGCTGCCAGTTCAACGATTTCTCGGTAGTGCTTCTCTACACGACGCCGCTCGACGAGCCTGGCGACCTTGACCAGCAATTCTTCATTGCGAAACGGGATTTCGAGATAGTCGTCGGCTCCAGCATTCAAACCTTCGATGCTATCCTCGGTGGTAGCGCGGAGGCCACTAATCAGGATTACAGGAATATTGAGCGTCGCGCGTTCATTCTTGATGCGGCGACAAAGCTCAATACCGTCGAGGACGGGCATCACCACATCACTAATGACAACATCGGGCTGAAATGAATACACGGCTCCGAGGCCACTGCCCCCATCCGTGGCAGACATGACTTCGTAGCCTTCGCTCTCGATGAGTTCGGTGAGAAGTGCGCGAACTTTCTGATCGTCATCCACGATCAAAACTCGACACTTTTCTGAAGGGGGTCTAATCATCTGATACCGAATTGATCACGCCGGGTTCGGCCAGTAAGAGGCGGCTTTGCCGTAATGGTGCGAGGAGAAACGATGAAGCCTGTTGATATTGTTTGCGAAACCCGTCAGGGCCCTAATAAGGAGAGGCAGCCTGCGACTAACCCAAGGCGCAGTATAACAAACTTATCCGATGTTTGTCATCGGTTAAATCCGCGGGGCAGTACGATTTATGCCCCAAAAACAGGGGTTTTTCTGGGGTTGTTAAGGAGAGGATCGCCTTTTTGCCGGTACGTCGCTCTCGTCGCTCTTGGCGAAATAGCCCGGACGATAGTTGAGTCTTAGCTTCTGTTTGCGCAGTTCCGGGTCAATTACCTCGATTTGGATCTTGCGGTATGACCCATCGCGGGCCTTGTTTGAGGGCGAATAAGCTACTAGATACTGTTCGCGCAGGTCGCGCTGGATCTGAGCAAAGGCACTTCTCAACTCGCTCTCGCTGCGCGGGAAATACGCGCGACCACCCGTTTGCGCAGTGATCTTTTTAAGCGAACCCTCATCGACACCGCCCTGGTAACTGTCACCGATGCCGATTGCGTAAATAAGCGCGTCCGCTTTCTGGGCACGTTCGATCGCCTCGTGCATCTTCACTTGACTGATTGTGTCCTCACCATCAGTGAGAAGGATGATGGCGCGCCGAGTGTGGTCGGCAGAGATTGAGAGAAGATCATTGGAAGAAGCCCACACAGCATCCCAGATTGCAGTGGCGCCAGCGAGTATTTGATTCGTATCCGATATGGGCGGCGTACCACCTACGACAACGCCGCCGCCAATGTAACCCGAAGGTGGCACAAACTCGACCCGATCAATCGCCCGACGCAGGTGATCAAGATTTCCTGTGAAACCTTGTTCCAGCGTGACCTCGCCGGTAAACGAAACAATTGCCGCCTCGTCTCTGTCAGGGCGCATCACCGCTTCGATAAACGAGCGTGCAGCCATCTTTTCGTCAGGCAAAGTGCGTTCTTCAGAGCGGCTTGTATCGATCAGAATCGCGATGGAAAGTGGCAAATCGGTATTCTGCTGGAAGGCGAAGATCTCCTGAGGCTGACCATCTTCGAGTACCTGGATATCTTCTTTCTTAAGGTTGCTGATGAATCGTTTGTTGGTGTCAGCGGCCGTGAAGAAGATATTGGTGAGGTTAGTCTCGACGCGAACAACTTCATCCGACTCTCGAGGATTGTCATCCTTGGGCGAAACTGTCGGGGTTGGTGACGGGGTCTGCTGTTCAGAATTGCTGACTCGCCTGCTGCGGGATTTTTCTTGAATTGCATTGACCTGGCTCTGCGCCTGCATTCTTGTCGGAATAACAGAGGCAGCCACCAGAATGGTCATCAGGCCCAGTATGAATATGACATTTCTCATTGCTCGATTAGACATCTCTTTCTTAGGGCCTGACGCTGTCCGCTTTCGCCGTATACCCGTGTTTGGTTCTTACTTTGAGATCTCTTAGGCCATCACTAAGTTTGACCTCGATCTTGCGAAAACTGCCATCGTAGCGATCGTTGAGCGGCTTGTAGGTAACGAGGTATTGAGAACGAAGTTCTTTAGAGATCTTGTTGAATGAACGCTCAAGGGAAAGCATGTCGCCAGTGAAAAAAGCAGCGCCTCCCGTTTCTTCAGCCAGCTTTGTCAATTCACGATCTTCTTTGTCCTTTACTTGACCAGCTTCAACTCCGGGAACAGTAGAGGTAAAGCCCGCCTTGGTAGAGATCGCGAAAATCGTAGTCTCAGTTCGTTGGGCGATATCAATCGCATCGCGAATGCCAGCGCGGCTGTAGGTGTCTTCTCCGTCAGTGATAACAACGAGAACGCGCCGGCCGGGCGCCGTTCTCAGCTTTTCGTCGCAGAATTGCCAGACAGCATCGAAAAGCGCGGTTTGGTTCCCTGTCTGCTTCACTCTCGATACTGCGCGATCCAGAAGATCGAGCTTGTTTGTGAAGTCCTGACGCAAATTTACCTCGTGGTCAAAAGTCGCAAAGAGTACCTGATCCTTTCGCTCGCGAACAACCGTTTGAATGAAATTCAGCGCCGACTCTTGTTCAAACTTGAGTTTGCCTGCCGTCGAGGGAGACGTATCCATCAAGACAGCCACATATACAGGTAAGGTCTGGCCTAGATCATCGGAGAATGTTTCGATCTGTTGTGGAACCTTGTCTTCAAGAACAACGAAATCATTCCGGGTGAGGCCGGGAACAAACTGGCCTTTCTTGTCAACGACCGTGATCGGGAGGCGCACACGACGAATAAAGATGGTTTCTGATTGCGTATCCTGTTCATTGGGGACTGGCGGCGGCGTTGGCTTGGGCTTTGGTTGTTGGCCCTCCACTACACCGGCGGTAAAGACGAAGGCGACCAGTAATAGCCGCGTCAAAAATGGGGAAAAATAAAACTTCATGTTGATTGAATAGGTGTTTTTGCTGTGTTTTTACCTGTTGGAGACCTGCGGTTTGATGCCCTGTTGACTCGGAGCCGTTGCCCTCAGCCGAGCAGAGCCGATTCCAGTTAACCCTAACAGAGTACAAGACGAAACATCTCGAAACAAACCGAGTCGTACTACAAAACGCGTCACCAATCCGCTATTCAATTACTGAGAGCGGGCGGTGGTAGAAATATAGTGGACGGCCATGCGCCTTATTCAGTACTCAGAACCCTTCAAGATTCTCCAGTAACTGACCTAATTCCTCAGGTAACGGCGCAACGAAGCTCAGCTGTTCGCCTGTATGAGGGTGCCGAAAGCCTAGCTGCTCAGCGTGAAGAAACTGTCGCTTGAGTTTACGAATTTGCGCGCGCAGCTGGACGTCTTGAACGTTGTTGTCGCGGCCGCCACCGTAAAGCTCGTCACCAATGACTGGATGCTTCAGCCATGATAGGTGAACCCGGATTTGATGAGTTCTTCCGGTTTTTAGTTCAACATCCAAAAGTGTGAACGCATTGTAACTCCGGCGAATTCTATAGAGTGACAAAGCTTCACGTCCGCCCGGCACAACTGCCATGCGCGTCCGATTGCGAGGGTCACGCGCAATCGGCTGTTCGATGCGCCCGCTCGCCTCCTTTACAACGCCATGGACCAAAGCCACGTAATTCTTGAAAACCTCTCGAGCGCGGAACTGATCAGAGAGGTTCTCGTGAGCTGATTCGGTCTTCGCGACAACCAGGAGACCTGAAGTGTCTTTGTCCAAACGATGCACTATGCCTGGCCGAATTGAGCCGGCATTGGATAATTGCTGAAAATGATAGGCGAGCGCATTAGCAAGAGTTCCGGAATGGACTCCGGCTGCCGGATGAACAACCAGTCCGGCGGGTTTATTGATCACAATGACACTATCGTCCTCAAAGACGATCTCGAGCGGAATGTTTTCAGGAGAGAAGTTGCTGGTGGGGGCAGGTGTTAGTTCAACCTCCACTTTGTCCTTTGCAGAAACCCTGTACGAGGGCTTGACCAGATTGCCATTGACCAATACCTCGCCGGCATCAATTAGTCGCTGCAAACGTACCCGACTCCAGTCATCGATTTGGGCCGCCAGATAGGCATCGAGTCGTGTGCCCGACTCAGACTCACTAACTTTAAAGATCTGGGTATTGTTATCTGGGGAGGGATCGTTCACAAGAGCTCAGCCGTTTTTCTTTTCAAATTCCTTCATGAAAGCCACGAGTGCCTCTACCGCGGCCAGCGGTAGCGCGTTGTAGATTGAGGCGCGAATGCCGCCCACCGACCGGTGACCCTTCAATCCATCCAAGCCCTGTGCAGTTGCTTCGGAAGCAAACCGTTTCTCGAGTTCTTCCGACGGTAGACGGAAAGTGACATTCATAATCGAGCGTGAGTCAGCATCGGCGTGCCCGCGATAAAACTCGGTGGCGTCGATGGCGTCGTAGATTAGCTGCGCCTTCGCTTCATTCTCGCGATGCATCGCTTCCAGCCCGCCCTTGTCGAGTAACCATTTGCCGACAAGATTAATAATGTAAATGCCCCAAGTGTTCGGTGTGTTGTAGAGAGATTTATTCTCAACGTGTGTGCGATAGTCGAGCATCGTGTGCAGACCGTCGGGAATCCGCTTGAGCAGGTCGTCGCGCACGATCACGAGCGTAACGCCGCTGGGCCCCATGTTTTTCTGCGCGCCAGCATAGATGAGCGCATATTTATCAACCGGAATCGGATGCGAGAGAATGTCGGATGAAGCGTCAGCCACAAGGGGAACGTCGCCAATTTCTGGTTCTCTCTTCCATTCAACTCCTTCAATTGTCTCGTTGGTTGTTATGTGAACGTAAGCTGCCTTGGGATCCAGCTTGAGTTCATCGCTGCCGGGAACGCGCGTGAAGCCCCCATCCGCCATGGTAGCCGCAACATTTACGCTACCGGCGCGCTTCGCTTCTTTGAGAGACTTCTTTCCCCAACTGCCGGTGATTACGTAATCAGCGCTGCCATCAGCCGGCAAAAAATTCATTGGAACCATGGAGAATTGAAGGCTCGCTCCTCCCTGCAAAAACAGCACATGATAGTTCTCGGAAATGCCAAGAAGTTCTCTCAACCTCGATTCAGCGTCATTAATAATCTCGTCAAAGGTTTTGGAGCGGTGGCTGATTTCCATTACTGACATGCCAACGCCCGGGAGGCTCAGCATGTCGCGCTGAGCGTCTTCCAGAACCGAGACAGGCAGGACGGCTGGGCCGGCACTGAAGTTATGTATTCGTTCCGTCATTCAACAACCCCCGTAAATAGTAAATCGTAAATGGTAAGTCGTAAGCACTGAGTTCTTTCAGCATCGTCTAATAAATCGATTCACCATTTACCTCTATTTTCCATGTTGCGATCGCATCATGTGCCCGGCGAGGCGAGTGATTAACGATCGTGGCGCCAGCCGTTCGCTCTGAGTCATCAGAAAGTTCGTCCAGCCGGAGATGATGTGGCCCTTGCCACGGGCCAGTCCGCGCAATGCCACATCCACCACCTCTTCCGGAGTTTGCGAAAGTCGCGCGGGCGGTTTGTGACCGCGAGCGGCTTCAAAGAAGTTTGTATCGGTCACACCGGGGCAAAGAGCCATTATTTTGATTCCGTACGGCCGGTTTTCTTCCCAGAGCGCCTCTGAAAACGAAAGCACAAATGCTTTCGTGGCAGCATAGGTCGCCATGAACGGAACGGGCTGAAACGCCGCGGTTGAGGCCACGTTGATGATGGCTCCCTGTTTGCGTTCAAGCATCGGCTGAAGGAACCGATAAGTCAGTTCCACCAGCGCCTTGATGTTGAGGTCAATCATGTTCAGCTCGCGCTCGAGATCAAGTTTGCTCATTTCACCCATCGAGCCAAAGCCGGCGTTGTTAATCAAAAGGTCGACGAATAAACCGCGCTTCTCCGACTCTTCAAATAGGCGCGCCGGTGATTCGGGATTACTGAGATCGAGCGCCACATACTGCGCGCGAATACTGTTTGAGCGCCCGAGCTCATTACACAGCGTTATCAGCTTGTCCTCTGAACGGGCAACAAGCAAAACGTTGCGGCCGCGCGCTGCCAACTTGCGCGCGAAGACTTCTCCGATGCCGCTAGACGCACCCGTGATGAGAGTGGTGTTCATGAACAGAAATTTCTCTAAAGGATCGCCGGTGAATTTTGAGCTGACCCGTCAGCCTTACCAATTACTATTGACGGCTCTCGCGCCCTACTTCAATTCCAACAAATCCAACTCGATTATGTCAGCATTCCCTGCGCGCAAGCCATCCAGGATTGCGCGCGAAGGCGCGTTGTCGAGATTGATGCGGGCAACAGCGGCCTCTGCGCCTTCAAAAACGATGTTCTCCATCTCCTGCACGTTGATGTGTTCGCTCTTGATGGCATCGAGTACGGTGGCCAACACGCCGGGACGATCAAGGTGGCGCACAACCAGCCGGTGGGTAGCCGGAGTTTGTTGCGCCAGATTTACAACATTCGGGACCTTGCCGGTTTCTTTGAATTCGCGAACTATTCTAACCGTCTCGGCAGCAATCGCCTCCTGAGCTTGATCGGTTGAAGCGCCGACGTGATGCGTGCCATAAAGGTTTGCTTCTTTCGCAATCTCATCGCTGAACTCAGCGGTTGCGGAAGTCGGTTCCTTGGCGTACACATCCAGTCCAGCGCGAATGCCGCGAGTTCTCATGGCGTCGATCAGCGCATCCTGGTCCACCACCTCGCCACGGGCGGTGTTGATGAAATACGCCCCTTCCGGCATCGCCGCGAAAAAATCCTTAGCCAGGAATGCCTTGGTGTCGGGGTTTAGTGCGACGTGCACGCTGACAATATCAGCGTCGCGCGCCACCTCGGCTGGCGTGGCTTTATATTCGACTCCAAGTGCGGCGGCGCGTTCAGGGGACAGGCTGCGGCTCCAGGCAATGACGGGCATACCAAACGCGCGCGCACGAGGAATCATCTCTGCGCCAATTCTTCCCACGCCAACCAGACCGAGAGTTCGGCCAAAGAGTCCCCGGGCTTTCGAAAACTCTTTCTTGTTCCATTCTCCGCTGCGCAGAGCGATCACGTTGTCGGCAATCCGCCGGTCGAGCGCGAGAATAAGTGCAAAAGCCAACTCAGCCACCGCTATTGAATTCTTGCCCGGACAGTTTGAGACATAGATTCCTCGTCTCGACGCAGCGGCAACGTCAATGGTATTAAAACCCGCCCCCGCACGAACCACTAGCTTGATCTGCCCGGCAGCGAGCATCGGTTCCGTTACCCGGGTTCCGCGGACCACGAGCACGTCGGGACTTTGCTGGCGTATCGCCTCGGTTAGCGGTTCATCCTTGAGGTCGGGCTGGTAAGAAACGTCGCAGCCGATGGCCTGTAAACCATCGCGTCCAGACTGTTCGAACTTATCAGCGACTAGAACGCGCATTATTAGAGTCTCAAGTCTGGAGTCTGAAGTCTGGAGTCCAGACTTGGGAGTTAGGAGCCGAACGCAGTATTCCTCTGAGACTCGCGACTCCAGACTGTAGACTGCAGACTAGATCGTGTGAATGAGAAGCCCATCCCGCAACTTCGGCTCAAACCAGGTTGACTTGGGTGGCATGATTTCGCCAGCGTCAGAAACGCTCAAGAGATCTTCCATGGTGGTCGGGTACAGCGAAAACGCTACCGCTGCCTTTCCTTCGTCAACAAGACGCTTCAGTTCCTGAGTGCCTCGTACACCACCAATAAAGTCGATTCGTTTGTCCGTGCGGACGTCTTTAATACCGAGTATGGGATCGAGGACACGATCCTGAAGAATGCTCACGTCGAGCGAACCAACGATTCCCTCCAATGTCGTCGCATCCAATCGCAGACTGAGCGTGTGCCAACGTCCGCCCAGATACATGCCCCATTGTCCCCGACTTTCAGGTGTGTCGCTGCCATTCTCCTGAACATAAAAAGTCTTTCTGAGAGCTTCAAGAAATCCCGTAATCGAAAGTCCATTCAAATCCCGGACAACGCGATTGTAGGGAAGTATCTGCACTTGATCATGGGGGAAAATTACTGCGAGGAAGAAGTTATATTCTTCGTCGCCGGTATATCCGAAACTCGCTTCCTTAAGTTCAGCCCGCGCCCGAGCGGCGCTGGCTGCGCGATGATGGCCATCAGCAATATAAAGAAACGGAATCTCCCTAAAAGCGTGCACGAAGCGCACCGCATCTGGAACACGCCAAACTGTATGTTGAACGCCATCAACGGCAGTGAAGTCGAAGATGGCATTTGCCATCATCGTCTCCATCACCATTGTGTCGATGTCGCGTCTCGACCGGTACGTGAGGAACACGGGCCCGGTTTGCGCGCGTAGCACCATCATGTGATGAGTGCGATCGTCTTCCTTGTCGCGGCGCGTTCGCTCATGTTTGCGAATCCGATCCTGCTCATACTCATCAACCGCGCAACATGCGACCACGCCGATCTGTTCGTGGTCCCCCATAATCAGGCGGTACAGATAGATGCTCGGAGACTCTTCAGTAATCATCGGGCAATCCCTGATCAGTTTTGCAAAATTTTCGGCAGCTCTGCGGTAGACCGGATCGCTGTGTACATCCGTACCCTCAGGTAAATCAATCTCCGAACGAGACACGTGCAAAAAACTCAGACGGTTGTTCGCGGCAAGTGCACGCGCTTCGTCCGTATTGACAACGTCATACGGAACACTGGCTACCTTTGCAGCCTGCTCAGCCGGTGGGCGCAAAGCGCTAAAAGGACGAATGATGGCCACTAAAATCCTCCCGCGCAGTTGGCGCACTGACTGCCCAGGGGGCAGAATTCCGACTGCGCATTGTTTCCCGAACGCTTATGAATTGCAGGTGCTTGTCGCTAAAAGACTATCCGTTCACGCGTGGTCTTAGCAAGCCAAGACATTAACTTCACAACAGCAATCAGTTGAGCGAATTTCAGTCAGGAAGGGCTTTCAACCGGTATCCGGTAAGCGGCAAAGTGAGTGTAGAATGGTTTCGACGTGACGGATTCACAAGAGTTGAGACGAATTGAGATCGAAGAAAGACTGCGCAAAGTCGATCAGCGATTGCGCAGCGAGATGCTTGCGCGCGGTTTCGATCCGGCCCAGAGTGACAATGTTGCGCTTACCGCTCCGCTGGCTAAGCTCTACCTCGAACGAGAGAACTTACGCGCTGAATTGGACTCGCTCGACGGTGGAAAAACCGAAACGGTATGAAACTGAGAATCGATCATGACTGAAATCGAGCGAATCCTGGATCAACTCAATCTGGCGTTTAAAGGCGAGGCCTGGCATGGACCGTCGGTCATGGCTACCATTCAGGGAATAACTGCTCAGCAGGCCGCCGCCCGACCTTTCAACGGTGTACATAGCATTTGGGAACTCGTGCTTCACATTGCCGCCTGGGAAAGGGCCGTCGGCAAAAGATTAGGAGGCGAGCGCGCGCAGTTGTCAGACGCTGAGGATTGGCCGGACGTGCCCCAAACAAACGACCAATCATGGGAAGAGGCCAAGGCGGCGCTCAGGCAGGCCCACGATGAGTTGGTTCAGGCAGTTTCGGAACTCGATGAATCCAAACTGGACCAATCGATAATTGAGGGAATGAGCTCGGCGTACGTGAATCTTCATGGAGTTATTCAGCACAGCCTTTATCACACCGGACAAATTGCAATATTGAAAAAGTCGTTTTCACAGCAGGAGACAGTATGAACGAACTAGCAAGTAAACAGTGTGTTCCTTGTCGAGGCGGTGTACCACCATTACCGGCCGAAGAGTCGGCGAAGCTGCAAACTCAACTTGATAGGTGGGAAGTCGTAAACAACCATCACCTCCGAAAGGAGTACAAATTCAAAGACTTCCAAGAGAGCCAGTCGTTTGTAAATCGAGTAGGCGAACTTGCCGAGGAACAGGGTCACCATCCTGACATCTGCTTCGGGTGGGGCAAGGCTGAGATTACAATCTGGACGCACAAGATTGACGGCCTAACGGAGAGCGATTTCATTCTCGCAGCTAAAATCGATCGGCTGTAGTGGGCCAAGAGCCGACGATTATTGTTTCTGATCGCCGGCATTTGCCAGTATTCTTGCAACGAAGAGAGATGAGACGTACGCCTCCAAATGAACACTTTGAATCGGCGCCGCACTACGATACGTCCATGTCCAGCGAAAACGATAAAAACCTCATTAGTTTTATCGCTACCACGGTTGAGGGTCTACGCGCGCGTGTAGAGACGCTCAGCGATCAAATGGCGACGATCAGCGATCAGATGGTGACGAGGGTCGACTTCGCTAATTTCGAGGACAGGATGATCGCTGATCTCGAGAACAGGATGGCAGCTCTTGAAGACCGGATGGCCACCAAGGAGGACCTCGCGAAACTTGAGAAAAGGGTAGCCGCTGTTGAAGAGCAGATGGCGACCAAGGATGACCTCTCGCGACTCGCAACCGTAGTTCGCGGCGATTTCGAGCAGGTTCACTTTCGCTTCGACACGCTAGAACGGGTAATGTCGACCAGATTCGGGCAGGTGGAAACCGATATTAGCCGGCTCCGCAGCGTGCTTTACTTGCTCGTAAAGGACAAACCCGACATGCTGCGACTTCTGGGCCAACCAACGCCAAGTGAGCGCCAACCGTAAGTTTGACTTGCTTGAAAACTTGTTCTGTCTCGATGTTTCTTCGCAAAACCAAATCATCCTGATTGTCTCTCTAGTTCAGCCCGGTATATTTCTTCCGTTTCGGCAGTCATACGCTCAACACTAAAATTTGCCGTGGCAGCTCTCTGAGCGTTGGTTCCCAAACGTTGGCGCGCATCCTTGTCTTCCAGTAACCTCGAGATCGCGTTCGCCAACATACCAAAATCGCCGATGGGAACCAGGATGCCGTTCTCGTCCGGCTGAACTAACTCGCGTGCACCTTCCGTTTCTGTTGCAACTACAGCCGTGCCAGTGGCCATCGCTTCAGCTATCGCCAGTCCAAACGATTCGGTATGAGACGCTGAAACAAATACATCGAGAGCGCAATACAGTTGGGCCAAATCCTTTAACCAGCCCACCAGCCTGACCTGCTCTTTCAGATTTAGCTCTTCAATCAAGTGCTCAATGCGAACTCGATTTTCATGGCCCGGGGAATGATCGATGCCGGCAATGACGAAGTGGGCATCCGGATGTTGTTCGAGCACCTTTACGGCAGCGCGCAGAAATTCTTCCTGACCCTTAAGGGGTGTTAGTTCTCCAACTGTGCCCGCGAGCAAGCAGTTCTCGGGTAGTTCCCAAGCCCGTAGGAATTCACTGCGAACAAACTTCTCTCTTGCCGCTTGAAAGCTAGCGGTGTCAATTCCATTCAGAACGACGCTGATTTTTTTTGGCGGCACTACACCTTCGGCTCGGAGCTGCGAAGCAACTGCCTGTGAAACGGCAATTATTCGCGCGCATTTGGAAAGTGTGAGCCGGTGCAGCCGGCTCAATCGGAAAAGAACGTGACGAGTGAGTATAAGTCTAGATCCCGGATTCGTTCCCGAAGCATAGGCTGCCGGCGGATAATCTCGGGCCATATGAGCATGGACTATCTGAATTCGGTTTCTTTTGACCAGCTTCGAAAGATCTCGAGCACTCTTCGCGTCCAGAGCGTTTCGCAATGCCAGCGTCGTAATGTTTTCTCTTCGCACATTGTTCAGCTCGTTTATCAGCGGTGAGTTCGGACGAAGGGCAACATAAACGTCGTGGCCGCGACGAGCAAGACCGTTTGCAAGATCGGCAAGGTGTCGCTCGCCGCCGCCGAGAGCTTGAGCTGAACTTATCTGAAGGATTCTCAACGCGAGAAAGCTGCCAAATTGAATCGCATAATCTTAGAGCAGTCGCGACTGTACACAAGAATTCACTCACCATCCAGACAAGAGCGAAGACCTTCAACCTCAGATTGGACCAGCCTTTGCCTGACCGTGTAGGAAATTAGCCAGATCTTTCCGCGTACCGAAGCGGAACAGAATCAGCGTCTCCTGTTTGCTTACCGGCTAGGCACTCAGGTCTCTCTTCGCTACAAATGCCGCAAAATGCGGTTGTTCTGACCGGCACAGGTGTTGCCCCTATATTTGGTCTCCCTTACTTTGTTCAGTCAAGGCCGGGAAATTTGAAGGAGGATTAATCTAATGGCGAAGCCAAAATTAGTAACGGGACTTTGCAAGAACCGACTTGCTGCGGAGGCGGCGGTTGATGCAATCATGAAGCGTGGTTATACCCGCGACGACATCAGCGTCTTGATGTCTGACGCAACGCGAAATAAAGAGTTTGCGTTGCAGGCGCGAACCCATGCAGCCGATGGAGCCGGCGTTGGTGGCGCAGTAGGCGGTGTTGTCGGTGCGGTGCTGGCGGCGATCGTCGCGGTCGGCAGCACAATCTTTCTGCCTGGATTGAACCTCGTGATCGCCGGTCCAATTGCGGCAGCGCTCGCCGGAGCCGGAGCAGGTGCAGCAACCGGTGGCGTCATCGGCGCACTGATCGGTGCCGGTATTCCGGAGCTTCGCGCGAAGGTCTACGAGGCAGGACTAATGACCGGCGGTATATTGATAGGCGTTGAAGCCAAGTCAGACGAGGAAGTAGACAAGCTGGAAGATTTGCTCGAAGCGCTCGGGGCTGAGCATGTTAGAACCGAGTAGACCCACGACTAACAAGAGTGGCAAAAAAAGAGGGCTTGCAACGAGTGATACGTCGCAAGCCCTCATCTTTGCTGAGGTGAAAACTCCTCCTGCAAACTATTTGCGAACCGATTCGCCCAGGTCTTCGATCGCCTCACCAACATTCCTCTTGACCTTGCCGTAGCCTTCCTGGACTTTGCCGCCTGTGCGATCTGCTCTGCCCTCGTCCTCCAGGTCCCGGTCATTCATTGCCCGGCCCATGGCTTCCTTAGTTTTCCCTTTTGCTTGATCAAATTTTCCTTCCAACTCATCTCTATTTGGTAAACCCATTCTGCCCTCCTTATTTGTCTCTTCGACGAGTTAGCGTTACCTGGGGAGAATAGAGCAATGTTTGTTCCCCAAGACAGCGGATGCAGCACTTTGACCGATTGAGATGAACTGTTTGCCCAACTAGGCAATTAATTGTAGCAAAAGGCGAGGTCCGGGTATTTGATGAACGATAGTTTTTTACTAAACGCCTGTATGCTTCGGAGACTCTCGTGCTTGATCTTGAGACAATCAATAGAGGTCACGATTCACACTGGGACCGCGGGCGTCTCGCCCGCACTGAGCGCAGCGCGAACAACCCGTAGCAAAGAGAGGCATCACCATAGTTCATCTTATTAGTTACACATGGAAGTACACTGCAAGCGGGCGAGGCACGCGCGGTCGGCGTAGTACGCGTGGTGCGTTCCGACAAGGTGGCTGCAAGTGTGTGGGTTGTTCGCGCGGCGCGCTCAGTGCGGGCGGGACGCCCGCGGTCCCAGTGTTCGTGTAGCGCGTTCCGATGAGGTGGCGATAAATGTAGGGGTTGTTCGCGCGGCGCGCTCAGTGCGGGCGAGACGCCCGCAGTCCCAGTGTACACGCTCCCAGTGTTTGGGTAGCGCGTTCCGATGAGGCGGTTGTAAGGTTGTTCACTCTTTATCGCAAATAGGGAGTCGCACTTCGAAACGCGTGCCCTCGCCGGGCTCGCTGATCACCACAATCTCTCCGTGATGTCGGGTGATAATTCCGTGAGACGCAGAGAGACCGAGTCCGCTGCCGAGTTTTCCTTTGGTAGTGAAGAATGGTTCGAAGATTCGTGAAATCGTTTCGGCAGGCATCCCGCAGCCAGTATCGGCAACCCAGAAACACCCACTCTCAATCTCTGCCCGCGTCCCAATTTCCATTACCCCACCTTCGGGCATTGCGTCCACCGCATTGAAGATCAAGTTTAGGACCACTTCCCGCAGTTCAGCCTGTTCACCCATTACGTATACTGGTCCACTACGCAACACCTGAACGTCGATCTTGCCTTTTCTCGACTTGCTCTGCCATTTGGGCCTGGCTATATCGATACTGGAATTCACGAGGAAACCCAACTCAACTGGAGCAAACTCATTGTTAGAATCGCGGCGCGCAAACTCAAGGATCCGCCGCAAGGTCTTGGCGCCGTCTTCCACGGCATTAGTGATCACCTGCAGACTCTTGGAAGACGATTCGTCGGTGGCGTTCATCAATAAGAGCTGGGTGCGGCCTTGAATCACGGTCAATGAGTTGTTCAAGTTGTGCGCGACTCCTGCAGCCAGCTCGCCGACAGCACGCAGTTTGTCTGACTGCGCCATCAATTCCTGTTCGCGCTTTCGGTCAGTGATGTCGCGGAGAAAAACAAGCGCGCCATCAATCTCGCCGGCCTTCCACAGGGGCGATGTGTGGGCTTCGGCGTAGCGGACGGATCCGTCGGCGCGAATCAGATGCACCTCATACTCCGTGTCTTCGCCGTTTAGAGTGCGACGTACGTTCTCTTCCGTTAGTCTGCGGGATTCTTCAGAGAAGATGTCGAGAAAGCTCCCAGAGGGTGGCATTGATAGCCGGTAAGCTTCGGCGCGTTCATTTCTCCACGTGATCCGCGCCTCTCTGTCCAAGGCATAGATTTCATCCGGCGTTCGATCAGCGATGCTGGCAAGAAACGATTTGTGAGCTATTGCTTCGGCCTCCGCGCGACGAAGGTCGGAGATGTCGCGAGCGATAACGAGAGCGGCTGGCAGGACAACTTCTCGTGTGCCGAGCGGCTCAACGACTATGGAGATGGAATTCTTACCCTCCGGTCCCGACTGTATTTCTACTGAGACCTTCTCGCGAGTTTGCAGGGCACGATCAACCACGCAGCCTTCAGCGCCTTCGACGCGCCAAAACATTTCACAGCAAAGCTTTCCTGGGGAAAGCTCGCCGCTACCTTGTAAATGTGACGCTGCTTCATTAGCCGTGACCAACCGACGATCACTTCCAAACAAATAGGCTGCATCAGGCAATGCCTCAAACGCTTCGACAAGCATTCGGTCTGTCGACTGGCGAGAGGTATCCCCAGGCAAATCTTCTAGCACGCTATCGGAATGTTGAAATTGCATTGGCTTTTGGTGGGACCGGGGGAAAACCGGGCGAGACTGCCGACCGCAGCAGGCATCCACATATTAGCAAATTCGATGTTTAGCCGACCAGAAAAATGTAGCCCCACAAACAACTCGGGCGTGTCCCTTCTGCAGGAACACGCCCGAAGTATGGTTAGCTACCTTCCGTTAGAACTGGAATCGAGCAGCCAACTGAACCTGCCGCTCGCGGAAGAGAGTACTGTCAGCACCAGTGACGCTGCCAAACCCGCTCGGTCCGGCGTTGAAGTTCAACAAAGGGCATGGGTTGGCGGTGGTTCCCGTGCTGCAGATTGTGTACATGCTTGTGCTCACCGTGGTCACTTGCGTCCGATTGAAGAGGTTAAACGCTTCGGCAAGCAGTTCGAGTTTCGTGCCTTCTGTAATGCTGAACCGGCGAGAAACACGCATATCGAGGTACCAGATATTTGGCTGCTTGAAGAAATTGCGGGGTATCAGGGCGAATCTGGTTGAACCGCCAGATCCATTTAGTCCACCGGCTTGCGTTGGTGTATTTGCCGGAAAACCAAAGTTGTTACCCGCTCCGGTTGCGTTGCCACCGGGACTGACGGAGCCAGACACGGTGCCAGTGTAACGCGCGCCTGAGAACGCATTAAGAATCGGCGCAATGGTCCAACCATTGAGGATTGTCCGCGCAGATTTGTTATTAGTCTTGAAATTCGTGTTGTAAACAAGGCTGGTTACAAACTTCTGTCTTCGATCAAAATTCGAAAGAGCATTCTCGTTCTGCTGATCGAAGGCATTGAATGGAAGATTATTAGAAGTAAAGGTCACCGAACTTTGACCATTGTCATACGCCCTGGATAGGGTGTAGTTCATCTGGAATTGCAGGCCGTTAGTGAGACGTCGATTTGCCTGGAGTACTAATGCATGGTACTTCGAAAAGACATCGCTGCGAATTTCAGTCAATTGCGCGAAGCCCGCAACTGGTCGAGCACCCAGGAAGAGGGGAATTCGCCATTGCTGTCCATCAAAAGGACCGCCGACAGCCGTGAAAACGCCGGAACCGGATGGCGGACTAAGATTGACATCAACAAAGTTTGGCAGCGAATTCCCAAAGCTACCCAGGTATGATGCAGAGACGACAGTGTTTCTCGCAATCTCTCGTTCGAAAATAAAGTCATACTGGTGAATTTGCGGCAGCTGGAACTTCGGCGAGAAGTATTGCACGGCAGGAGCCACGAGGGTACCGGCCGTTAACAGGTTCGGATAGGATGGCGCCGCGGACGAAGTCGCGAAAAGCTGCACTTGCCGTTGAGCGCGGTCAACTCCTACACCCGTGTTCACCAGAGCGTTATATACCGTCGAGTTAATCACACGCCCGTAGTAAACACCCCAGCCGCCTCGTAACGAGGTCTTGCCGTCACCTGTCAAGTCGTAGGCGAACCCGATGCGAGGACCAATGTTGTTCTTGTCGTTAACGAAATTGCGCGTTTGCGGTAATGCTGGATTGGCATTAATCGCCTTCGGATTTCTCTGGTATTCATAACGCACACCAAGGTTCAGGGTGAGACGTGGGCTCACTCGCCAATCGTCCTGCAGGAAGTAATTAAGGTCCGTGGTCTTCATGGTCAGGCCCAATACACCGAGTCCCTGATTGAAGGCGCCGGCATAACATTTACCGGAAGCTCGAGTACTGCTGTAGCACCGACCTCCCGAAGCCGGTTGCGTTAGAGGAGACTGGAAATTCAGGTAGTCAAGGATGAAATCGTTGAGTCCGCCATAAAAGCCGGAAGCGAGAGCATTCCCTGTGTAATTAAACTCACCTCCTGAAAACCGCAGATTGCTGATGATGTCTTTGACGAGATTAAGATCACCACCAAACTTGAGCGTGTGGCTGCCCGACGTAAGTGTAACTGTGTCGGCAAACTGCCAACGACGCTCATCCGGAAACGCAGGTCGCTCGAGGAATTCCGGAATTCCAAAAGAAAAGCCTTGCGCAATAAACGTCTGCGGCGATCTACCACCCACGGAGTTTGTGGGCTCGCCGGGAAGCGGTGGCTGACTAAACTGGAACTCGTTGTCGCGGCCCCATTGGAAGCGGAACTCGTTAAGCAACTCATTAGTAATAGTCGACGCCAGCCGCAGGTTCAGTGAATCGATGTTCACGCCGTCGTCACCGAAGTTATCCCGCGCGCGCGTGTTGATCGCTTGCGTTTGAATGCCTGCTGGCGAATTCCAGCGTAAACGATTGTAGGTAGCCGTAAAGGTATTCTTGTCGTTCAGATTCCAGTCGATCTTCGGAAGATACAGTTTCTGATCGCCGGTGCGTGGTACAGGTCCGGCGATACTGTTAAGGAAATTAAGCACGCTATCAACCTGTGCGTCGGTCAGCCCTTTTCCCGTACCTAACGAAGTATTTCGATTGGGGTTGTTGGTCCCTGGATAGGCCGGACATTGGGCCAGAGTCCGTGTCGCACCAAGTGGCGCCGTCAACAAACAACGATCGGCCCGATTCAAGAAGTCGAGCGCGGTGTAAGTTGAAACGCCTGGAAAGTTTCGTTTCTGCTGATCGTAGCTAAAGAAGAAGAAAGCCTTATCCTTAACGATAGGTCCACCGATTGTGCCGCCAAATTGATGGCGCACATCTACTGGCTTGAAGGCAACGGGCGTAAAGACGCCGTTTATGTTCTGCGTAATAAAGCTGCGCGGATTGCGTGCGCCCCACTTATTGTTGCGCTGGTAATAAAACACGTCGCCGTGGAATTCATTGGTTCCGCTCTTTGTCACAGCGTTTACAACGCCGCCGGCTGACCGGCCATACTCGGCTGAGTAGCTCGAGGTGTTGACCTGAAACTCGCGGATGGCCGACTGGCTGATCGAATAACTGATGCGCGTGCGACCGCGTTCTTCAGCGAAGAAGGCCTGGTTGTTATCACCACCATCAATGGTGTTGTTATTCAACAAGCCGGAGATTCCACGGAAGCTGATCAATCCAAACGTGCCGTCAGGAACGGCGCCCGGCGTGAGCAAAGCAAAGTTGGACCAGCGGCGGCCGTTGATCGGAAGCTCGTTGATTGAAGTCTGGTTGATGTTGCTGGAAAAGTCTTGCTGTGAGGTGTTAATGACCGGGGCTTCTGCAGTAACCTCTACCGTGTTACCCGACAGAGGGCCAATACTGAGCGCGGCATTGATGGTCGTCTCTCGTCCGATTTCGACCGTCACCTTGTCCTGAGTGTAGGGACTAAATCCGGCTCCATTGATAGTGACAGAATAGATGCCTGGCTGAAGTCCCGAGACTTTGAACCGACCCTCGTCGTCGGTTGTCGCGCTATCTTCTTTATTCGTTTCGGTGTTTCGCACCGTCACGGCTGCGTTTGGAACAACTTCTGATGCCGGGTTCGTAACGACGCCGCCGATGGCGCCAGTCACTGTTGACTGTCCAAAGGCTATCGCGCTCATCCCGAAAATCAATGAGAGAACGAAACAGAACTTCACAAGTTTCGACATACTGGGGAACTCCTTAGGCATGAAATAACGTTGAAAGAGTCTGCGCGACCGAATGGGCGCAGGTTGCGACCTTTGAAAGCGGGAACAAATTGAATTTATGCCAGTTCAAGCAGGAAGACTGTAAAACTGCTATGGACGCGACCTTCTACCACGCTTGCCAAGGTTTGCGCAAGCCTAATACGCGTTAACTCTTAGTAAAATCCAAGTTGCTGGATTGATTCCGAAAAGCCACATCGAACCAATACGACTAGGCACATCAAACTTTTATTTCGCAAGACGTATGCCGGATTGGGACAGGGATCAAGTGCCACGTTAATAGCCCAGTTTTTAACACTTGATCCGTCTTTAGCCCCCTTTTTGGACAATAAGTCAGCCGAGAATTTGGATAAAATCGGAAAATCAGGAAATCGAGCGGTCCCAGGTAGATGGCGCTGACATTTACAGACTGAACCGTTGTCGCCGTTGATCCATCCTCAGCGGCTTTCTCAGGTCAGGTTTCGCTCAGACTCGTTCCACTATTATCGCAATTCCCTGTCCGCCACCGATGCAGGCGGTAGCAAGCCCATAACGGCCACCTCTCCGACGTAGCTCATACAGGATTGTGAGAACCAGGCGAGTGCCGGTAGCGCCGAGCGGATGACCCAGCGCGATGGCTCCGCCGTTCACATTCGTCCGAGAACGATCCAATCCCAATTCTTTCTCAACCGCAAGATACTGGGCGGCGAACGCTTCATTGACTTCAACGAGGTCCATGTCGGAGAGCTTGAGGCCCGCCTTGTCCAAAGCTTGACGCGTAGCCGGCACTGGTCCAATTCCCATTATCTCCGGCTCGACACCCGCATATGCCCAACTAACAATTCTGCCCATGGGTTTCGCGCTCTTCCGTCTCACGTATTCTTCGCCACAGATAATCAATGCGGCCGCGCCATCAACGATTCCCGATGCGTTTCCAGCAGTCACGAATCCATCTTGCGCGAAGGCCGGCTTCAACTTTGCCAGGCCTTCCAAAGTTGTCTCGGGTCGCACGTGATCATCCGCGTCAAAGACAACGGTAGACTTACGCGATTTGACTTCAACCGGAACGATCTCATCAGCGAAGTAACCGGCATCGCTCGCGCGCTTCGCTTCCTGCTGCGAGCGCAATGAATACTCGTCTTGCTCTTCGCGAGACACAGAAAACTTCCGTGCCAGGTTCTCGGCTGTGCCTGCCATGGGTGTGTTGCAGTAACTATCGAGCAGCGCCACCATCAAGCTATCTTCCAGTTTGCCTCCTCCGAGCGGGAACCCGGAGCGCGCGCCTCTGACAACATGCGGCGCCTGCGACATAGATTCCATACCGCCGACTAACGCGCTTTGAGCCTCGCCAAGTTGAATCATCTGCGCGCCTGAGACAATTGATTGGATGCCGCTGCCGCAGAGGCGATTGACTGTCAACGCTGGGCGATCAAAGGGAACGCCCGCCTTAAGGGCGACATGTCGCGCGCCATAGATGGCATCCCCGGAAGTTTGTAGCGCATTGCCAATTACTGTGTGATCAATCTCGTCGGGCGCGACGCCGGTAGCCTCCATGGCACCTTTGGCGGCAATCGCCCCAAGGTCAATTGCCGAAATGTCTTTCAAGGCGCCGACATACTCGCCCATCGCGGTCCGCTTACCACCCAAAATGAAAACATCCTTCGCCATTCTGTTACTAGACGCTCCCTTGTCTGAATTTTGCTCTAGTTAACAAACTAAAAAGCCTAACAGACCAGAATCACACGGTCAATTTGGACCAGCGAAATCTGGAATGGATAGCTCAAGCACCGCCAGATTGCAGGTTAGGAAGCGTGGCTTGCCCCGAGCGGAAAAGCATTTTTCATATCTCATTTTTCATATCTCATTTGCCATTTCGAACAGAGCGATTCTGGCAATTGCAGAATGCCGAATGCAAAGTGCCAATGAAAAATGCTTTTCTGCTCGGGGCAAGCCACCCTTCCTAACCTGCGAATTGCCGTAGCTGCTTTGGGTTATCACACAGTTGTGGCACTCTCATTGACTTGTGGGGACCATGCTGGGGATGGGCGACATCGATCTCACGATGGTTCAAATCAGATCGATACTAACCCGAGATTGCTGACTTGGAAATAGAAGATTATTCAACGAAGCGATGGCGAGCGCGATAGCGGTGGAGCAATTCCTCTAAAAATCCTTCGTAGGTAAAGGTCTGCAGATCGTAGGTTGGACGAAGCTTGTACATGATCGGTAGCGCCACCCGCCAGGCCATCCACTGCCTTGCCATGTCTACCAGATCCCAACGACGGCGCAAAAAAGTTTCCACAACCTGGATTTCAGACTCGGTCAAGACACTCAGATCGGCTTCGAATTCGACGGGTTTGAATGATCGTCGCAACGCGGGATCACTTACCGGCGAAGCAAACACCTGCGTAAAGGCCGGCGCCTCCGCCTCACGCTCACGCACGACGACTGTCCCGGCGACCATGTCGCCAATACGTTGATCAGACAAACTAATAAAGACCGAGATCAAGCCAATCGAATAGAACGGAGCCGGCATCATGTCCGCCGTCCGCAGCAAATTCCGCACGGCCGCTTCCCAAAAAGTCACCGGTCGACCGTCCTCGCGAATCACGCGCAACTTGAGCCAACGTTTGCCCGGAGTCTGACCATTCCAGGCCCATTCAAAGAAAGCGAAGTAGCCGGAGATGATCAGAAAAACTACCAGGATCAAAACCGCTTTGACCCATTTCGGCGCATTGGAAAGCTCATTGCCAAGACTTGAATAGTTTGCGACGACTGTCAACGCGATGGCCATCAGGATAATTGTTAGCGCTTGTAAGGCATGATCGATGGCACAGGCGAGAAAGCGATTGCCAATCGAAGCCAGTGCGAAATGAAGCGGCACGCGCTCGGGCGTTTCGATTATCAGAATGTCTTCAGTGGCAAGTGTTGCTGACATTTGGTCAGTTCTTCACGGCAACGGCTCAATCTTGCCAAGAGGTTGGGACTGCACAGCCAACTCCCATTGTTCGATGAGTTCTGTGCGATGTAAAGCAATCCACTGGCTGACTAAACTGCGTGCTCCAAGCGGCAATGAGCCAGCGATGATTTCGGAACTTCGAATTTCTATTAGGGCCTCGTGTTCACCATAGATGGCGTGGAAATGAGGAGGTGGATGATCGGCCCAGAACATTCGGATGATAATGCCGTAGAAGCGGCAGAGCTCAGGCATGAGGTTGCTTACGATGGAGCCTTGGAAATAAATCCTCGGGAGCCTTGCCTGTCAACTTCAGATAAAGCGAATCAGGACACAATTCAATTTCGTCGCTCCATTTGATCTCGCGGTGCGAACCGATATGGACTTGCTCAAAAAAGCTCGGGTTGCTCCAAAGCTTGAAGACCTCTTTACCAGCCAGATCTGACAAATCAACTTCTCCCTTAGCGCCATCCGAGAACTCCAGATATATACGGTAGTTTGGCAATGGGCGCACTAATACTGGCTTGACCATCACAGAATCTCTAAACCTCCACCAAAAATACTGAACCCGCACCTACCTCTTGGTCAAGGCGAAAACAACGAGCATTAGTCAGTTTTCGTCATCGACGGAGGCTTCGGTTTTGTCGTTTTTGCCTTCTCCGAATTCCTCGTAATAGCTTTGACCAATCGCGCCACGCAAGCGGAACTTTCCAAACCGCCTTTTCCCTACCTGAACCAAAACGGTGTCGCCCAAATTCACTAGGGGAACTTCGAAGTTCACGTCAGTGATACGTTCGCCATTGATTCGAACTGCTCCCTGCTGAATCAATCTTCGCGCATCTGCTATAGAGCTGGCAAAGGAAGGCACTTCCACGAGCAATCTTGGAAGCTTATACTGCGCGTACGGAACCCACCATTCTTCGATCTCTTCCGGCACTTGCTTGCTTCGAAAGATGCGATTAAATTCATCCTCCGCTCGAGCTGCTTCCACCGCCGAATGAAAATCCGTAATAATTGACTTTGCCAGATTAACTTTCAAATCGCGAGGATTACGTTCGCCGCGCGCTGCAGCGTTGCGTAAGATGATGATTTCCTGCAAGGTCTGATCAGTCAGCAATTCATAGTATCGCCACATCAAGTCATCAGAGATTGACATTACCTTTGGTAGAATGCCCGTCACCTCTCCATCGGATGACACTTTAAGAGGGGGCTCGTTAATCCCGATGTAGTTTCCCAGCGACTTCGACATCTTCTGCAGCCCGTCGGTGCCTTCCAATAGCGGTGTGATCACCGCGACCTGTGCTTCCTGTTGGTACTCGCGTTGCAGATTTCGTCCCATTAGTAGATTGAACTTCTGATCAGTGCCGCCAAGTTCCACATCTGCTTCCAACGCTACCGAATCGTATGCTTGCGTCAGCGGGTAGAGCAGCTCATGAAGAGCAATGGGCTTTTCGTCAGCCAGTCTTTTGGCGAAGTCATCACGCTCCAAGATCTGTCTGACAGTGACGTGTGAAGCAAGACGCACAAAGCCGTCCGCACCGAGCTTCATCATCCATTCGGAGTTGAACCGTATTTCGGTCTTGTCGGGATCGAGCAGCTTGAAAATCTGCCGTTTGTAAGTCTCGGCATTCGCGTCTATTTCTTCTCGGGTCAGTTGCGGGCGCGTGGCACTTTTCCCGGAAGGATCGCCTATCAGACCAGTAAAATCTCCGATCAGAAAAATGGCTGTATGGCCCAGTTCCTGAAACGCGCGCAGTTTGCGAATGACTACAGTGTGACCGAGATGAATATCGGGCGCCGTGGGATCCGCTCCAAGCTTTACGCGCAGCGGTTTTCCGGTCTTCGCAGACTTTTCCAGCTTAGCGCGTAAGTCATCTTCACGAATGATCTCCGTGGTCCCTTTGCGCAAGTAGGCGAGTTGTTCCTCTATCGTCATCTGATTATGGTAAATGCTGAACTGTTAATCGTAAATAGATGTTCCTGGCGACTCAAACTCCAGGATTCACCGCGAGAGAGTAGCGCATCTCGAACGCGCTGCGCTATGCTCGTGGCATTTGTCAGACGACCTGGATCTCGTCCAAGAGATCTCAAGAGACACCGTTGAGAGGGAATATGTCGAACGTGGAAGTAGAGAAACTACCTGAAACCCGCAATCCGCTGGAGGGGGCGCGGCTCGCCTTCATTGGCTGCGGCGTAATGGCCGAGGCCATCATTACAGGCTTGTTAAGAAAAGAACTTGTCACCCCAGCCCAAATCGTAGGCAGCCACCCGCGGGAGGCACGGCGCGAAGAACTCTATACGAAGTATGCAGTGCGTATGTTTGAAAGCAACCGCGAAGCAGCTCTTGCAGCGCATCCCAACGAGGCTGAGTCAGGCCCTGCCGGCTCGCTGGTCATTCTCGCGGTTAAGCCGCAACGATTGAACAAGGTATTGCAGGAACTGAAGGGTGCGATTCATCCTGATCAACTGGTCGTTTCGATCGTCGCCGGTGCTCGATCCGAAACTATCGCCGGCCAGCTGGCCCATCCGGCAGTGGTTCGCACGATGCCAAACACGCCGGCCCAGATTGGGCAAGGGATGACGGCGTGGACGACGACGCCAGAAGTTAGTGAAGCTCAAGAACGCGAGGTTGTCGCCATGCTCGAGGCGCTGGGAAAAGCAACCCGAGTAGAAAACGAGAGACAGATTGATATGGCCACCGCTCTGAGTGCGACCGGTCCCACTTATATTTTCCTCGTAATGGAGGCGCTGGTGGATGCGGGTGTCCATATGGGATTCTCCCGCCACGTTGCCCAGGATCTGGTGCAGCAAATGATGCTCGGTTCCGTACTCTTCGCGAAGGAATCAAAAAAGCATCCGGCGGAACTTCGCAACATGGTTACATCGCCGGGCGGTACATCGGCAGAGGCGATCTACCAGATGGAAAAGGGCAGTCTGCGCACCGTGCTATCAAAGGCCGTCTGGGCCGCGTACCAGCGAGCCGAGACCTTAGGCGGGAAAAGAAAGGATGAAGGCTGAAGAAAGGAACAAGCAGAAAAGCATTTTTCATATCACATTTTTCATTGGCACTTTGCAGTCGGATTCTGCGATTGCCAGAATCGCTCTGTTCGAAATGGCAAATGAGATATGACAAATGTGATATGAAAAATGCTTTTCTGCTTGTTCCTTTCCTTTATCCTTCATCCTTTCTCTTCCCGCCTAAGGTTTCGGCTCGCTGGT
>DATBRN010000117.1:0-24093 GCA_036560225.1 Pyrinomonadaceae bacterium | reverse complement strand
TGCTCTGTGCCCACGTATTTCTTCTCGCCGGCTTCAATGCGAAACGAAAGCCGGTTTTGTTTGGGCGGCAGCGGGCAGGTCGCAAAGTTTGTAAAAGCACACGGTGGGTTGTAGGCCTTGTTAAAATCAATCACAACTTTTCCGGCTGCGTCCGGCGGCGATACGTAAAGATAACGTCCCGCGCCGTAAGTTTCCTTTCCGGTGGTCCCGTCCGCAATCATCACAAACCAATCCTTCTCACCTTTTTCAATTACTGGATCAATTCGATAGATCCTGCCGCCAACATCAAATGCCAGCGCGCCCGGTGATTTCTCGTCATCTGTCATGCCCAGCACGTTCGTAATCGGAATCGTCTTCGCAGGCTGGTAAGGTTCAAAGCGCGCTTCCATGCGCCACTTCGGATCGATCGGATAATACTCGAGACCTTTGAACTCTTTTCGCGTGAGGCTTTCAGTATCCTTAACCCTGACACCGACACGATCCCCGCGCTTCAGTACATTAATGATGAGCGAACCGAGCCTCAGGATAGTTGGCCCGCCGTCGTCGAGATCGTCTTTGAGATCGAGAGTTGTAACCGGGTTGCCATCCGCCGTAATTTCTACGCCGGGACGGGTTTCTATTCGCACTCGTCCGTTTTCCAGCCATAAGGAGCCCGCCAGGCGCGGCGCTTTGTATCTGGGCAACACGACGGGGTTCTTCTCATCACTCCCAAACTTGTTTTCGCCATCGTTTAGCCAGAAGAGTCCGATAAGCGTAAGCCAGCCGTCCTCCTTCGTCAGACTCTCCAGACGCTCGCTCTGCCATTTCTCAATCTCGTTTTTGTGGGCGGACTGATTCAGTGGAGTTGGAGTTGGGGTTGGGGTTGGAGTTGTTTCCCGGCGGCAAGCCACAGAAAAAACAATGGTGGTGAGTAAGCCGAACATCATGAAAGCGAATGCAACTTTGTGTTTCATTGGTCTAAGGAATATTGGGATATAAGATGTGCCTGTTCTGATAGCCTCACGCCTGACGCTCCAAAATAAAATCAGCGATGGCACGCAAGAGCTCGGTGGGCCGATTCAAAGGCTCGAGCGAAGCGCAAGCGGATGCGTGAGCGTGGAGCAGGTGTTTTCGGGAGGCCTCAATTCCGTAGAGAGCCGGGTAGGTGGCCTTCTTGGAGCGCATATCCTTGCCAGGTGTCTTACCCATCGTTTCTGCCGTCGCCGTAATATCCAGGAGATCGTCTTTGATTTGAAAAAGCAAACCGAGCTGAGCGGCATAGTCCGTTATGGTTACGAGTTCAGTCTCAGAGGCTTCAGCGATGATGGCTCCGCATCTAGCCGCGGCGATAATCAAGGTGCCTGTTTTCAACCGGTGGATTTGTTCCAACTCTATGTCAGTAACCGCGCGCGATTCTGCCTCGAGATCGAGAGCTTGTCCTGCCACCATTCCGTTAGGTGTTGCCGCGGCGCTCGCTATCTCGGCGATGAGCCGGACACGCTTGTCAGTAGAGAGTCTTTGATCTTCCGAAACAGTCTTGAAAGCCAACGACTGGAGCGCATCGCCGGCAAGGATTGCCGTAGCCTCGCCGAAGCGGACGTGACAGGTTGCACGACCGCGTCTGAGGTCGTCGTTATCCATTGAGGGAAGGTCATCGTGGATCAACGAGTAAGTGTGGATCATCTCCAGCGCGCAGGCTGTGTCGATTAGGAATTCGCGCTGGGCTCCAAGAGCCTCGCCGCTAGCGATTAAGAGCAGCGGCCTAAAGCGCTTGCCGCCTGCGAAGACACTCCAACGAATAGCCGCATGAACGTTAACAGGGGAGACCGATTCAGCCGGTAGAATTCGATCCAGCTCGGCATCGACAAGTTTGCGAGCGTTCACCACAAATTCGGCCAGACTGCTGTCGGTCGCGCTACTCGAAATTTCAACTGATGCCAATTCAGAACTTGTTTTCATCTTTGCCGGCGGTGTTGTTTTCAGACATTGTGTTTGCTTCCTCGAATGCGCTTACTACCGGGCGGCCCTGGTTATCGCGGAGCAGTATTTCAATGCGCCGCTCAGCCTGATTGAGACGTTCCTGACACTGGCGAGAAAGCCGAATGCCATCTTCGAATAACTCAAGACTCTTTTCCAGGGGCAGGTCACCGCCCTCAAGCTGACGGACTATTTGTTCCAGCGCTTCGAGGGACGCTTCAAAACTCTTTGGCTGTTCTTCGTTTTTCATTTCCTGAATAAGACGATGGGCAAGGCCCGGCTCCGAACAATATTAAAAACCTGATCCGTTTAGAAAGCAGACTTGTCTGCCGGTCGTGGGTATCGCAACTTCCAACCTGGCATTCCGTTGTATTCCGCGCGAATTTCACCTCGGAACACGGGCAGATAAGTTTGCTTTCTAAACGGTTTTTGAAAAATCGGCTGGCTGCCGATTCAATTCTCTTCAACACTCTCAACGCTTGCGCTGATTTTTCCCTTGGCCAGTCGGACTTTCACCGATTCGCCGATGGAAACCATTTTTGCGTCACGAAGGAGACTCCCGTCTTCCTTCTGCGCGATTGCGTAGCCGCGTTGCAGCACGGACAACGGCGAGAGCGCATCGAGCGAAGCTGCTGCCAGCCCGAGGCGCTGCTTAGCCTCGTCCATCAGCCTTTCAATCGCCGTATTGGTGCCAGTATACGCCGAATCAAATCGTACACGGGCTTCCGCTAGCCGAGTGCGTAACTGCGCGGGCGCCAGGCTGCCACTGAGGGCATCAGTTCGTAGGTGCGCGCTGCGAACCGTTTGACCTACTAATATCTGTAGACGATGTCGCGCCGAATTGGTGGCAGCGGCTGCGTCGCGCAGTCGGCCACGCACTTCATTGAAGACTCCCGAAAGCGCCTGATGCTGTACGCGCGTTCGCGAAGCTACTATTTTGTAACGCATAAGCCGGGTGAGATTGTCACCTGCTTGCGCGAGCGCCGAGCAAAGCTGATCTTCGCGGGCGGCCACAATCTCTGCTGCGGCCGATGGTGTTGGTGCTCTAAGATCGGCGACAAAATCAGCAATCGTAAAATCGGTCTCATGACCGACGGCTGAGATTATGGGAATCCTGGAGGCACGAATCGCGCGTGCTACCTCCTCCTGGTTGAATGCCCAGAGGTCTTCAGTTGAGCCGCCACCCCGACCGACAATCAGAACGTCGACTAAATCCTGATTTCGACCATCTCTAAGAGCCCGCTGGTGATGGTCGTTTAGCAGTCGGATAGCCCTTGCAATATCGCTTCCAGCGCCGTCACCTTGAACGCGCGCTGGAGAGAAGAGGACATGAACAGTTCGCGTGCGACGAGAAATAACGTTGAGGATGTCGCGGATCGCTGCGCCCGTTGGCGACGTTACCACTCCTACCCTTCCCGGGAAAACTGGCAGAGGTCGCTTGCGTTCCTGGGAAAACAATCCTTCAGCTTGAAGGCGATCCCTGAGTTGCTCGAAGGCAACTTGCAGTGCGCCCGCGCCCACGGGATCAAGCGCTTCCACCACCAACTCATACTCGCCGCGAATGTCATAAACCGTCAGGCGGCCACGAGCCGTCACGTGTAAGCCGTCCTTGGGCCGAAAACGTATGCGACTGTTCGCCGAGCGAAAACACTTAGCACGTAGTTGGGCCCCCTCGTCCTTGATCGTGAAATACCAGTGGCCTGAGGAATGCGCCTTGAAGTTTGAGATTTCACCTTCGACCCAGACGCTGGCGAAGCGCGCTTCGATTGCCTTGCGAACGGATTCCGTTAATTGGCTGACGGTCAACGGCCGGCGCTCGGTTTCGTCAAAAAGGGATGCGAATAGTGGTTCGGACATTAAGGATGAAGGATGAGGGATGAGGGATGAAAAGTAAACTGTCGCAGGGGATTGCGGGCTACAGCCAGCGCGCCAGTTTTCTTGAAACCCAAAACTTGACGCTCACGAAAGTCGAGCGGGGGCAAGCCCACCTTCCTCACCTGTGAGATTACTTGCGAGTCTCGATTGCTCAACCTTGAAAGCCTTTCAATCAGGAATCAAAGCTCAATTTGATTAAGCTCAGGGTAAGGAAGGTGGGCCTAGCACCCCAGCGGGGACCCCGCCTTGCCCCCGCCCAACTCTCGCTAGGGTCAAACTTGGAGTGACTGAAAGCTCAAGAAGATTAGGGTGTTGCTACGTTCACCACGGGACTCAACCGCACCGAAGCGCCCTCGCGGTTGGCACGCACGCGCACTCTTGGACTGGTTGATGAGCGGGAGTTTGAAGCGTAGGTGATTGTGTAAGCAGTGCGAAGCTGGACTACCACGTCGTCGTAAGCGCGTTGCAACTCGGTAAGCTGACGAATTGGGTAATAAACGCCGCCGGAGACCTGCGCCAATTTTTGGCCTTCTTCGTGAGCGCGCGTGGTGAGTGTCAGGTACCGTGTCCGCAGCGGATCAATCGTCAACTCTGGCTTGGGAACGCTGCTCTCGGGTATCAATCCTGAAGGAACGTAGAGAGGGTAAATCAACGCTCCGGATTCAATTACTGCTTCCAGAATCGCAGGGAAGGGGACAAAGGATTTATTGTCGTCGCCGTCTGAAAGAATGACTACGGCGGTACGTTGTCCGCGAAGTTTTTTCAGCGTGTCCGCGAAGACGTAGCCGAGCGCATCGTAAAGCGCGGTGGCGCCGCCGGCATCTATTTCATCGAGTTTCCGGGAGAGCATTTTGCGGTCGGTAGAGAAGTCTGAGATCACCTGAATGTCGTCGCGAAAACTAATGATGGCAATTCGATCCTGCGGACTCGCAGTGTTTAGAAAGTCACGCGCTGCCTTACGAATGAAATCGATTCGCTCTTCGACGCTTCCGGAAACGTCGAGGAGAAGGACGAGATTGAAAGGCTCGTAGGTTGGTACAACCCTGGTGACTTCTCTTTCAACGCCATTTTCATAGACGGTGAAATCCGATTCCTTCATCCCACCAATTGCTCGTCCATTGCGGTCCGTTACGCTGGCGTTGAAGCGCAGCAACTGTGGTGACAGCTCGCTTACAAACTGTCCCGGGGGCGTTCGCCTCACGAGCGTTGGTTCTTTTTCAGGAGGCGGTAGGGTTTTTGCATAATCGCCAAACATCCGTGGCGAGACTTTGCGGATTGCTTCTATCAGCGGGTTGTCGCCACTACGCACGATGGCGCGGGCAGCTTCGGTCAACGGTCGTTCGCGCAGGTCGGTAGGGACCATGCTGGGATCCACGTTTAGCAGGACCACGCCCCGCTGCGTAAGAAACTCCAGCTGCACGCGCTCTTCTTTGGCGGGTTTCTTTTCGCCAAGCTTGCCCGAAAGTGTAAAGACACCCGCAGCCTTCTCCTTGACCTTCGGAAGTTCAACGTCGCTTAAATAGCGCGGCTTGCTTGCGCTCCAGATAAAATTGAACTTGAGAGCCTCAAGCGGCACGTCAGCATGAATAGTTCCAGTGTTGGTGCTGACCTCAGCCGATTCCACATTGCCGACTACGTCAACGGCACCGGCTTCACCTTCAACTTTCACTTTCGAGCGCACGGGCACGCGAACGACGATATCGATGCGATCCTTGTCACGACGATCGCGTACTTCTATGTTTATATTGTTGTCTTTAGCTTCGGCGCGAACATCGGTCGCGTCCAGAAAAGCGCCGGCTGAACTCGCCTCTATGATGACGTTCTTCTTTTGCTCGTCAGATGCGATTACGCTGACGCGACCACTGCGACTCTTAACCGAAAGGGAAACCTTTTCGCCAGTCTCCAGCTCACGGCGGAAGCTTTCCCCGGTACTCTGTCCAGCCTGCGCGGTCTCTTTCGCAACGCCCATACTTGCTCGCGCAGCTTGGTTTACAGCCGGCGGGCTTGCCGGGCTAACGGAGGCAAACGCCACAAGCGCGAATAACAACCTGATAATGTTCAGGAACTTTCGGTATTGAGACTTACTGGGATTCCAGCTGGCCGCGGGGGATCTGGGGTAAAACATAGCGCTGATCTTGCCCGACCGAAGTCGCTACGGTCAAGCGCGTCCGGGAAATATTTTAGCCGCGGATTAACCCAGATGAAGCAGATCTGAATTCGCTTGTTCGGATCGCCGTTATCCGGGTTAAGCCGCGGCCAAGTTTCCGTTCACTGGCGGGTCAATTCACCTATTGCGGCTTTGCCGCCGCACATTGCGGTAAGGCTCTGCCTTACCGCTGAATCTCTAAGATTATCTGAGGCTGCGCCTCCGATTCATGAGGCGAAGCCTCAAAGAGATCAAGGCAAGCGAGGAAAGGCAGAGCCTTTCCACACTGTGCGGCGGCGAAGCCGCGTGGGTTGATTGAGTGAACGGTCGGAAAAATTTGCTGGGCAACCTTACGCCTTGACTGAGCTTGAGCTGTATCTAACCCGGAGCGTAACAGTTGCTAATCGAGGTTGATCCGTTATCATACCCAGACCCGGTTGGCACCTGACCAGAAGTATTGAGTGCATCGCTGCACTAGCCGGAGGCGTTGATGGAACAGGGGGCACAGTGTTGAATCAAGCGGCGCGGATAAGCGAAGAGAAGTTCCTCATACACAACCTTGTAAAGCGCGATCCCCTTGCCGGACTTGCCGAAGATGTGCGTCGCGGTCTGTCTTCAAAGCCGAAGCGATTCCTCCCGAAGTATTTCTATGATCAGTTGGGCTCACAACTGTTTGAGGCCATCTGTCTCCTGCCTGAATATTATCTGACGCGCGCTGAAAACGAGATCTTGGAGCGCTATGCGGATGAAATAGTTTCTTCGTTGGATGGGAATACCACCCTGCTCGAGATGGGCAGCGGCAGTGCTTCGAAGACACGCCTGATTATTGAAGCGCTACTGAGAAAGCAACCGGACCTTCTTTTCATGCCGGTTGACATCTCGGCTTCGGCGCTCGATAGCAGTTCGCGAATACTCTTGCAGTCGTATCCGCAAATCAGCGTGGAGGCTTATGCTGCCGACTATTTTGCCGGACTCGCAGAGTTACGTAAGACGCCGAGAGCTCGCACGCTTGCGCTTTTCCTTGGTTCAAACGTGAGCAATTTCGATCCCGAAGAGGCACTGAAATTTCTGCGCGCGCTGCGCCAGGTGCTACGTGAGGGCGATGCGTTGTTGCTGGGTGCGGACTTGAAGAAAGACAAGCAGGTTCTCGAGGCTGCTTACAACGATGCACTTGGTGTGACGGCGGCGTTTAACTTGAACGTGCTCGCACGCATCAACCGCGAACTTGGCGGCACCTTCGACCTCAGGGCTTTCCAACATCGCGCGTTCTATAACGAAGCCGTCGGCCGTGTTGAGATCTACATTGAGAGCATGCGTAAGCAAACGGTGGTGATTAGCCAGCTCGAGATGGAAGTGCAATTCGGAGAAGGTGAACAAATCCACACGGAGAACTCTTACAAGTATGATTTGTCCGACATCGCAAAGTTGGCTGATGAAACCGGGTTCACTTCCGCGCATAACTGGTTGGATCAAAAGCAACAGTTCAGCAGTAACCTATTGTTGGCGGTCTAAGAAAGCTTCAGCCCGCGAAGCGGGTGGCAGCATAAAGTCTAGCACCCCAGCCGGGCTGCCCGGCTGGGGACCCCGCCCTGGGGTGGAGCGAAGCGGAACCCCAGGACCACCAATGCAACGATTGCAAAGCCCGCGGACGCGGGCGGCGGAGGTTTTATCAAACATATCGCTCGTCGTATTCAATCCCATTTTCCTCTAAGAACTGAATGAATTCATCCCGAAATGAAACCTTTGCGTGATGCTCTTTCTGTCGCGCAATACATTGATGTACCTCCTATCGCCCGCTCGCGGGCTCTGCCCATTTTCTTGCACTGCTGGTCCTGGGGTTCCGCTTCGCTCCACCCCGGGCTTTATGCTGACGTCCGCTCCGCGGACTGATAAGCTGCTCCGCAGCTTGCTGAAGTTTCATGGCGAAATAGATTCGTTACTAGCAATGTGTAAAACAAACAGGTTTTGAGTGCGGCTCGATGCGCTATGTAATCATGTTCATCTTGTAAATCCTGTCAATTGTTTTGAGTTCGCCCCAAAATGTCCGCGCCCACCACCCAGCCGCTGGTCGAGTTTCACGATGTAAGTTTCTCTCATGTCACGGCTACCTCCCCAGTAATTTCCCATCTCAGCTTCGAGGTTCAGCACGGCGAGACCCTTGTGTTGCTCGGCGAGTCGGGATGCGGCAAGACCACAACCCTCAAACTCATCAATCGTCTACTTGAGCCAACTGCTGGTCAGGTAATGGTTGAAAACAAGTCTACGACCGAGTGGGATCCCATTCGACTGCGACGCCGCACCGGTTACGTAATTCAGGAAGGTGGTCTCTTCCCACACTTCACCGTCGAAAGAAACGTGGGCCTCGTCCCATCGCTCGAACGGTGGGACGAAGAACGCATTAAGAAACGAGTGAATGAATTGCTCTCGCTTGTTGGCCTAGAACCGTCTCACTTTGCCCATCGCTATCCAGGTGAGTTGTCGGGCGGACAGCGACAGCGTGTCGGCGTGGCGCGTGCACTGGCTGCCGAACCGCCCTTACTTTTGTTGGACGAGCCATTTGGCGCTCTTGACCCGCTGACGCGCGCGAGTCTGCAAAGAGAGTTTGCTGAGCTCACGCGACGACTGAAGAAGACTGCTGTGTTCGTCACACACGACGTGCGTGAAGCATTGCAGTTAGGCTCCCGCGTGGGCCTGATGGAAAACGGGCAGCTGCTCCTGTTGGAAAAGCCCGCAGACTTCTTGAAATCGAAAAATCCGCTGGCGTTAAAGTATATAGAAACTTTGGGCCTCAGTGCGGCCGATCAGAACCCGGGGGAAAGACGGTCATGAGCTTCCTGAATTTCCTCCGGCAAAACTGGCCCGAGCTGCTGACGCTCCTTCGTCAACATGTGTGGCTGGTTTTCATTTCGATCCTGATCGCAGTCGCCATCGGCATTCCCTCCGGAATACTCCTAACCCGCAAGCAGTCCCTGCGCGGTCCAGTACTGGGAGTTGCGAACGTGATGCAAACCATTCCCAGCCTGGCACTGTTTGGTTTCCTAATTCCGCTCAAAATTGTAGGCGGCATCGGGGCCCGCACCGCGATCGTCGCGCTCGTGCTGTATTCACTGCTACCGATTATTCGCAACACAGTGACTGGCATCTTAGGAGTCGATGCAAATGTACGCGAAGCGGCCGTGGCGATGGGAATGACCGGGCGGCAGGTTCTCTGGCAAGTCGAGTTGCCGCTGGCGATGAGCGTGATAGTAACGGGCGTAAGAGTCGCGATGGTGATTGCTATCGGCGTCGCCACGATTGCGGCAGCGGTTGGAGCGGGCGGTCTTGGAGTCTTTATTTTTCGCGGCATTAGGCAGTTTGACAACAACCTTCTGCTTGCCGGCGCTCTGCCTGCGGCTTTGCTGGCTTTGACCGCCGATTTCGGGCTGGGTCTTGTCGAGCGCCACTTCTCGATAGTTCGCCGTCGTAAAGTAAGTGAGATTTCAGGAAGAAAAAAATTCACTGTCGCGGCAATAACCGCAATCATCGTCGCCGTGATCGTTGGAATCTTTGTCGGTTCGCGCGATTCTCGTTCGCATATGTCCCAATTGCAAACCGCCGCTCGCGTGAAAGTAGGGTCAAAGGATTTTACTGAGTCGGCAATTCTCGGCGAAATCGTGGCACAGATGCTCGAAGCGCGTGGTGTTGCAGTCGAGCGCAAGTTTGAGCTGGGCGGAAATCTGCCACACGATGCACTGCTGGCAGGGGGTCTCGATCTGTACCCTGAGTACACCGGCACGTCTTATACTGCGATACTAAAGCACGCTCCCATTACTGATCCCCGGACGGTCTACGAACAAGTTAAGAAAGAGTACGCAGAAAAATTCAATCTTGTGGTGAGCGAACCGCTGGGTTTCGATAACACCTTTGCCATCCTGGTGCGTGGCGCCGATGCCAGGCGATTGCAGTTGAAAACGATTTCTGATGCGGCGCCCTATGCTCGGAATTGGCGCGCCGGGTTTGGTCAGGACTTCATGTCGCGCGCCGACGGTTATCCAGGTTTTGCTAAAGCTTATGGTTTGAAGTTCGCCGAGCAACCGCGCGAGATGGATCTTTCCCTGACCTACATCGCGCTTTCCTCCGGACAAGTTGATTTGATTGCGGGCAATTCAACTGAAGGACGAATAGCGGCGCTGGATCTGGTGCAACTGGAAGACGACCGGCACTACTTTCCGCCATATGAAGCTGTTTATCTGGTGCGTAGAGAACCACTTGAGAGCGTGCCGGCGCTCAGCGAGGTGCTGGCCAAACTCGCACACGCGATCTCAACCGACGAAATGCGGCACTTAAACTACGAGGTCGATGCCAACAAGCGCGGTCAGGCTGAGGTTGTGCGCGATTGGCTCAAGAAGAAGGGATTATGATCTGGATCGCACCAAGACCCCAGGCCGCCGCGAGCGGGAGGCGGGGTGGGGTTGCCACGCAGCCCACCTCTCCCGAAACCAACATCGCATGGAAAGACCGAATGAAGTTTGCAGCAGCTGACGATGAATTACTCTTTGTGCGACGCCAGCTCGACATCAGTACCGGAAGCGG
Source organism: Pyrinomonadaceae bacterium (assembly GCA_036560225.1). Taxonomy (GTDB): domain Bacteria; phylum Acidobacteriota; class Blastocatellia; order Pyrinomonadales; family Pyrinomonadaceae; genus PSRF01. Next base: position 13,544 of record DATBRN010000117.1, on the reverse strand, counting down.
TAGCGACCGGCCGAGGATTCAACCTGGGTACAGCACTCAAATGATAACTTCAAGTTGAGTCTTCGGCCGGTCGCTACCACCACCCCAGCGCGGCTGCCGCGCCGGGGACCCCGGTCCGCTTCCGGTACTGATGGTGAGCGGCAACCACAATCTCGAGTTGTTAAGGAGAAAAGATGAAAAGAACACTGTTCGCCGTGATCGTTATTTCCTTTCTATTGCAGAACCTGGCCTCGGCACAAACGACAGCAGCCCCGCCTAAGACTGTTCTCATCAAGGCCGGACGGTTAATCGACGTGCGTACCGGACGCGTTCTCGAGAACCAGGGAATCCTGGTTGAAGGCCAACGGATCAAAGCTGTCGGGCCATTGGCGGAGATTCAGAAGAATACGCCCGCTGCCGCCGGGGTGATTGATTTGTCGCGTGCCACCGTCCTTCCAGGGTTGGCAGATTGTCACACCCACATTCTGCTTCAAGGCGACATCACCAGTGCCGATTACGATGAACAACTTCTCAAGGAATCGATTCCTTATCGAACGATACGTGCCACCGTTGCTGCTCGCATTGGTTTGATGAACGGCTTCACGGTGATGCGTGATCTGGAGACTGAGGGCGCGATGTACGCCGACGTCGACGTCAAGACTGCCATCAACCGCGGCATCATCCCGGGCCCGCGCCTGTTTGTGTCCACGCGCGCCTTTTCAGCAACTGGCATGTACCCGCTGCTCGGTTATTCCTGGGAATTGAAAATGCCTGAGGGTGTGCAGATCGTTGACGGCGCCGATAACATCCGACGCGCTGTTCGCGAGCAGGTCAAGTACGGAGCAGACTGGATAAAGTTTTATGCCGACCGTCGTTATTATTTGAAAGATGGTGCGCTTCACTCGTGGGTCAACTTTACAGACGAAGAGATGAAGGCGATGGTTGATGAGGCGCACCGTCTCGGACGTCGCGTTGCCGCGCACGCGATGGGTTGGGACGGAATTGACGCAGCGCTTCGCGCAGGCGTCGATTCGATTGAACACGGCTATGGTCTGGACGAAGGGTTGATGGACCGAATGGTGAAACAGGGAGTCTATTGGTGTCCGACGATTTATGTCGGGATTTATGTTGCCGAAGGACGCGCGGCTGCCGGCGCACCGATCTGGCTAACAATGCGGGATCTCGAGGCAAAAGCATTCGCCATCGCACTGCGCAAAGGCGTTAAGATTGCTTACGGCACGGACGTTGGCGGTTATGCCTGGACGGAAAATCAGGCTAAAGAGTTCACCTACATGGTGCGTTACGGGATGACGCCGATGCAGGCGGTCCAATCGGCCACGGTGGTCGCTGCGGAGCTGTTGGAACATCCGGGTGACTTTGGGGCGATAGAAACGGGAAAGTTTGCTGACATTATCGCTGTTGACGGCGATCCACTGCGCGATATCAGCGAACTCGAGCGCGTCCGATTCGTAATGAAGGGGGGAGAAATAATCAAAGGAATTACAAGTCTCTGAGTCTGAACACCAGCCTCCAGGCCTTTAGACGTTCTTGGGAAAGGAAGTGAAATGACATTACTAGATCTTATTGTGTTGCTAATCATCGCCGGAATTTGCGGCGCGATTGGGCAGGCGATTACTGGCTTTTCGCGCGGTGGTTGCCTGGTATCAATTGCGATCGGCTTTATCGGCGCTCTTTTGGGAATGTGGCTGGCCCGCCTGCTGGGATTGCCCGAACTCTTTCCGATTCGAATCGGCACTACCAGCTTTCCGATCATCTGGTCAATTATCGGTTCCGCGGTGTTTGTTGCCATCATCTCGTTGATTTCCCGCAGCCGTCCCTGAGCGGAGTCTCAAGCTGAAGCTGCGGGGGCGGAATCCGTAAGAGAACACAATTCCACCCCATAGCCAGGGTTGGGGCGAACGCTGACCTGATGGTCACGAAACTACAGTTGTAGCATCAACGTTACTACTTAGAGGTCACCGTGATGTCGCATCTGAACCCGCCCGGACGGTCACCACTGTCGTAACTGATGTCGCCAGTAATTACGACTCTTGTAATTTTCAGGTTTGCGTTCTTATGACTCTTGGGATCTGCGGGATCCTTTATGTAGATGCTCTCGTCATAGTTCAAATCTACAGAGCCACCTTTGATGATGATGACACCGCCTTCTCCTGGTTCTGACATGTGAATTCCTCCTTAAGGTTGAATGAGGTTTGAATTCCTGGAGCCCGGAGAATTTACGCAGTAATCTCCGAAGTTGTCAGAAGCTTGACAGAGAACTCATCAAACACACCTCCAGCCAATCGTCGGACAAAGCGGCGAGAACGCTTCCCGGACTCTTACGTTACCGACGAACGACTTTAGCGACAGACAATTCGAATTTCGCCCTTGAATCCTTCGGGAATATCGTGGCTGTAGGTTTGACCGTTGCCCGTAATGACGATCTGTTTAATCAGCATTTCGTCACACTTGTGTTTGCGTCTGGCAGCTTCGGTGGGATCGTGCCTGAAGATGCCATCGTCAAAGTTGAGTTCGCACGAACCGCCTTTGATGATGATGACGCCGCCTTCGCCTGGGTTTGGGTCTGACATGTGAAGTCTCCTTTGGGGCTGGGTTGGGATTAGGATTTGCCAGCGATGAATTCGCTGAGTTGTTTGCGAGAGAATTTTACGTCGGGACGATTGAGGTAGTTATTGTAGTTGTCGTCCCCGAATTTCGTTTGCAGTTCTGAAAGCGTTGCTTGAGCACGTGAAGCGTACTCGCTGCTCTTTTGGCTGTCACCGGCACTGCGACTTGCCCGTGCGGCAATCAACCACGCGAGCCATTCACAGTCTTTTTTACCGGACCGAGCGAATAGTTCCTGCGCCTCAAGCGCATTCTTAATCGCGCCTGCGCTGTTCCCGTTTTCGATCATTGCTTCAGCGAGCGATAAGAGTGCTTCAGACAGAGGTCCCGGATCGCCGGACTGCCTGGCCATATCGACTGCCTCCTGACACTTTGATTGACCCTGGCTGACAGCACCGGCAAGGGAGTGGGCCAGGCCAAGGGAAAACGTGGCCGGGATAGTAAGACTTTTTTGTTGCGCCCCGGCCAGCGTAATTACTTGCTGGGCCTTTGCGATCGCCTCAGGAAACTGGCGTTCGCTCAGCGCAATGCGGGCCATAGCCAGATAATACGCCGGATTTAAATCGCTGGTACTCTTTATGATGCTGGATATTTCTGCAAGCATTGCCCGAGCTGCAGCGTAGTTTCCCAACCGCCAGAGCGCGTTGGCGCGATCAATGAGGCTAAGACCAATATTGCGCTTGTCGCCAACGTCCTTGGCGATTGCATAGCTCGTTTCAAAGTGATGGAGCGCATCCGGATACTTGCCCTGCCTGACAAAAATGAGGCCGATGTTTTCATGGGACAAACCAGCCGTGGTGGGATCATTTGATTCGCTTAACTCCAGCGCTTGTTGAAAACTCTGAAGGGCCACATCGTAGTCCCCTTTTTGCACTTTCGCGCGAGCGAGCAGTTGTCGGGCTTGGATCGACTCCTTGCGATAGTCTCCTTTTTGATAGAAAGGAAGCGCTTGCTCTACGTATTGGACCACTTCATCGGGCCTATCTCGTTGTTCAGCCAGACTTCCCAATGACAGTAAGGCCCTCGCGGTGTTGCGTGGGTCTTTCTGGCTCTGCGCCAGGTCAAGAGACTGTTTGAAATACTTTTCCGTCTCTTCAAACTTTCCTTCACGAAAATAGGTATTACCAAGGTCGATCAACCCCCGTTTCGTAAGGTTATCGATGCCTTTGGCCTGGGCCAGCTCCAGCGCTTGACGAATATACTGCCTGGCTTCTTCGAGCTTCTCCGTGTCTGCCGCGACATCACCCAGCTTGAGTAGCGTCTTCACCTGCTGGTATTCGTTTGCAGTTGTGCGTGCCAGCTCCAGCGCTCGCTGCAGGTTTTGGCGCGCCTCCGGGAAGTTGTTTAGTTGATTGAATAAATAACCGCGCTGATAAAACACTTCCGCCTGGCCTTCAAAGTTGCCCAATGCCTGATAGAGCGACTCAGCTTTGCCAAACGCCGAGCGAGCGCTGGCTTCGTCTCCTTGTCGCCCGTAAAGAATCGCCACCCGCAGAAAGGGAGTGGGATATTGCTCATCAAGACTGGTGGCCCGAACGTAACTCTCAACTGCTTTTTTTAGCTCTTCATTCTTTTCATAGGCGCGGCCAAGATCAACATGAACTTGCGGGTTATTTGGTGAAAGCTGAACCAGCTCGCTGTAAGCCTTGATTGCAACGGGATAGTCTCGCGTTACCGTCGCATGAATCGCCTCGAGGTAAAGAGCATCTAGACGCGCAAATTGTGAAGGCGCGCTTCCCAACGGCTGCGCTTTTAACATCTCGTCTTTGGCCCGGTCCGCATAATCAAGCTCGGTCCACGCTTCGGCAAGTCGCGCGTGTGCCAGGGCAAACTTGGGGTCGCTGACGGTCGCCTGGTCCAGAGCTTTGGTGGCCTGCAAAAACGCTCCATTGCGAATAGCGTCGGTACCCTGGTCATACATCTTGCGTGCTGCGGGTGTAGGTTCATAAGGCGCAGGTTTCCACCAACGGAGGATCATCCAGCTCACCAACGCAACGGCAACTATGGCGAGGACAAATGTGCCCAGGGAAGGCCCTGGCCGCCGAAAGGTTTCAGTTATCGTGGTAAAGGCGGTCGCCGAATGCGTGCGCGTTTTGCCTAACGGTCCCGTCGCGCGAGTCTTGCGATAACCGTCGCCGTCAAGAGTTGGAAGAACAAGTCGCAGATCCTCAATTAACTCGGCCGCCGATTGGTAACGAGCTTCGACCTTTTTCTCGATTGCCTTCATCGTGATTCGATCAAGCTCGGGTGGTATGCGATCGTTGAGTTTCGAAGGTATCGGTGGTGTGACGTGTATCACCTGTGCTCCGATTTCGATAAAACTGGCGCCGGAAAATGCTGATTGGCCCGTTATGCATTCATAAAGAACGGCCCCGAGAGCAAAAAGATCGCTCCGTCCGTCCACACTTTTTCCTGTCGCCTGTTCCGGCGAAAGATAGAGCGGGGTACCGACGATTACGTCGCTGCGGGTACGAGTTGAAGGCAAAGTTTTCTGGCCAGAACCTCCGCCAACGCTGAGGTGTTCAGCGATCTGTTTGACCAACCCAAAGTCGAGGACCTTCACCTGGCCTCGCTCGGTAATTACCACGTTCGAGGGTTTGACATCGCGGTGCACCACTCCCTCGTGGTGAGCTTCGCCGAGCGCTTCGGCAATCTGGGACACAATCCTTACTGCTTCCGTCAGCGGCAACGATCCGGCGCGCAGTTTATCGCTTAGAGGCTCGCCTTTGATTAATTCCATTACTATGTAAGGTTGGCCCTCAGCCGTTTCGCCATAGTCAAAAACGGTGGCTATGTTTGGGTGAGTCAAAGCGGAAACGGCGCGTGCTTCTCGTAAGAATCTGGCACGATATTCTTTGGTGGTGCTGGAGAGGAATTTCATCGCCACGCGCCGGCCCAGCGTCGTGTCTTCTGCGAGGTAAACCACTCCCATCCCGCCCTCACCGAGCTGGTCGATGATCCGATAATGGGAGACAGTTTCGCCGATCACGTTCTGGGTTCAAGCAAAGCGAAGACAGGAAGAATTGTGAAAAACAAACGGAGTCCTGGGGTATCAGGTCTTCTCCGCCGCGGCACTTAAGTGAAGGCAATTCTGCGCCAAAGGTCGGTATATTTCAAGGAGGGACGTGTTAAACCGCTGAACTCATGGAAGGGTCACACTGCGTACCTGTTGCTCCTGACGCTTACGAAACTCTTCCAGCTTTGAGCGAAGTTCGGGGTGACTGTTGGCGAGTATGGAAATGGAGAACAGCGCCGCATTGATCGCTCCAGGCTTGCCGATGGCCAGGGTGCCGACTGGAATGCCGGCCGGCATTTGCACAGTGGCAAGCAGCGAATCCATGCCATTGAGCGCATCGCTTTTCATGGGAACCCCGAGCACCGGCAGTACTGTGTGCGCAGCGATCACACCGGCGAGGTGAGCCGCCCCGCCTGCGGCGGCAATGATGATCTCAATGCCACGAGAAGCTGCGCTCGACGAAAACTCCGCCGCCAATTGAGGAGTACGATGAGCAGACATAACGCGGCATTCATGGGCCACGCCAAACTCCGTGAGCGTTTCGTCGGCGTGACGCATCGTTTCCCAATCAGACTTGCTGCCCATAACAACGGCCACCAAAGGCAAGGATGAAGGCTGAAGGATGAAGGATGAAGTCGTCTTAACCTTCGCGCTCGTCTTCCTGGATTTTTGAGTCTTTTTCAAGGGCTTGGTAGAGTTCCGATCTGTCAAGCTCACACTTCGCGATCTTTTCATCCTTCATCCTTCCGCCTTCATCCTTGTTCTTCAGGCTCCCTGGTCAAGCGAATAACCCCGCTCGCCGTCAAAGTTGTAAAGATTCTCCGTCTTGATGAAATCGAATCCAGCATCCGCGAAGCGTTGAAGGAGCGATATTATCTGCGGATGCGAGAGAACGCTGCCTTCGGAATCAGAGATAAAACGACAGCGCCAGTGATCTGAGCAGAAGGTCTCCGGATGACCTCCCGGCCATACTTTGACGCCGCGGTTACTCATCATCTCAAGCCTGGTACCGTCACCGTTTAGCTTGCTCAACGCGTCGCCGAGATCGTTAGGGCTGCCCTTGGTCCAATCCAGAAAGACATCAACGCCGACAAGATCCTTCTTTGCTCGGGTCCGGGTCCGTTCGGTTGGTTTTGCGGCAGGCGCCACGTCCTCGTCAGATTTGTACTTGGCGGGCTTCAGAGTCTGGGGCGTTTGACCTGCGCGCTGCGCCACAGCTTCCGCGAATTCTTTAGTGCCGACCTTTTGCTTACTCTTGCCTTCTTCATAAATGTCGTAGGTGTGGATACCTTCTTCGATGGTTCGTAGCCAGGCATTGTGAACACGCTCAGCCACACCCGTTTCACCAATATGGACCAGCATCATTACCGCACCTAACAGCAAACCTGACGGGTTCGCCAGATTTTGTCCGGCGCGTCGCGGCGCCGATCCATGTATCGCTTCAAACATCGACACGTACTCGCCGATGTTCGCGGAACCCGCGAGGCCGACCGAGCCCGCAATCTGCGCCGCCACATCGGAAAGCACGTCGCCGTACAGATTCGGCATGACGACCACATCAAAAGCTTCGGGCGTATCAGCGAGTTTCGCGGCCCCGATGTCTACGATCCAATGTTCATTTTCAATGTCGGTATACTGCGCCGCAATCTCGTCGAAGACTTTGTGAAACAGGCCATCAGTGAGCTTCATGATATTGTCCTTCGTGAAGCACGTGACCTTCCGGCGATTATTTCGGCGCGCATATTCAAAGGCGTAGCGCACAATCTTTTCCGAGCCCGGACGCGAGATCAGTTTCAGGCATTGCATCACTTGCTCGGTTTGCCGGTGCTCGATGCCTGCGTAAAGGTCCTCTTCGTTCTCGCGAACGATCACCACGTCCATGCTCGGATGTTTGGTTTCGATGAAGGGGTGATAGGAAACGCAGGGTCGAATGTTGGCATAAAGACCCAGTGTCTTGCGCACGGTCACGTTCAGACTCTTGTAGCCACCACCCTGAGGCGTGGTAATTGGCGCTTTAAGGAACACTTTCGTGCGACGCAGGGATTCCCAGGCGCTTGGCTCAATGCCCGAAGTATTGCCGGCCAGGTAAACTTTCTCGCCGATGTCTATTGTTTCTATTTCGAGGTTAGCGCCCGCTTCTTTGAGAATATGCAGGGTCGCCGCCATGATCTCCGGCCCGATGCCGTCGCCGTGCGCGACGGTGATGGGTACAGACTTAGACATACTGAAATAAGACCTTTCACGAATAGTAGGTTGAGTGCGAAGCAATATATGCTAAGACCATCGAGTGAAGCAATGCACGCGCCGGATTACGATTAGGCGGATATGTTCACATGAAGCGCATCTTGATATTTCTCTTAATCGTCTTCATTGTGACGAGCATTGCAACTGCAAGCGTGCAAGATAGTGGAAGGCGCAAGCTGACCCCTCCCAGGGTTTCCCAAACAGAAGAACAAGAGTGGCAGGATCTCCAAAAGCGCTTTGCAGAGTATTGGCCGCATATGTCCGGATTGGTCTGGACACTTATTCATTCTTACGCGTCCAAGACCGAGATGGAGCGAAGCCTCAAGCTATTGGAGTCCATAAGTCTGTCCATTTCTAGTAAGGATGCGGCGTCAATTAGAAACTTTAATGGCCCGCGGGGTTTCAAGCAGGAGCTTGTCCGACTCATGAGATCAAAGGATCAGACTGTTAGCGGTTTTGCAGCAAAAATCCTAGGAATAATAGGGGATCTTGATTATGCGCCGCGCATTGCAGCCCTATTAGACACAACAGACGCACAAAGCATCCATAAGGTCACAGTGCGTGGGCAAGCGGCTTCGGCGTTGGGACTACTCGGGGCAAGACAATACGCTCCACGAATTGCGCGCCTGCTAAGAAGTGAGAATGAATATGACCGTGCGGGTGCTACCAGTGGCCTTGGACTCCTCAAGGCGACCGAATATGCCGGCGACGTTGTGCGTCTTCTCGGAGATGGAAAGTACAGTCTGATTGATGAGGGTGGTCCAATCTACTGTCTTTTCGAGATGGGAGTAGCAGGAAAATACACGAGCGAAATCGCCCATGTTCTGGACGACGAAATTCCAGGTGATAGAACCGAGACAGCGGCTTACGCGCTAGCGCGCCTGGGAGCAAAGGAGCACGCCAGGGACATCGCCAAATTATTCAAGCACGAGTTTAGAAAGGGTGCCGCAGCGAAGGCTTTGGCACTCCTCGGTGCTAAAGAATATGCAGGTGAGATTCTCTTGCTCTTGGAGGACAAACAGTCTTTCAATCGACGGGATGGGGCGGTGGCACTGGGAATCCTTGGGGCGAGGGAGCATGCTAAGGCTGTGGCGAAACTGTTAAAGGACCCGGAGGGCTGGGTTGAAATGGGGGCTGCTCAGGCGCTGGTTCTAATGGAAGCAAACGAGTACGCTGATAAGGCGCTACCGATAATGGCAAAGCAAAAGACGGGTCCTTACTTTCACACGGACGATTTCAATGCACTAGTGAAAGACCAGGCGGCTGAGCTTGATAATCGATTCACAACCTTATTGGCTCGGATGAAGGCTCAGTCTATGGGCCCGCAGCCAAAGTAAAGCTTGAACTCCAAAGTCGGCCTGAGGCATACTTAGAGCCGTCAGTAGTTTCCCTGCTCTCGCGCATCAGTGGTGACTGCGCCTGTCCGTGTTCGTGAAGCGACCCGCGTTCGGCTGAGGAGAGAGTTAGGCAATTGTCAACTTATTGGAAGCCGCTCTCGAAGTTTTAAGAGCATCGGGCTCGTCGCGTTTTCGCCTGAAGAGGTCAAGTAGCTCCCCGCTGCCATCTCGGGATTTCATTCCTGCCCGCGCTTCATTCAATTCAAAGGATCAAAAGAGATGGGTACGAAACTTTATGTGGGAAACCTCTCGTTTCGCACGACGAGCGAGGAGCTGCGCGAGGCATTCGCGGCGGTTGGCACAGTGGAATCAGCTTCCGTGATTGAAGATCGCGACACCGGGCGTTCACGCGGCTTTGCTTTTGTGGAAATGGCAACTCCGGAAGAGGCGGCCGCAGCGATCGAACAGTTTAACGGCAAGGACTTTGGGGGTCGTAATTTAACGGTCAACGAGGCTAAACCGAGGGCTGATCGCGGTGGACGCGGGGGCGGTTATGGTGGCGGCGGGGGCCGCGGCAACTATGGCGGCGGCGGCGGTGATCGTGGCGACCGCGGTGGTTACGAGCGCGAACCGCGTTGGTAAGAAAAGCGACCGCAGACCGATGACCGGAGACCGTTACTCGGTCGCCCGTCGGCGGTCTTCGGTCACTCATTTCTCATCACTATTTTCTGGCGGCGGGCGTGATCTTGAGAGTGAGTCGCTCGCTGCCGCGCAATAATTCAATTTCATATTCCTGACCGGCCTTCATTTCTCCGAGGGCATACGTGTAATCGTAAACGTTGTGCACCTCGCGGCCGGCCAGCTTCACGATTCTGTCTCCAGCCCTGAGTCCGGCCTTAGCTGCCGGTGAATCTTCGCGTACGCCGTCAAGCAGTAGTCCATCATTTGAATCCGCATAGTTGGGAATCGTGCCGAGATAGACGCGAAAGCCGGTCGCGCGGCCGGTTGACTCCGATTTTGCGACCGTGTAAACGGGCCGTTTGTCATTGCTGTCTATGTCGTGAACTACGCGCTCGATGAGACTGAGGATGCGGGCCTCGTCATCGTAATTTATCTTCTCCGCAGTGTCGGACGGTTTGTGGTAGTCCTCGTGGGTACCGGTCCATAAGAAGAGAACGGGAATTTGTTTGGCGTAGAAGGATGAATGATCGCTCGGGCCAAAGCCGTCTTCGCTGAGGCTCAAATCAAGTGGCTTTTCGCGAGCGAGGCTGACAACGGTCCGGCCATTAATTCCGGTTACTATCGGGACTTCCGTGCCAACGCTAGAGGTGGACGTCTTGGATATCTCGCCCGACGATTCAGGCGTCGCCGTGACTTTGATTCTGTCTGAAGCATTGGCGGCCGCCATGATCTGACGCCATTCCTGCGCTGTGCCCACTCCGCCGACAATCAACTTGTTGTTCCTCATGCGGCCGATCATGTCCATATTGATCATAGCGACGGTGTTTGCGAGCGGCACGATTGGATTGTTTACATAGTAATTCGAACCAAGCAGACCTTCTTCTTCACCACTGAAGGCAATAAACACGATCGTCCGTCGCGGCCTGGGCCTTTGCGACGCAAACAAATGCGCCAACTCAAGCATGCCAGCAACGCCGGAAGCATTGTCGTCAGCGCCGTGATGTATAGAGCCTTCCTTCGGAGCCAAACTTCCTTCACCGCCTCGTCCCAGGTGATCGTAATGCGCGCCGATAACTATCACTTCGTTCTTAAGGGTCGGATCAGAGCCATCGAGAATGCCGACGACGTTCGCTGCTCGGACTTCCTGACGAACTATGTTAGTTGAAAGCGAGAGTTTCGTATCATCAAGGACATCAAAACTATGACTTGTGCTCACCTCATAGCCGCCGATCTCTTTCGTGCCCTGTTTCGCCAGGGACGCGGTGACCTGTTGAACGAATTCGGCGAAACTCTTAATGCTGTTGGCTTCAAATAGCTTTGCCGCCGCGCTCTGTGAGATGGCAACGACCGGCAAGCCGGCGTCGCCGGCGCCATGATCATAGTGAAGCGTCGCTAGCCGATCGTCCTTAAAGTTTTCTGCGCGAGCAATGATGATCAGCGCCGTTGCTTTGGCATTGCGCGCGGCAATTGCCTTCCAACGGACATCTTCATACATCGCGAATTGTCCATGAGGATTATCGCCGTCTGGAGTACCTGACAGCGCTATGGCAATCTTTCCCGCCGCTTTGCCACTTTGATAGTCATCATATTTAAGCTCACTGGAGGTGATACCGTAACCGACAAATAGCGCACGCGAGTTTTCAACGTGCCCGCTGGATGAAAGACCGAGCGGCATCCAATCTTCGCCTACGGTCAGGCTGGTCGAGGACTTTTTCGGACCTTGCTTAAACGACAGTTCATTACCCTTGCCTAGCTGGACTCCAGCAACGTAAGGAAACTTTTGCAGGTACCGGTTTGGCGAATCCGCCTCCAAAATAGACATGCCGGGCGTGTCGTAGCCAATGCTTCGCCTGAGGCCGTAGCGCGAAAACTCGCGCGCGATATACGCGGCTGCGAGATCGGCTCCAGGGCTGCCGGTGCGGCGCCCTTCTAACTTATCGGAGGCAAGATATTCAATATGGGCACGGAGTCGCTCTAAGCGCGCACTATTCGCCGGGGCGGACTGTTGTGAGAGCGCAACCCCGATTGCCAGTGAAATGATTAGCGCCAGGTTCAAGAACTTGCGGTACATGATCACCTCTCTGACTGTGAAAGACTCACGATTGTAGTTGCCACTCCACATCAGTACCGGAAGCGGTAGCGACCGGCCGAAGACTCAACTTGAGTAATCCGATTGGCCTGTGATCAACGAGACTTGTCCCAACTGTTTTTAGTAACAACCAACGTTGCGTCTTCGGCCGGGCGCTACCGCTTCCGGTACTGATGTAGAGTGTAACGTCTGAAGACCTAACTTGAGTATCGAATTTCCCGACCTTTAGTTGCAGCTAATACCGCGCGCGCGGTCGAGCAGCCTAAGGTTATTCAACCCAGTCCGCGATGAACACATTCGTGTCGCCACGAGCTTTCGCGTTGCGATTTGAGGCAAAAACCAGCTTTGTTCCATCTGGGGAGAACATCGGGAAACCATCGAATGTGTCGTTAAAAGTAATGCGCTCGAGACTGGTACCGTCGACGTTGATCTTGTAGATATCGAAGTTGCGGCCCTTGGGATCGTCCATGTTGGAAGCGAAGATTACCCGCTTCCCGTCTGGAAAAAAGTATGGACCAAAATTGGCCTTACCGTTGTGCGTCACTTGGCGCTTTTGAGAGCCATCTGCATTCATTACCCAGATTTCCAGGGTCGTCGGCCGAATGAGGTGTTGCTTGAGCAGGCCCAGATAGTCAGACTTCTCTTTCTCGGTTTGGGGATGATAGGCGCGGTAGACAATCTGTTTGCCGTCATATGACCAGAATGGTCCGCCATCATATCCGAGTTCATTAGTTAGGCGGCGGACGTGTTTACCATTCGAGTCCATTGTGTAGATGTCCAGGTCACCATCGCGCATTGAAGTGAACACCAACTTCCCGTCTTTTGAGATTGTTGTTTCCGCATCGTAACCGGGAGTGTTCGTTAACTGTTTCAAATCTGAACCATCCGGTCGCGCGGTGAAAATATCAAAGGTGGGATAGACCGCCCAGACGTAACCCTGCGAAAAATCGGGTCGTGGGGGACACGCCTTCGCGCCCAGATGAGTCGAAGAATAGAGTACGCGGCGAGCGTTAGGGAAAAAGTAAGAACAGGTGGTGCGTCCATCGCCGGTTGAAATCATGCGCACATTCCCGCCGTCCACGTTCATCGTATAAATCTGATCACACTCCCGGCCATCACGCGTCGATTGAAAGATCAGCTGTTTGCCGTCGGCTGAGAAGTAGGCTTCAGCATTCTCGCCGCCGAATGTGAGCTGTTTTAAGTTCTTGAGATGTTTTTCTTGCGGCAACCTCAACAACTGAAGTGAAGGAACCGGCTGAGAGGAACCAACGGTCGGGCCGTAGCCAGAAAGAAAAGACAGCGCGAGGAGTGCCACTGCTATTGCTTTGGTTGATTTGATTTGCATTGCCATTGGGGACTGTGTCAAAGCTCAAAACTTGATTTTCGCGAAACTCGGGCGGGGGCAAGCCACCCTTCCCCACCTGAGAGATTATTTCAATTGTCCCGGATCTGATCGATTGCCAGCCTCTTACAAAAAACTGATCGAACATCATAATCTCTCAGGTTGGGAAGGGTGGCTTGGCCCCGCCGAGTTTCGCGAAAATCAAGTTTTGAGCTTTGACACAGTCCCCAA
>DATBRN010000116.1:0-10314 GCA_036560225.1 Pyrinomonadaceae bacterium | reverse complement strand
AGCCGGTGGATCATGGCAGCATCCTCCTAAGACCGCCGTTGTCTAGCGGTCAACTGACTCAGAAACTACTGGGCTGTTACTGAGAAAGTGGTCTGCCCTTTTCCTGCCGACCCTTCGTAAGACACTTGCGCCTGCCACTCGCCAGCCACCTCAATGTTGGCCCTGGCGCGATAGACTCCCGGCGTATCTGTGGTCGTGAGCGTGGCCGGATCGTTCATTCCCGGCATTGAGGCCATCTGCGGCATGTGAAATGTTAGCGCCGCTGCGCCGACATCCACGGGCTTGCCGGATGCGTCTTTGAACGTGATAAAGAACTCATCACTGCCATGTTTGATCTGGCCTGAAGGACTCGAGAGTGTGATGGTTAGATTTCCGATTGGCGCACTCTTGATAACTTTGCCAGTATCAACCGGGGACGACTTGGGACCACAGGCGGCTACGAACAGAAGAAGTGCGAGAAGACAAAGCGCGAGAATGGATTTAGACATTTTATTCGACCTTCTTATGAAATAAAGACCACGCGCGTCACACGGAAAACGCGCAACTCCGCTGTTCCTTAGAGTGAACAGCGACAGGAAGACACAATACGGCCTTAAAGTCTTTAGATCAGAAGAGCGAGGTGTCGAATGTAAGCGGGATTGGAATACGGGGGAGGGCTATCTGCCCAGCTTGAACGAAGAGACAAGTGCAACGACAAAACCGGCGGTTGGGCCGACGAGGTATGAATCGCTATGGCTTGGCTCGAGGATGGGCGGGGAAGCCGAGATCCGCTCGAACCAGTCGTTCCGCTCTGCGAACAGTCGAGAGCGCAGCATAAACGCGCGGTTGAAACCTCGGGCGTGAGGCTCGCAGCCTGGGCTGCCATCTTGCAGCAATCCATGCCGGCCAGCTCGGGCATGCTGCATTCCTGTTCATTTGAATGCAGCGGAAGGCCGGCGAAGACACTCCCGCCAATTACCAGGACGAGCGCCAGTGATGCTAAGCGGGTCACCATGTCTTGACCAATCTATGGAAGCGGCCTGACGTTTGTCAAGGAAAGCTTCACTCAGGTGGTGCTCCATTAACGTGTTGCTAGAAAGGGACGGTTCGAAGGCAATGAGGTCAGTACCACCTCGCGGTAGCGGGTGGGTCTGCTTCCGAACAAGATCGCTGGGCAAGCCAATCATCTCAGCGTTATAGGTCCTCCGTCGCTAACCCCCCCGCTACCGCGAGGTGGTACTGACCTCATCGCCTCGGAGTAACTCTCCAGCGATCGGCCTTTCTCAGCAACATGCTAACGGAGCACCACTTTCACTCAAAAACGAAAAGCAATCGGCTTAGAACAGTGAATAAGGTGTCAAGACGTATAGGTAGGCTGTGCTAAGATAGGGCGGTTATGAGCAAATCTTTGAGGCCACCTGATAGGGATCTATTCTTTCGCGCCCTGGCTGACCAAACCCGACTCCGGCTGTCAACCTCATGGGCAGTGACGAAGTGTGTGTCTGTTTTTTTGTGGAGATCCTAAGGACCAACCAACCAAAGATCAGCCGACATCTGGCTTATCTCCGGAGAGCGGGAATCGTTGGAGCTCGACGACAAGGACCTTGGATGCACTACCGGATTGTCAGCCCTCCAGATGCGGACGCGGCGCGAGTTTTGAAGGATACCCTGGCTTGGCTAGACAACGATCGCGAGATGCAGCGCGATCGTGAGCGGCTCGTCAAGGTCTGTTGTGCGCCTCAACTTCCCATCAGTATTCAAGGTGCGCCTCGTCCCGTTAGTATCGCTGGGACGCAACGATAAATCGACTAGGAGGGTTCCTGACCTGCGACCGGTTGATTGAATGATTAACTCATCGCTGCACCCCGCCTGAAATAGGCCTCAATCGTTTTAGTCATGGTAGCTGAAGCTTATGACGTAATCGTGATTGGTTCCGGCCAAGGAGGCACTCCGCTTTCGATAGATTTTGCCAAGGCGGGATTTAAGACAGCCCTCATAGAGCGCAACCACATTGGCGGCACTTGCGTAAACGTAGGTTGCACGCCTACTAAAACAATGGTGGCAAGCGCGCGCGTGGCGTACCTTTCGCGACGGAGTGCTGACTACGGCATCGATAGTGGACCGGTGACGGTCAGCATGTCCGCAGTGCGCCATCGCAAGCAGAAGATCGTTGAAAGCTTTCACGATGGAGTCCTCAAAAACATCGAGAAGACTGAGGGCCTTGAACTGGTGAAAGGCGAGGCGAGGTTTGCAGGTCCCAAGTCGCTGGAGGTTCTGTTAAGTGAAGGCGGGACGCGTCTGCTTACAAGTGAACGCATTTTCATCAATACCGGCACCCGTCCCGCAACGCCGCCCGTTCCCGGAATAGATGAAGTTCCGACTTTGGATTCGAGTTCAATCATGGAACTCCAAGCGCTGCCCGAGCATTTGCTGGTTATGGGTGGTGGCTACGTCGGTTTGGAATTCGGCCAGATGTTTTGTCGCTTTGGCAGTCAGGTAACAATTGTGCATCGGGGTGATCATCTGTTGAGTCGCGAAGATCCTGATGTGGCTGACGAGGTAGCCAGGATACTAGAGGAGGATGGAATCAGAGTGCTGTTGAACTCTGAGGCGATACGCGCTAAAGCGGTCAATGGCAACGTGAACCTGATTGTGAGAACAAGTCAAACTGAAATCGAACTGGAAGGATCTCATTTGCTCGTTGCTGTAGGAAGGCAATCAAACACCGACCGACTCAACCTGAAGTCGGCTGGAGTGGAAACTGACGAGCACGGCTTTATCAACGTGGATGATCGACTGCAAACCAACGTTGCAGGTGTCTACGCGCTCGGTGACGTCAAGGGTGGCCCAGCCTTTACACATATTTCTTATGACGACTTTCGTGTCCTGCGCGCAAATCTCCTTGAGGGCGGTGATTCAACCACGAGAGGGCGCCTAGTCCCTTACACAGTCTTCACGGATCCACAGCTCGGGCGGATTGGCATAACCGAAACAGAAGCTCGGAATCAGGGGTTGAAGATTCGCGTGGCTAAGTTGCCGATGAGTAGCGTGGCTAGAGCTATTGAGACGAGCGAGACTCGGGGATTTATGAAAGCCGTAGTTGCCGTCGACACCAAACAGATACTGGGGTGCGCTGTGCTTGGGATCGAGGGCGGTGAGTTGATGGCTATGTTTGAGGTTGCAATGTTGGGTCATTTGCCATACACGGCGCTCAAGGATGCGATATTCGCCCACCCTACGTTGGCAGAATCTCTCAACAACCTTTTTAAGGACGTGGCTGCGTAGGCGTGCGGCATCTCCCGGGACTAGATCTAAAATAGCCGTGTAAGAAGAAATGGGTTTGAAATGGCTCAATCAGGTGTGGCGAAAGTTCAATTGATTGAAGCGCTGAAGGAGACTCGGGCGCGGACGCTGGAGCTTGTCGACGACCTGAATGACGAGCAGTTGATGGGTCCGCGCTTGCAGATCGTGAATCCGTTGCGCTGGGAGATTGGTCATTTAGCATGGTTTCAGGAGTATTGGGTATTGCGTCACCTTGGCAGGCAACCGGCGATTCTCAGTTACGGCGACGAGCTTTACGATTCAGCGCGGGTGGCCCACGACACGCGTTGGGATTTGCCACTACTTGAGAGAGACGCAACCCTGAATTACATGTCGCATGTGCTGGAGCGGGTAATCGAGCAGGCAACCTCCGTGAGTCATCCCCTGAGAGATGATGGTTACGATCACGATTACTTCTTGAGTCTTGTGCTGCTGCACGAGCAGATGCACGACGAAGCCATCACGTACACGCGCCAGACTCTCAGTTATCCCCCGCCCGCAATCAGTATTTCGGCAACACGATCGCAGAAACAAATCCCGGTTCTTACTCAATCTGACACTTACCTAACAGGCGACGTAGAGATCCTGGGCGGCAAATTTTCTCTCGGAAGCTCTTCCGGGCAAGCCTTTACGTTCGATAACGAGCAGCCGGCACACCTGGTTGAAATTCGCCCTTTTGCGATATCCAGGACCGCCGTCAGCAACGATGAATTCAAGCATTTCGTGGAAGATGGCGGCTATGGAAGAAGGGAACTCTGGACTGTAGAGGGTTGGCAATGGAGGACAAGTGTTGGCGCGGACCATCCGGTCTACTGGCGTCGAGAAGGAAACAGTTGCTGGCTGCGGCGCAACTTCGATGAATGGCTCGCGCTGGATGGGCGCCTGCCGGCAATCCATATCAATTGGTACGAAGCTGACGCTTACTGCCGTTGGGCTGCCAGGCGGCTACCTACGGAAGTGGAGTGGGAATTTGCGGCCAGTGCAGAGCCAGCGCAAGAAGATCGAGGTCTTACGTTTCACAAACGAAGGTACCCCTGGGGTGACGATTTACCCACTCCGGAACGCGCAAATCTTGATTGGTGCGTAATGGGATGCGTCCCGGTTAACACGCTGCCGGCGGGAGATAGCTCGTTCGGATGCCGGCAAATGATTGGCAACGTGTGGGAATGGACCGCGAGTGACTTCGCGCCATATCCCGGTTTCGTTGCTGGTCCTTATAAAGAATACTCACAGCCCTGGTTTGGTGATCACAAAGTGCTTCGCGGCGGTTGCTGGGTAACTCGTTCGCGCCTCATTCATAACAGCTACCGAAACTTCTACACTCCTGACCGGCGCGATGTATGGGCGGGTTTCCGCACCTGTGCGCTGCAGACTTAGCAACAATGAGGATTGGCATAGTCACTCCCGCTCCCCCGGACTCACTCTACGGAAACCGCATCACTGCTCTCCGCTGGGCAAGGATTTTGAGACACCTTGGCAACGGCGTCTCAATTTTACAAAACTATGCCCGGCAACCTTATGACCTGCTCGTTGCTTTGCACGCGAGGAGAAGCCACTCGTCAATCGTGCAGTTTAAGCGCGAAAACCCAGACGTGCCGGTGATCGTCGCTCTTACCGGAACAGATCTATATCGCGATCTTCGCACAAGTCATCAAGCGCGAGAGTCGCTCGATCTCGCGACCCGGATCGTCGTGCTGCAACCAAAAGCCATCGAGGAACTGAAGCCAGGTTTGCGCGACAAGACACGGGTAATCTATCAGTCAGTTGAAGACGGATCGGTAGAAGGCGGCGCCAGGGGTAAGTCAGCGAAAAGTAGGCTGACTACGCTAGAGCGCCGATCCCGCAGGAGCTTCGACGTATGTGTAATCGGCCACCTTCGCGCCGTGAAAGATCCTTTTCGCACTGCCATGGCGGCGCGATTGCTTCCTCCATCTTCAAACATCCGAGTCTTGCAGGTCGGCGCCGCAATGACCGACGCAATGGCGTCCAAAGCGCTTAGAGAAAGACGGGTCAATCAACGATATGAATGGCTGGGGGAGCGAAGTCGCTCACAGGTTCGTCGTATCCTTGCGAACAGTCAGATCTGTGCGATTTCATCTCGCATGGAAGGAGGCGCCAACGTAATGTCAGAGGCGATTACGGCCTCGGTACCCATCCTCGCCTCGCGTATCGATGGCAACATTGGCATTCTAGGGGCGGAGTATCCCGGCTATTTTGATGTAGGCGACACGAAAGAGCTTGCACAATTGTTGACGCGCATGGAAACTTCCTCGGAATATCGCGCTGAGCTAAGGTCTTGGGTTAAGAGACTGGCGTTCCTTTTTAGTCCCGCGCTTGAGCAAAAGGCCTGGGCGGGTTTGATCAGCGAATTGTTCGGCTAAGGCTTTGCTGAGTGTTTTGAGAGTGATCACGGATGGGATGACTAATGGTTGCGGAAGAAGCCAGCAATAAAGAACGCGACGCGCGGGTGGCGACCATCCAGCAAGTTTCATATTTCGCGCTCCCGACTCTACTGATCATCGGAGCGCTGATCGCTTACAAGAGTTCCGCTGCCCTGGCAGTGATTGGAAAAGTCTCTGCCACGGGAGTCTTCACGCCGCGGGGTAATGTGATTCCGCTGGTAGGTGCTTCGGGAGCAGGTGTTCTTACCCGAACGCTGAACTATTTTTTGGTCATTTGGCCGGCATTGCTTTTCGGCATCTTGATCAGCGCAGCAGTGACCACATTTGTGTCTCCACGTTGGCTGGTTCGAGTGTTGGGGAAAGGCTCACTAAGGGGCCAGATAATTGCGGGGGCTGCGGGAACGCCATTGATGCTATGTTCTTGCTGTGTAGCTCCTATCTTCAAAGGCGTCTACGAATGTTCAGCTCGACTTGGTCCCTCACTCAGCTTGATGCTTGCCGCACCAGCGCTTAATCCAGCTGCGTTGATTCTCACCTTCATGCTTTTCGACTACAAGGTTGCCAGCACGCGCGCGGCCGCGGGTGTTGCGGCAGTTCTCCTCACCGGAGCGATTGCAGAAAAGATATTCGAGAAAACAAGAGTTCGTTGTGAAGTCGACGATATTTCCGAGAATTTGTCGGGTCGACTCTATCTGCTGCGCTTCGTGCGTTCATGCGGTCAGGTGGCTCTGCGTTTGGTTCCGGTAATAGTCATTGGGGTTCTGGCCTCAATGATAATTGCGCAATGGCTGCCGACCGGCGCGTTCACGTCGCCTAACGCGAAGTTGCTGGCAGTGATAGTTGTCGCTACGTTTGCGATTCCCTTGGCTCTGCCGACCTTTTTCGAGATTCCTTTGGCTTTCGTTTTGCTGGCGTCAGGCGCTCCAGTCGGGGCCGCTTTGGCACTCCTGATCGCCGGCCCTGCGATCAATCTTCCTTCGCTCCTGACGATCATGAGGTCGACAAGTTGGAAGGTCGCAGCGGTCGTCGCAGCTTCGGTTTGGGCCATAGCAGTAGCAAGCGGAATTCTCGTGAATGCGATTTGAAAATGTAGCATAGTTGCAATCGTCGCCTTGATACTGCTCGACGACTTTCATGTGGCCTGAAAACCCTTAGTCGGTCGGAGCGTGATTCATTTTCCTCGACTAAGCGTTTTGCATTCTATGACTGCCTCTGGAGCGTGATAACAACCTAAGGTCAACTTTCATAAGAAAGGAGTCAAAAACTATGAAGCGAATATTTTGCATCTTCGCGCTAACAATCGCGTTTTTTTCGGTAGCACTGGGTCAGGTGACTCAATCACCTCAAAAGAAGGAGACCCCGACGTCACAGAAGGCGGAGATTAGTCTCCACCCTACAGCTGAGATTCAGTGGAAGGATGGCCCTGCATCTCTGCCTGCGGGAGCGAAGATTGCTGTGCTGGAGGGTGACCCCACCAAAGACGGTTTCTTTACGATGCGACTTTGGTTTCCTGATGGCTTCAAGGTTCAACCACACTGGCATCCGAGGATAGAGCATGTCACCGTTATCTCAGGCACACTGAACATCGGCATGGGAGACAAGTTCGATCAAGCAGTGACCCGGGCGATGCCCGCAGGGACCTTTGGCTTCTGGCCTCCGCAGATGCACCATTTCGCGTGGGCAAAGGGAGAAACCGTAATTCAACTTCATGGAATCGGGCCATGGATGATTAACTACCTCAACCCAGCTGATGATCCGCGTAACGTCAGGAAGTAACTTGCTCCTGGTTGATGTGATTCGGCTAATCACTCTTCGTTAACACCTCGGCGATCATGCGGCTTCTCGTTTTGTGGTGTCAGAGAAGAGTTCCGGCAAGTGAATTCAATTTGACGTGATAACGATCAGGCCGATTGAAGGATGGCTTGATCAATGAAGATTGGTCTGCTTCGCATTATCAATTCACTTAAATGAGTAGCCGTCGAATAGCTATAGCTCCTTAGCCTTGCGAGAGGAGGCCTCTCTCGAGTGCACCGGTTGCATCGAACTATGGCGCGCTATCCTTGCTCTTATGCGGGGCGAGGGCGAGTGATGTTAATTATGGGTAGACACGCTTGCGTCTCGGTTAACGGAGCCTGCTAACCAACATTGAGAAGGGAGTTTGAGCAATGAGTGCATGGCCAAAACCAGCTCGCGGAAATTGATCCAGCCAAAGACCAGCTAATCGCGCGTTATCCAATAGCCGGATGCAGTGAACCACACGGACTATTGATTGACAGCGAGCACCGGCTGGCATTCGTCGCCTGCGAAGAGAATGCGAAACTGGCGGTCTTTGATCTTGAAGCGAAGAAAATGACTGCAATTCACTCCGTTGGCGCCGATCCCGACGTGCTTGCCTTTGATAAGGGTTTCGCTCGTCTTTACGTTTCTGCTGAAAGCGG
The DNA here is from genome assembly GCA_036560225.1 of Pyrinomonadaceae bacterium. Taxonomy (GTDB): domain Bacteria; phylum Acidobacteriota; class Blastocatellia; order Pyrinomonadales; family Pyrinomonadaceae; genus PSRF01. Next base: position 2,174 of record DATBRN010000116.1, on the reverse strand, counting down.
CATCATCGCGATCTTCGACGAGCGTGGCCGCAACCTGGAGAAAGTTGGCGAAGGATTTTTTGCTCCTAATGCCCACAGCGTTGCGGTGGACAGCCGTACTCATCGCGTCTATTTTCCATTGCAGAATGTTGGCGGAAAGCCGGTCCTTAGAATCGCAGTGCCTTCTGATAAGCAGCCATGACGGGAGGACAGAGGCGTTTCGATAAGGGATTCGAACCTCTCGAGGCGTGTATGCTTCTGGCGCTCACGATAAGTCTGTTCCCGAGCAGCATATTGCATGGTCCATATGACCGCATACTATGACGCAGGCTCAAATAGCTCAATCGGATTGCCGTCGGGATCTTCCAATTGGATTTGTTTGCCACCAGGGCCTACCTCCATCTCATTGCGAAAATGGAGACCGGCCTTTTTCAAAATCTCAATATTGGCCGGAAGATCAGACACTTGAAGCATAACTCGATTCCATCCACCAGGCTCCTGTTGACGGCCATCAGGCATCGCACGGGAACCCGAAGCTCCCGGACCACTGAGTATAAGTTTGAGATTTCCGACGGAGACTTGGCCAAAAGCAGGCAGGTTTTGCTGGTCCAGTTTGAAACCAAGTCGTTTTGTATAGAAGTCGATAGAGCGGCCTACGTCCTTAACCTGATAGCGAACACCCCAAAGACCTACAACAAAGCTTTGACCTTCCTTTACGTCCGAGCCAGCCTCGCGCGACGCTTCGGACGATCCCTTTTGGCTCATACAACCTCCTATCACGATACCAACGAAACACAGTAAAAAAGCGCACCATCTCATATCACACCTCCCCCGCGCGTGGTTGCCGCTCAATTCGCGGAGTATCTGTCCACACCTTTTGCGCTAATTGTACAGTTCGAAGGTCTCTCTGTATTGGAAAAAATGGATCTATTAGGGAAGAGGCACGTGGTGGCTTTTTAAGCGGCCGTCCTGCTGATGTTTGCGAAGGCGACGAAGGTACTCTGCAGGGCTAAAGCCTGAAAACTCCTGAAAGTCGTTTATCAAGTGCGACTGATCGAAATATCCACAGGTCGACGCTATCTGTGCCCAATCAGGTTTCTCGATCTGATCGGCCAGGATGCGTACCCGCTGAAATCGCAAGATACGGCAGAACACCTTTGGAGTGAGGCCAACTTGAGCAGCGAACACGCTGCTGAACCGCCGCTGGCATATTCCGACGTCTCGGGCGACATCTCGCACCGAGGCGCGTGTACCGTAGGGTCCAAACCCGTTCAATGCAATTCCTACCGCGAGGTGCCCTTTTCGAGAACGACCCAGACGGTCCATAAGGACCTCTTCCATGATCTCAAACCGCTGCCGATGCGTGTCGGCTGTGCACAGACGTTCCCGAAGCTCAAGGCCTGAGTGACCCCAGAGGTCCGCTAAGTTAGCATGCGCATCCGTCAGTTCGCTGGCCAGGGCGCCGAGAAATGGAAACGCGCCGCCCGGCTTGAAGTGCACTCCCAGCATGGACTCGTGCTGCATTGCGTCGACTACAAATATCCTCGAATAAGGTCCCGACAGAATCGCGCCTGAAAAGCGCTTGTGCTGCTGCGACTGCGCGCGATTATGAATGCGTATTTCGTCGTCACGGAGGTTGATTACCAATTCAGTTGTCCCACTAGGAACAATCCGTTCTTTTCGGGGTGTTTGTCCCCCATCAAACAGCCAAAAATAGTCGACGAATTCGCTAATCGGCGGCCTGGGAGCATAGGTTAGATAGAACATAGACTCTCAAACTCAATGCCAGAAGAAGGACTCGGGAATACCTTTATCTTTCAGGCATAATGTCACTAAGATTAATTTTTCACTTCCACAATCGCAACCTTGTTCACACCGCTGCAAGCAAGGTAGAGGCGGTCGTCCGTGGTGGCGACCATGTTTCGCACAACACCACCACCCGACGGGATGGGCCATGATTGAAACGTCTTGGTTTTCCGATTGAACGCAACGATTGTATTAGGCTTCACACCCGATTCGCTGTACCAAACTGTGCCATCGGAAGTTGAGGCGATTCCATAAGGATGTGAGTCTGGCCCACCTGGTGAGTTCCACTCCTCGACCTTACCAGTCTTTGGATCGAGTTGCCCAATAAAGCCGCGTGCGAAGTCGCTATAGTAGATTAAGCCATTAGGGTTGTTTGAGATTCTCCGTGG
>DATBRN010000115.1:0-5956 GCA_036560225.1 Pyrinomonadaceae bacterium | reverse complement strand
GGGGTCATGGTCCCCGAAGCGTCATGGACCGCGGGAATTGCGACCCAGTAGGCGCCCATTCCCACTCCCAAAATCGGGTGTGCAACAACCAGCTTCCACGAGGCTTTCCAAATCTCGTTTCTGCTCACGCCCTGCCGCAAGCCGGTAGTCTCTAAGCCGAACTCATTACGCGAGTCCTCAAGCTGTGTTGCTAACCGGTCGCCCCCAAGCCACAGAGTTCCAAGACTAACACCGGCGATTAGCACCACAATCAGGATCAACCGAACGGGCAGCGATCGAATGATCTTGAATGCTTTTGATTGCTCTTCGGTTGAGTTTTGCCTGTGCGCCACTGTGCTAACGAGCAATGCCGCGACTGTTACCTGAGCAAGCATGGCAACGAGACCCCCGCGCGAACCGCATAGCACCAGTGCAGTCCACAGCGGGATCAGCGCCGCAAAGTAGATCAGCGCCTGCTCGCGTTTGATACCGCCGCCGAGGGCCAGGCCAAGTATTAGACCGAAACCCATCTCCATTAGAAACGCGAAATGGTTCTTGTTGATGAACTGGCCATAACCCCGGTCCGGAAGAAGGAGTGGTAATCCAAAGCCCGGACTGTGCTGCATCGTTTGCCGGAGAATGCCGAAGATAGCGCTCACTACCGCTACGCCGATGATGACGTTAATAATGGTTCGTACTCGGCGTTCGGTCGAGGCATAGCGAAACAAAAGCACTCCGGCAACTGTTAAGGACAGAAGTTTGAGCACAAAGAAACGAGTTTGATAGGGATCGGCGCTGAGGGTGGTCCAAAATGTGAAGTTCACCCCGCCCGCGTTTGCGCCTGAGTTGCCAATTGGCAACGTTTGCAGAAGTGAATAGAGTGCCAGCGCGGCCAAAGGAAGCGCCAGCGTCCAACTGTCTTTAAGCCATGAATCGCTGATCAATCCTTCGAGTAACCAAAAGATGGCGAGCGTGAAGATCACGCATACGAAGAGCGCTTTCCACCATGCGTGTGATGTTCCATAAGGAATGGCGCTCAGGGCAATCAGTCCCAGCAGCGAAACAAAAAGCATCTTGCTGAGAATCTCTGCTAAGGCCAGCGCGCGATCGCTCTTAGCTCGGACTCCGTACGCAGGCTGGTCGCGTAGGATGGTAGGTTCGACGGCGGCTGCGTCCATGTCGATTGTCGTGGTCTCCGACATTACCCGGCAACCTTACCCGCAGTCATTGCCAGACCCACCGGGCCTGCGTCAATTGGATTCTCAAATGACTGCAACACTCGTTCGGCAGCTTCCGAAAGTTCGAGCCGCAGGAAGCCGGCCAGATAGTTCATGTCCAGCAGCAACGGCGGGCCATCGAGTGGCCGGTAAAGATTCATCCAGCCCCACTCGCCATTTTGCGTCGAGAGCGGTATGCGGAAACACCAGTAGTCGCTTGATCCGATTACGTCTTTTCCTACCACTCCATTGCGCTTCCAGGACCAGACAAGCCGTCCATTACTAAACTCAATTTGCTGCGATTGCCGGCGCAGCTCTGCTTCATTGAAAGCACGCTCGTTGAGGTCAGCCCGGCCCGCCTGGCCGAGTTGAAGTTTGGCGTAGGCAAACTCTTCAAACTCCAGCATCTGTTTGACGGCGTCAAAAAGTTCGTTGAGCGTTTTGGCCTTGGAAAGGGCCAGGCCGGCGCGCCGGACCCGGATGTTGTTGGCAACTCGAACGCGGCGATCACCGACGGTGCGCTTTACTCCTGCGCGCAGCTCATCCACTTCGTGATACCGCAGGTTCCCCACTGCGACGATTACCGCCGCAGCAATAACAAACAAAATGAACCCGGTCATTGGCGAGGAGGTTTTGGTTGAGAGCGCGGCCAGCAAGCCAAACACTGCACAGACGGAATACAGTATCAAGACCACGCGACGTTGGGACCATCCACGGGCCAACAACATGTGATGGATGTGCTCGCCATCACCCTGGAAGATCGGCCGGCCACTAATCAGCCGCCGGGCCATCGTCACAGTGGTGTCTACTACCGGTAAGCCGAACGCCAGTATTGGAGTAATAACTGCAATTGCGGTCGTTGCTTTCTGGGCGCCAATAAGCGACAAAGCGGCCAGCAGGAAACCTATAAACAGCGCTCCTGAGTCTCCCAGGAATATCGATGCGGGATTGAAGTTATAGCGAAGAAAGCCGGCCAGAGCGCCACAAATAACAATCGTGACGACTATCATTACGACTGGGCCTCCCAATAAGGCGACGACCAGAATAACAATCGACGAGAATAGTGCCGCTCCCGTCGCCAGCCCGTCCACTCCGTCAATGAGATTGAAGGCGTTCGAGATTCCTACCAACCAGAAGACTGTCAAGACAAAGCCAATCACTGGCGGCAAATGTATTGATCCCACAAACGGTACGGCCAGTCCTTCGATTCTCCCGCCCATCGCATAGAAGAGCGACGCGATCAGTCCCAGACCCACGAACTTCACTGCTGCATTAGCGCCACGCAAATCGTCGTAAATACCGAGGAGAAGCACCAGCGAAGCAGGGATCAATACTTTGAAAAAAACCGGAGTGAAATACGCCAATCTTTCGGTTACGAGATTTGAAACGAAGAGGAGACTTGCAAGCGCCAGCATCAGGGACAGGTAGACGGCAACGCCACCCAAGCGTGGTATGGCGCTTGTGTGCAGCCGGCGTCCGTCCGCAGGCACATCCAGCAACTTGAAGCGTTCACATAAACGCCTAATTATCGGCGTGATTACCAGAGCTGAAGACGTAGCGATGAAGAAAAGGGCGAAGTAAGTTTTCACGAGGGGGCACCTCTGGCTTTCTTAGTGTTATTCCCGTAAGGGTGCTGGGCGGTAGTGCTGGGAGCGTTAATGCTGGGACGGTTAATACTGGGACCGCGGGCGTCCCGCCCGCAATGAGCGCGTATCGCGAACAACCCGTTGGTTATACATTGCGTGACAGCGCCCACAGTGTGTGGCAACGCGACATCGGCGGGCGAGACGCCCGCGGTCCCAGTGAACGCGTTGAGTATTGGCGCAGAAGACCAAAGCGCCGACTGGTCGGCGCACTCCAAAGTCAGACTGCGATTGATGATGCCTTATAACCGGCATCTACGGGTTGAACGTTGCTGTGCTGAAGTTCTCCTGCGATCCACGAGTAAGTCTTGCTCAGTCCTTCTTCAAGCGAAATGGCCGGTTCCCAGCCGAGTACCTGTCTAAGGCGGGTATTGTCGCTGTTTCGCCCCCTAACTCCTTGTGGTTTCGTAAGGTCATAGCGTTTTGAAATCTTTTTTCCGGCAATACCCGCGATGATGTCTACCAGCTCGTTAATGGAAAGCATTCTGTCTTGTCCCAGGTTCAGCGGTTCGGAGTGGTCGCTCTTCATGAGCCTATAAATGCCTTCAACGCAATCATCAATGTAGCAATAAGAGCGGGTTTGTTCGCCATCTCCCCAAACTTCTATCGTGTCTTCGTCTTTCGCCAGAGCCACTTTTCGGCAGATCGCTGCGGGCGACTTTTCTCTTCCACCATCATAAGTACCGAGCGGGCCGAAGATGTTGTGAAACCTGACGACCCGCGTCTCTAGACCAAAGTCCTCGCGGTAGTGTCGGCAAACGCGTTCCATGTATAACTTTTCCCAGCCGTATCCATCCTCAGCATCCGCCGGATAGGCGTCCTCTTCTTTTAGTGGCGTGACGTTAGTCTCCTTCTGTAAATAGCCAGGATAGATGCAGGCACTGGAAGTGTAGAGATAACGCTTGACATCATTGACTCGCGCGGCTTCGATCGATTGCAGGTTCATCAAAGTGTTATCCCGAACGATGACTGCCTTGTTGGTCTCGATGAACCCGATGCCACCCATATTGGCAGCCAACCCATAGACCTCGTCGATATCGCGGGTCGCTTCTAAACAGCTTTGCGATTGGCGCAAGTCAAGCAATTTGAATTCGTGCGCCGTAGTCGGCTCATATTCCGGCTCCTTAATATCAACTCCGCGAACCCAGTAGCCGCGTTCGGTCAAGTAGCGTGTAAGGTGATGTCCGATGAATCCACCTGCCCCGGTTACGAGAACTTTTGTTTGCTTCTCCATTAGTTTCTCCATGATTGGAAATAGAAGTCAGAGGTCAGAGGTCGGAAAGACAAAAACCTTTTGTTTAGAGAGCGGACTTGTCCGCCGGTCGGGGCACAAGTGCCCTCTCTAAACGGGAAAAAAGGACTCTCGGCCATCTGACCTATGACTTCTGATCTCTGACCTCTGTTCTATGAGTCCGACTAATTCTGGTAAAAGAGCTTTTTGCGAAAAGCAAGACGCAACCTTCACCGCCGACAGTGAACGTCTGCCCTTGGTCTTCTCAGCTTCCGCGACGATGTAGTCAGCGACTGTATCAACGTCCCCATGCCTGGCGCTGCAGACCAAATCCTGATCTTCGAGCTTCGAGATTACATCAACGATATGGCTGGTATTTGGGCCAACGTAAAGAACCGGCGAGCCTATCTCCAGAATGTTGTATATCTTGCACGGATGTACAATCCCTGCAAAGGAATCACCCATGACAACCACGTGGAGGTCCGCGGCTGAGAGCGACTTAGCCAATTCATTTAGCGGCTGGTACGGCAGACAAATAATATTGCTCAGCTTGTTTTGTTGCCCATATTCCTTCACCTTCTCGTACTCACTGCCACCTCCCACAAAGCAAAAGGCGATGTCCGGACGATCTGCAAGCCTACTCGTCGCGCCTAGCAGAGTATCCAAGGGATGGCAGGGACTGTGATTTCCTGAGTACATCACCACGTACTTCTCCGAAAGGTCATTTGCGGAGCGAAAAGCGTCACGGCCTTCGCGGTCAAATACAACGGAGTCGGTATGTGACCAAGGCGCGATGACTGTTAGCCTTTCTTCCGGAATACCCTTGTCGACAATTCGCTGCTTCATGAAGCGATCAAGCACTATGATTTGTTCGGCGTGCCTTAAGCTATAAGTCAAAAACCTGAGCAGCGCCTTCGCCGTCAATGACTTTTCCTTGAGCCAGCCTGCGGCTATGGCTTCGTCCGGATTCAAATCCATCACCCAGAATAAGAACCGTCCGCCTCTGACTGACACGAAAAAGGAGCCGAGCACCGATATTAGGGGGGGCGACGTTAGGGCCACTACGACATCGAATCGAGGCGCCACCAAAAGTCTAAGTGCGCAAACAAATTGAAAACTCGCGAAGTTCAAGATCCGGCGCCATCTGGATGATTTGCCAAGCGCTAACGTTGGGATGCGAATTATTCGGATGCCTTTCCAGGTCTCGCGTCGCGGGAATCGATTCGCGGTATTGTCGTAACCGCGATCGCTGGCGATGACTGTCACCTCATGACCGTTAGCAGCGAGCTCGACTGCAAGATCAGTTAAATGTTGTGCGGTCGATGCGACGTCCGGGTAGAAACACTGATTTAGGAGCAGAACTTTCATTATGGGTTAAAAAGAGTCATTTTCCATTTGTCACTTTTCATTCGTCATTTTTCATTAATCCCAGACGGGGTCGATCCAATGCTCGGTGTCGTTTAGAAGGCACACCGCTTGAAGTCAATTCGCGATCCGTTTGGATAGGACACCGCGTCCACTTAATTCGATCCGTTTAGAGAGGACACTTGTGTCCCCCCACGTGGGGCGGACAAGTCCGCTTTGCAAACGATACGACTGCGTGCGCGGGCGGAACATCAGCTCCTAAACGATGCGGCTGTAACTCCATATGACCGGTTCCAACCGGCGACTGATTTCCGGCAATGAAAAATGAGAAATGTGAACTGAAAAATGGAAAATGAAAAAGACCTCATCCATCCGCACCAGTAGCTCTCGACGTTTCACCGCCCGCGGTTCCTACTCTTCCCCTGAAATACGCAACCGTCTTTTGCAGTCCTTCATGCAAGGGGATCGTGGGATTCCAATCGAGCAACTCTTGCGCGCGTGAAATATCAGGCTGGCGCTGT
>DATBRN010000114.1:0-5169 GCA_036560225.1 Pyrinomonadaceae bacterium | reverse complement strand
GAATCCGCCGCCGTGGAACTGGTTGCTGCCGCCTTTGGTAATTAGATTGATTACAGCTCCCTGTGCCTGACCATACTCGGCGCTGAAGCTGTTACGCTCTACTCTAAACTCCTGAATTGAATCAATCGACGGAAAGATAAGCAGCGTCGCATTTGAACCAACGTCCATATTGTTGACACCGTCGACCGTCCACATGTTGGTGTTTGACTGATTGCCGTTGACCGACATATCTACGTGGGAGTCGAGACCGGTGCCGCCAGTGCCGAAAGCACCGCCAGCGCCAGCCTGGGTTACCGGTGAAACACCCGGCACCATTAATGCCAGTTGCGCGTAGTTGCGCCCGTTCAGCGGCAGCTCGGTCACCTGTTTCTCCGAAATAAGACTGCCTAGTCCGCCGCTTCGCGTTTCGACTGGCTGAGCATCGGATGAGACGTTAACAACTTCGGTTACCTGGCCGACTTGCAAATCCAGGTTAACGACTTTGTTTTCCCCTACGTGCAGATCAACAGCATCAGCGACCGTCTTCTTGAAGCCGCCTGGCGCGGTGCTAACTGAGTAGCGACCTGCGGGTAAACTGGCCGCAATATAGAATCCGTCGTCGTCGGAATGCACCGTACGCGATGTTCCGCCTTCACCCTGGATGGTAACGTCGGCCCGGGGAACAACTGCGCCCTTTTCATCTCTAATGGTGCCGCTGATAGTTCCTACCGTGGTCGTCTGCGCGCTGACGTTCATAAAGAACGCGCCGATCAAGACCAACATCACTAGCAAGCCAAGCTTCTTCAGCATACGAACCTCCTCAGGGTTTGGTGCTCGCACGACGCAGGGAGAGACGTTGCGAGCAAACTTATCCGAAACTCAAAGCGCTGAACTCGAAAGAATGTTCAAGAGCCCCGGAGAACTAATACGTAAATGCAGTTATTACTCGTCGATGTTTAATTAGAAAAACACAAGCACATATCAAGTTTCTTAGAAGTGCCTGTCCAATGCTTGCAGAGACCCAACTCAAAGGAACGCTGTCTTCGAATCAAAAAGCAAACCCTATTCCTCTGAGGTTTCAAAAGCTAAGCCTCGTATCTTAAATAGTTAGACGACGATTGCCTGAATCAGAACTGAATCAGAATCCAGTTTTCCGAACATTCTCCAAATTAATGGAGCCCTTAGAACGTCACGAATTGCTTAGTCAGGAGTTTGTTGCACTACTGGACAAAACGATTTACTCCTAATGACAAAGGTTGTCAAGAACTTTTTTGGAATTGAGCGGTGCCAAAAACAAAAATCGACTTTCGTCACTGGGAATTTCTGAAAAATGAATCATCTCGCGTGTTCTTTGTTGTGCAGCTAAACGAAGATGCGTCGTGCATTCTAGCCAACTGAAGCCGAGGCAAACTTGCTAGCCAGCACCAGACTTAGAGCGCCCATCAAGGTTGGCTGTGATCCTAAGGTTGAATCCATGATTGGCGTTGAAGGAAATCCACGGCAGATGCTTGAGTCTACCGATGTCTTGAGATCGTCAACGATCACCTCCCACGCGCGAGCGATTGGGCCCGCAACTATTACTGCTTCAGGACCGAGGCCCTGAATCAAATTCGCAATGCCTATCCCCAGGTAACGCGCGGTCTCTTTTAACGCAGCCCTCGCATTTCGTTCGCCCTTCAACGCCAGGTCCATGAGTTTAGCGAAATTGACATCGTTGCTACCGTTCGACCGTGACATCTTTTTATAACGCGCCAAAGCTGCCCGCTCCGATGCAAATGCTTCCCAGCATTCCGTACTGCCTACCGCACATGCCACAGGCGCTCCGGTCCCAATAGTCATGTGACCAAACTCACCCGCGGTGCCGCTTTCGCCGCGATAGACTTGCCCATCAAAAACAATACCCGTACCTACTCCCTCTTCGACCAAAACCAGAATAAAATCGCGAACTTCGCGGATTTCCGGTCGGCCAAACCATAGTTCCGCAAGCGCCGCAGCGTTGGCATCATTGTCGATGCTGACTGGTAGCGAAGTGGCGCGCGTTAACGCTTCGCCAATCGGTTCGTTGCGCCAGTTGAAATGGGGCACATATAAGTTTCCCGTTTCCGGATCAACCACTCCGGGCAAGCTGATGCCGATACCTTCAATTGTGCCTTTGTTTTTCCTAATCAATCGCTCCGCGCACTGAACTATATTGGTCACGGTCTTGTTCACGTCATTGTCGGTGGGAAATTCTTCCTGCTCCAGCACCCTGCCGGCAAGATCGCTGCTGGCCATTACGGTCTTAACCGTTCCCAGATCCACTCCGATTGCAACTGCATCGGCGGTGCGTAACGAGAGCAAACTGGGTGGACGCCCGCCGGTGGATTCGCCACTCACTTCCTCAACCAGGCCATCCACCCGAAGTTCATCGACGATCAGCGAAATAGTTGAGCGTTGTAGTGCGGTTTCGCGCGCGATTTCCGCGCGCGAGATTGGTCCCAGTTCGCGAACGTAATTGAGCACAATCTGACGGTTTATGTCGCGAATCGTATTCGAGCGCGCGGCACTAGCCTTTTTGAGATCTATTCGTCTCACCCAGGCCCCCAGTTATGAACCCTTGCCCATGTTTAATATCCGGAGTTGGAAAACGACTTTTGTAGACAAGTGCTATTAAGTAATACAAGAGACTCCGGCAGTCAACTCATTTCGACCGAAAGCAGATAAAAACCCTCATATTGCGGTTGACACCATCCTCGTTCAACTGCCTCAGTTTAGACTCCGAAACCGCCGGGTTCGAGCTGGGCACAAATGTGAATCCGAGGCGGGTCGAACTCAGGTCCTGACGGCAATACAAGACGGTGTCCCCAGCCAGATATTTACTTTGTTCAGGAGCGAGACAGGCCTATACTGTGGCCATCAATCGAGGATTCTGGAGGGATCAGAGAAGTGCATCAAGGCAAGGCTAATATTGGCTTCTGGGGTGCGTTCGTGCTTTCAATTGCCTGGTTAGTCGCGTCTTCGATACCCATAGTTGGTCAGACTGCCGGCGACCCGGCTAAGGCACAGATGCAAGAGATGACCAGGCGTCAGTTGCAACTGAACGGGCCCGGCACGGACCATCGGCAGCCCAATGATCCCAGACGCTCTCAAGCGATGATGGACCAGGTGAGCGAGGACTTCGAGCGAATACTCACCCTTCACAATGAGATAGTGCGCGCCATTGCTGCCAATAAATCTCTCAGCTATCAGTTCATTTCAGATGCGATGGGTGAGATCAGGAAACGATCTTCTCGCTTGCAATCTTCTTTGAAACTGGAGAGGCCCGAGCCCACCGAAGAATATCGAGTGCCGGTGCCTGGCCTTGAAGGTATGGAAACGAAAGATGAATTGATCCTGATCTGCAGGCAGATCGAGAGCTTCATAAAAAACCCAATCATCGAAACGCCGGGTACAGTCGACGCGCAACAATTGGAGAAGGCCCGCAGGGATCTCGAGAGTGTTGTCCAGATCAGCGGCTACATTAAGAAACGCGCTGATAAACAGAAACACTAGTGGCGGCAATTACTCCTGTCGGCCAGCGTAAATGTACACGGCGCCTGGCAAGTATAGGATTCGTAGGTTTAGAGTGCCTCACCCAACATATCGTCAGGCGGCGGCGGTTCCCGCAAATTTGCTCGTCAAGACCAGGCTTAAGGCTCCCATTAAGGTTGGGTCCCCATTCAATGTAGAGCGGAGTATTCGCGCCGAGGGAACCCCTCGCCGAACGCTGCGCTCTATTTTTTCCGTGAGAGTTTCTTCAATTAAGAACCAGGCCTGAGTTATTGCGCCACCCACGATCACGGCCTCCGGACTGAAGCCGACGACAAGGTTGGAGATACCGATGGCGAGATAACGAGCCGTCTCGGTGAGTGCCGTCTTTGCTTCACGCTCACCTGCCAAAGCCCGTTTAATCAGAGAGCCAAAATCTGGCGCGCTCATCGCTCCGGTTAATCTCTGGTAGCGCGCGCTGGCCGCTCGTTCTGAGGCAAACGCCTCCCAGCAGTCGTCGTTTCCGCACGAGCAGAGGACGGGTGCATTGCTGCCAACAATCATGTGACCAAATTCACCCGCGGCCCCGCGAACTCCACGATATACCTGGCCGTCAAAAATGATTCCCGTTCCTACTCCATCCGCAACCAGCACAAAAATAAAATCGCGCGCATCCCTGACCTCGGGTCGTCCAAACCACAACTCGGCGAGAGCGACCGCGTTCGCATCATTGTCTATGGTGACTGGTATTCCAGTAGCTTGAAAAATTGTCTCCGCGATCGGCAAATCGCGCCACTTAAAATACGGCACGAAAATCACGTTACCAGTTGACGGACAGACAAGTCCGGGAATGCTGATGCCAACGCCTTCGATCGAACAGTGACGAGAGAACTTGCGAACGACCTCTATAATACGGCTCACTGTCCGTTCGGGGACCGGATCAGTTGGGAAACTTTCCTGCTCCACCACCACTCCAGCCAAATCACTACTCGCGATAGTAGTGTGAGTAGGTGTGATATTGACGCCAATGGCAATGGCGCCGACGGTGCGCAGGCGCAATAACGTTGGTCGACGCCCGCCAGTTGATTTACCTTCGCCGATTTCCTCAACCAGACCTTCGCCAGTGAGCACTTCAACAATTTCGGAGATCGTAGAACGTTGCAGAGCTGTCTCGCGGGCTATAGTTGCCCGCGAGATCGGTTCCCTTTCGCGAACGTAGTTGAGAACGATTTGCCGATTGATATCGCGAATCGTGTGTGGATTGGCGGCCTGGACTTTTCTGAGATCGATTCGTCGCAATAACTTGCCCCTGTCCTATTCATTATTCGAAGGCGTGCTTTCGCCCTTCCGAAACCGGCATTTGTAAAGGTGTCCAAATTGATCGGATCTAACAACCGTCGGAAAACCTCGCATACTGAACACCTGCGGCGGCTTTCAAGGAAGTGAGTACGGATAGATATTATAAAGCGCACCCGAAGTCAACGATTCCCCGGTAACCCTTTCCAGACGACCACTGCCCCGCGTCCGCATCCGCGTTCACATTCCGATGCCTTTTAGGTGATAGCGATCCGCATCGTAATATCGCTCGACGTCAACTTTGTCGATTCTTCCCAACACTGTCGAAATGTCTACCAGCGACAGATCGCAGGCCGGGGCAATGCCGCGCGACGAAACCATCTTCCC
>DATBRN010000113.1:0-12664 GCA_036560225.1 Pyrinomonadaceae bacterium | reverse complement strand
GCCCGGTCCACTACCGATGATCGTTACGTCAAACTGTTCGTTAGCCAATGTGTTCGGGTTCCCCTCCTAAAGACAGTGATGAGTAATGAGAGGAACTAAAGAGCGTAAGGATCCTCAAACTTGTCATCTCGTGCCATTTTTAATGCTTTCCTGAAAGACGGGCATTATAATCATTCGCCGCAATTTCAGCCAATTGGACCGTAGGAGGGAATTGAAGGGGCGCCCCGGTTTGGGAGGAGGGAGCCGACGGTCATGAGGTCAGTACCACCTCGCGGTAGCGGGTGGGTGCAACGATTGCCGATTGCGATTGCCGATTACCTAAGGCCATCATATGAAACATTCTGAAGGTTTCTTGAAACTGGTGGACGACGCCAAGACCCGTATCCGCGAAGTTACGGTTGACGAAACCCGGAAACGGATGGCATCTAACCAGCGTGTGCGACTGATTGACGTTCGCGAAGACAACGAATGGCAGGAGGCCCACGCCGCAGGCGCCGAACACCTGGGCAAAGGCATTATCGAGCGCGACATTGAAGCGACGGTTCCCGACAAAGGAACGGAGCTAATTCTTTACTGCGGCGGCGGCTTTCGCTCAGCCCTCGCCGCAGACGTTTTGCAAGAGATGGGCTACACAAACGTGTTTTCAATGGCTGGGGGCTGGAAAGCCTGGAAAGAATCGGGCGCGCCAACCGAAAAAGGATGATTGAACCCTGACCTTCACGGCGGGTTCATGCAGCCTGAGTTTAGATTGACATCTGTCCTCAAGAGTAATACTTTGCCGACGGTCGAACTTTTCACTTTCTGCTAGCCGGAGCCCTGCTCTCGTTAGCCTCACCAATCTCTTTGGCAAATGAACCCTTCTTCCCAAGGTGGATTTATGGCCGCTCGTTAACTGACAGCTTCAGTATTTAGTTTGAATCTTCGCCTTGATCGAAACCCGCTACGGAGTTGTCTCTCACCGGCCGCAAAGGAGTAATAAGACCATGAGCAAGAATCGTACTAAGAACACACTCACCGTTAGCTCGGCTCTCTCGGATCTGATTATTAATGGTTTCAATGACAAAAGCCTGGAGCGTATCGGCGGCGCATTGGTGCTGGCAGGGACCAAAGAGGTTATAGCGCTGATTAGCGGTGACGAAAATGCTAAGCGGGTAATGTCTATAGTAGGTGATGCGGCCCACTATGCCACTCAGGCCAGCAAGCCCGTGTTGGAAACTATAGGAGCCAGCACTATGGGAGTGGGCTCGCTGCCGCTAGCGGTCCTGAGTTTGGGAGTCGTGCAGATGGAGTTTGCGGTCTTGCTGAAACGCGTAACAAACATTGAACGACGGCTTCAAGAGACACAAGCACTCCTGGAACAAGTCAACCGAAAATTGGATTTGGGCTTCTACTCTAACTTCTGTGCAGCCCTCGACCTGGCATCACGCGCCTTCACGATGGGAAAACTGGAGAACCGCAACGACGCAGCCTGGCAGGCAGTAAATCGGCTCGCGGAGGCACGTCGACATTACTCGAAGTTGGCAGATTATGAGATCAGTGCCAGGAGTAAATTGGCGAGGGAATATTTGGCAACCCTGCTTCTCGCCTATGCGGCGGAGATAAGGTGTTATCTCGAGATGGGTGAACCACAAGAGGCAATCAAGCTCTTGAAGGTGGGGATAGGGGAAATTTATCCGCGCGTCCACTTTCACGTAAACACCTTGCTCACTTCGAATCGGTCAGCTTATTTGCATCCTGCCTTGAAAGGCACGATCGATCTTCGTCGACTAACCAAGGTCCTCCAGTGGTTTGAGCCAACACTTGATGAGAACGCCGTTTTCGAGCAGCAACGGGGCAATTTCTTTAACTTGACCAAGACATTTGACGGATGGGTTAGGAGTCTTCCACCTGCAGTCTGGGATCCCCTGATCGATCTTCAACCTCCAACGGGTCATACTCCAACAGCGACCCGATCGGGTCTGCTAAATTTGAATAACTTAAACCTGGGCAAATGGTTTGGTCGAGGTCCTGAAGAGACCAAGATCTTCCCACGTCTTGCCGAAACTTTTGACGCTATCGAGGCAATGATTGAAGACATGGGCCGCTTCCAGGCATATGAAATGGAGCTTCAAGTTATGGAGCAGTTAGGCCTCAGTTTCAGCGGTTGGAAACAATCACTTACGGCCGGAGACACTAACGGCGGGAACTTATTTGTCATCGGCGCGCTGGAGCCTATGAATCTTAAGCTCACGTCAGCCGCACCGGTTACGAGGGCTTCCGTGCATTAAAACCTGTCAGGAAATGAGCGCCTGTTAAGGCTGAGGCTTAGCGGCAGCTGCACCATCGCTCCCTTGCAATCTGCGCAATATCTCGATGAGCTTGCTTATGTCGACGGGCTTTGTCACATGTGACAAGAAGCCTTCTGCTTTGGAGCGGCTCACATCCTCAACTCGCCCAAATCCAGTTAACGCTATCACCGGCAAATCTTTGTGCCTGGTTATCGTGCGCAGGCGCTGGACGAATTCAAAGCCGTCCATTCCAGGCATTGAAATGTCGGACAGCACCACATCGAAATCTTGCTTTCCAGCAATCTCAAGAGCATCGCTTCCGCTTCGCGCGCTAACGACGACAGCGCCCTCCATTTCCAGCAGTTGCTGCAACATCTCGACCGAATCTGAAGTATCGTCTACAACCAGAACTCGCAGCTGATTGAGTCTTCCAGATTCGATCGAGGGAGAACATCCCACGCGCTGTTCCGTTTCACTGGTGACGGGAAGCTCGATCGTAAACTTTGCTCCCTGGCCGAGAATGGATTCGGCAGTAACAGTGCCGCCATGAAGGTCGACCAGCTGTCTTACTAACGCCAGGCCAATGCCCAGACCGGTATGTGGCCGGCTGCTACTGGCGTCGGCCTGTCGGAACATCTCAAACACATGGGGCAAAAACCCTGGCTCAATGCCCGGTCCATTGTCCTCCACAATCAATCTTACGCATCCCGTTTCGCGGATTTGACGAATCGTGACTTTGCCGCCCTCGGGCGTAAATTTCACGGCATTGTTCAAGAGGTTCCATAACACCTGCTCCAGTCTTAATGGATCACCATCCACAAAGATGACTTCTTCCGGAACGTCAAACTCAATTAGGATCTGCTTTGCTGCCGCATCATCCCTGACAGTCTCTACCGCATTGTTAAGGACCGTCATCAGCGAGACTACTTCTCGGTTGAGCGAAAGTTTGCCGATGTGCAGGCGTGAGAGATCGAGCAGGTCGCGTACTAGCCGCGACTGGGCCAGCGCATTTCGTTTGAGTATTTCGGCGGCGCGTTTTATGAACGGCGACGATCGAGCTTCGTCGCTGCGTAACAAGACCTCCGCATAGCCAAGAATTACGTTCAGCGGATTACGCAGCTCGTGGGAAAGTGTTGCCAGGAACTCGTCCTTGAGACGGTTCGCCTGTTCTGCTTCGGCTCGCGCCTCACGCTCCGCCTGCAGCAGCTTGGCACGTTCCTCTTCGGCACGTTTACGTTCGCTGATGTCTACCGACACACCAACCACGCCGATCAGTTCTCCCTCTTCACTGACGATTGGCGAGTCGGTGATCATTGCTGGAAAAACAGAACCATCTCTCCGACGAAGCTGCATCTCTCCCGACCAGCTCTGTCCTTCCTTCAGGCGTGTGAGGATCTCCGTTGCCTGTTCGCGCGTCTCAGCTGTCGGCACTAGTTCCAAAATATTTGAGCCGAGAGCTTCTTCGGCCGACCAGCCGTAAAGACCCTCAGCAAACGAGTTCCAGTAAACAACCGTGCCATTGAGATCGGTAGCAATGACAGCCTGTTCGACGGCGCTCAACAGATGCGCCTGGAAACTGATCTGCCTCTCTCCTTGTTTACGGTCGCTGATGTCTCGAGCGATCTTTGATCCGCCGATGATATTGCCTTTGACGTCCCTTATTGGAGAAACCGTCAGTGAGATGTCGATCAAGCTGCCATCTTTCCGTTGCCGCACTGTTTCAAAATGTTCGATTCGCTTACCCTTTCGAATATTCTCGAGAATGGTTATCTCTTCATTGATTCGGTCGGGCGGTATAAGAATTGTTGCCGGCTGGCCAATCGCTTCCTCAGCGGAATAACCGAAGATCAGCTCTGCAGCTTTGTTCCAACTATTGAGGATTCCATTAAGGTCCTTACTGGCAATCGCATCGTCAGATGATTCAATGATCGCGGCCAGAAAGCTGTTCGCCAGGTCAGTCGTCTTTCGCTCAGTGATGTCGCGAAGATAGACGGACAGACCGTCCTGCGACGGATAAACATGGGCCTCAAACCACGTTCCTGGCACTATTCTCGAGGCGAGATCAAAGTGGACGGGAACCATCTCCTCGAGAGCTTTGTGAAACTGCAGATAGAGTTCCGAATCCACGGCGCGTGGGAAGACTTCCCAAATAACCTTGCCGAGCAATTCGTCGCGCGACATGCCAAACTTCATTTCGGTCTGCCGGTTGATATCAGTGAATCTCCATTCTCGATCAAGGTGATAGTACAAATCGGTAATGCTCTCGAGAATGTTGTTCATCTTCCGGTTCGTTTCGCGGAGCGCGGCAAGCGACTCGTCGCGTTGACGGATGGCTTCGCCAGTCTGAAACTCGTGCAGCCGGGCGTTATTGAGAGCTATCGCCGCCTGATCGGCTAGCGCGGACAACTGCCATTCTTCTTCAGGGCTAAGTGACGAACCGCGAACTATCGCTAGAAAACCATCCAGCTTACCGTGAGCTACGATTGGCATTGTGACCAACTGTTGAGCCGGATCCAGATTGAGAAGGCGAGACAAATCCCGAACGACGGACTCGTCCATGGGACCGACAAACTGCGAAATCGTTTCGCTCCGGACGTGGGAGGCCTTAACGCGCAACGTGCCGTCATCCTCCACCAGCAGTAGCAGACAGTTATCGGCGGCAAACAATTCCGCGGCATTATCCACAATGAGCCGCAACGTCTCATTGAAGTTCAGCGAAGTAGTGATGGCGCGGTTGATAGCCGCGAGCCGATCAAATGAAGTCTTCACACTGTCTTCATTTCTGCCCATAGTTCGAGGTAAATTCTGTCCTGGTCTCTAGTTGAACTGATTTGTTCGGTGAGTGGAGTTGTCCTTGACGGGAGATAACATCGCACCCTGTTTTCGTAGCTAAATTCGTTGCCTCAGAGCGTGTGTAGATACCGCGGGGGATGTTATTCAGAAGACTCTATACTGGCAGCATCCTCAGTTGCAAGCCCTTACGATTTCTTGTCGCGGTGGGAGGCTTGAATTGACCGGCTGTTCACACGAGGTTTAAGCCCGGGATGACGTGATGTAGAATGAGCCTGGTTAAGGGCCCAATGACCTTCACACGACACGAAACCCAGCAGTTCCGAACCCCAATTCATCCACGTCAAGGCCGGATACCGACAGAATGTTAACCCGGACACCAACAATGTCACCTGAGGCAAGCGAACAAAAAGAAGCAAAAACTGAGAAGCCCACGCGCTCTGAATCCGACTCAATGGGCACGATTGAAGTGCCTGCTGACAGGTACTGGGCGGCGCAAACCCAGCGTAGCCTCCTTCATTTCAACATCGGCGACGACACGATGCCACGCGCGATGATACGCGCGCTAGGCATCCTCAAAAAGGCCGCGGCCATCGTCAATCAAGAACTGGGTAAACTTCCTTCTGAGAAAGCAAAACTGATCGTTCAGGCATGCGACGAAGTTATCGAAGGAAAACTCGACGAGCATTTCCCTTTGCGTGTCTGGCAAACCGGCAGCGGTACCCAGACTAACATGAACGCAAACGAGGTGATTTCGAATCGCGCTATTGAGATAGCCAGTGGCGTGTTGGGAAGCAAGCAACCGATTCATCCAAACGATGACGTCAACATGTCGCAGTCGTCGAACGACACGTTTCCGACTGCAATGTATATCGCCGGCGCAGAGCAGTTGCACAAGCTCATTCCTGTTATTCAAGGAGTTCACGACGCAATTGCGGCCAAGGCTGAGGAGTTCAAAGACGTCGTCAAGATTGGACGTACTCATCTGCAAGACGCAACCCCATTGACTGTCGGCCAGGAAATGTCCGGTTGGGCCAGCTTAGTTGAGCGCGACATTGAGCGGCTGGAGGCTGTCAAACCTGGATTATTGGATCTGGCAATCGGCGGCACTGCTGTGGGTACCGGACTCAATTCTCATCCGGAGTTTGGCGAGCGCGCCGCCAGGAAGATTGCTGAACTGACAGGTCTTCCTTTCAAGTCACATCCAAACAAGTTTGCCGCGCTTTCCGCGCACGACGAGATCGTTTACGCGAGCGGCGCAATCAAGACGCTGGCGGTATCGCTGATGAAAATCGCCAACGACATTCGCTGGCTGGCTTCAGGTCCACGTTGCGGATTGGGCGAATTGGTTCTTCCTGAAAATGAGCCTGGCTCATCGATCATGCCGGGTAAAGTTAATCCGACCCAGAGCGAAGCAATGACGATGGTTTGTGTCCAGGTATTTGGCAATGACGCGGCCATAACTTTTGCAGGCTCGCAGGGCAATTTCGAGTTAAATGTCTTTAAGCCGGTGATGATCCACAATTTCCTGCACTCGATCCGCTTGCTGCACGATGCTTCTCACGGTTTTGTCGAATACTGCATCGCCGGCATCGAGTTGAATCGGGAACAGATTGATGAACACTTGAAGGATTCATTAATGCTCGTCACGGCATTGAACCCATACATTGGTTATGACAAAGCCGCGCAGGTGGCGAAGAATGCCCACAAGAAAGGGATTAGTTTGCGTGAGTCGGCTATCGCTCTCGGTTTTTTGAGTGGCGAGGATTTTGATAAGTATGTAAAGCCGGAAGAGATGACGCATCCGTAGGCTACGCAATAGTCCGCAGGTTAACAGATTGCACAAATTCAGGGAGCTGACAACGAGTCAGCAATTTTTGCTCACCGAGTCTGTGTAATCAGCGTAATCTGCGGATGATTTTTGGAGGAAGTGGAAACAATTGCCTGATCGAAACGATCGCGTAAAGGAAAACGTTTCAGGCGCCTACTACGTCGATTCGTCGTGTATCGACTGCGATGTGTGTCGTGATACGGCTCCGGAAAACTTTCGCCGCTCCGATGCGAACAGCTACTCGTTTGTCTTCAAACAGCCAATGACTGAAGAAGAACGGTTAGCTTGTGAAGAAGCCCTGCTGTGTTGTCCAGTGGAAGCTATTGGAAATGATGGGGAGTAAACATTTCCCATATATCATTTGACATTTGTCATTTTTCATTGCAGCGACTGCAAAATGAAAACTGACGAATCTCGGCCAACATTCTGGTTTTTTAAATGACAAATGAGAAATGTCAAATGATATATGGAAAATATTTCCCGCGGTTCGTCTCAAATCATGATCTTGATTAACCCATCCTCAACCACAACCTCGTAGGTTTCAATTTGCTCAGGCACTGTTAGGCACTCTCCCGTGCGCACGTCAAATTGCCAGCCGTGCAGACCACACTCGATCACATGTTCGCAGAGAAATCCATCAGCTAAGGGCGCGCCCTGGTGTGGACAGGAGTTCTCGGTGGCATGGAATTCGCCGTTCACATTGAAAAGAGCGAGCGAGCGCCCGTCTGGAAGTTCTATCATCATTGAACTCCCTTGAGGCAAGTCTTCGGTTCGGCCAGCGTCCACCGCGCTCTTCCGCTTCATTGGTTGATCCGAATCAGGGCTGTTAGTATCGAATGGCTG
Organism: Pyrinomonadaceae bacterium; assembly: GCA_036560225.1. GTDB lineage: Bacteria > Acidobacteriota > Blastocatellia > Pyrinomonadales > Pyrinomonadaceae > PSRF01. Next base: position 4,933 of record DATBRN010000113.1, on the reverse strand, counting down.
CATTGAGATGAATCGTAACAAAACAGTATTGCAGAGCCAAAATCAAGCTCGGATCGAAGGAATGCGTTTAGAGTTCAACCCAATTTCCCCACAGTGAGCAGTCTTCGTGGTGTAGTAGAGTTTAAATTGCTGATTTGGGGTACTAACAAGCTAAAAGCGTGTACCTCAACAACGGCAAGAACGGTCCACCTGTTCGTTCTATGATAGCGGGCGCAGGATGACCCTGGCCCTTGGATCATGAATCAACAAGGGGAGATAATTATGAAGAAAATGACAAAAGTGCGAAAGCTAATATCGATAGTGAGCATGGTGGCAATTGTTGCCCTGCTCGCGACCCAGGTTTTTGCGAAGGAGATGGCTGTGCGCGGACGATTGCAAAAAACAGTGGAGGCTGGCGGTTGGGTAATCGCTTCCAGTAATCAGAAGTATTTGATACTGAATGCGCAGCGTTTTCAAAACGAAAAGTGGTTTGCCGAGGGCAACGAAGTAGAAGCTGTTGGCGAAACGAAATCGGGCGTGATGACGATTTATATGGAGGGCACTCCGTTTGAAGTGCGAACTATCCGCCCTTTAGCAGAAAGCGGTTCCGGCACAAATCAAAACGAGTTGCGAGGCATCACGAAAGTAATGGTCTCGGGCGACTCGATCGTTCAGGCGCAACCGGACACCGCTATTCTGACTGTCTCGGTAGTAACGCAGGCAAGTCGCGCGCTGGACGCACAACAGGAGAATGCTAACAAAACCGACGCGGTGGTGCGGGCACTCAAGAACGCCGCTGGAACCGGCTCTGAAATCAAAACAAGCGGTTATTCCCTCCAGCCGTTGAGGGTTTATAAAGAAGCTCAACCACCGACTATCAGCGGATATGAAGCGCGCAATAGTGTGACGGTCACGATGTCTGATTTAACGAAAGTAGGACCCGTGATTGACGCCGCCTCCCAGGCGGGCGCCAATGATGTGGCAGGCATCTCCTTTACTTTAAGGAAGGATCGGCCAGCACGCGATCAGGCCCTCGCCGAGGCCACTCGCGAAGCCGTCAGCAAAGCCCAGGTAATTGCCACAGCACTGGGCGGTCGAGTGGTGCGAATTGCTGAAGTGCAGGAGGAAGGTCTGGATCGGCCTCGCCCGCTCTATGGAGAATCCCTGCAAATGTTGAAAACCAGTTCCGCGCCCACGCCGGTCGAAGTAGGCACGCTCGACATAACTTCGAAGGTTCAGTTAGTCGCGGAGGTTGAAGTAGGTGCACGCTGAACAGCGAGCGGGTAGTCAATAGTGAAGCCACTCTCCCTACTCGCCTCCGCTTACAAGGATGAGAACCAACTTTCGGTAACGGAGCGCTAGCGACCAGATGCTACACTCAACCTTACTTGGGCGGCTCAACTACAGTACCGTGAGCGACCGCATCCAAGGAAGATCTGCGGATCCGTTGCGGCTTGCAAGCGTGGCTCGTGTATGCCGAATACGCCCATCGGATTCACAACTATTAACGGAGTGATGCTGAAGCGCACCGCCTGGCTTGAGTGGAAGCATCCGGTCGCTACCGCTCACGGTTCTGTAGTTGACTGACTCAGGTAAGGTTGAGAATGATGGAAAATTTTCCACTTTGTCATTTCTCATTTGTCGCCGAACCAGCGGATCAACGGTCCGAAATTCCCAAAAAAGGCGGCGAACTACTTCCCGCCTTTGAAGGCCCACAAGATTTCCCTTATCCTGTAGATACCTAATTATGCCAAAGTCAAATCGTGAGGTTAGCATGTTAACCGTCGCCCATCGCGTCCGACCGTCAGGCCGATTGTGGAACCCTCCTGCCGACGTTTATCGGTGCAACGGTGACTGGGTCGTAAAGGTGGATCTAGCGGGTGTCTACTCCGAAGATCTGGAGCTCGTGATCGACGACTCATACCTAAGGATTCGTGGTTGCCGGCGAGACACTTTCTTCCAGGAAGGATTCAGCTATCAACAGATGGAAATCACGTACAGTCGTTTCGAGAAGACAATCCAGTTTCCCTGTTCAATCGATGCCGCATCGCTCGCCCATGAGTATCGCGATGGTTTCCTGATTGTCAGCTTGCGCTGCAAGTAATCCGGCAGTGGAGACCTGCGCGATCGATAAGTAAAACTAGAAAGTAAGAAGAATGGTAGAGCAAAAGGAAGAAGAAAAAACCACTGCGGACGTCAAGGGAACGCAGGAAGCGACCGCCGCAGAGGACCAGACGGAGACTGTGCCTGTACCGAGCCAGCCATTCGAGATTGCGGTGCTCGCTCTGCAGAATACCACCCTCTTTCCCGAGACTGTCGTTCCACTGGCAGTCGGAAGGCAGCGTTCAGTTTCAGCAGTGGAAGCGGCGCTGGGGACGCAAGAGAAACTGCTTGCCTGCATCACCGTTCGTGCTGACGTAACAAACACAACTCAAGACGCAAAGAGCTCCGAACTTTATCAGGTGGGCACGCTCACCATGATCAAGCGGATGGAGCGAGTCGCTGATTCCATGCACATCATCGCCCAGGGCACGGAGCGTGTGAAGGTGCTTGAATGGAAACAGGAAGATCCACACCTGCGTGCGCTTGTTCAGATTCTGCCCGAGCTTCAAATAAAGGATCCCGAAGAGGTAGAGGCGACGAAACGAAACGTGCAGGCAATGGTCCAGGAAGCGCTGGCGTTGCTGCCGGCTGTTCCACCTGAGGTTCGCGTGGCCATGATGGGTTCGGTCGAGCCGGTTCGGCTGGCGTATTTTCTGGGTTCGATCCTCAACCTCGGAGTCGAGCAGGAGCAGAAGATGCTCGAAGCCGACACGGCTGACGAACTGCTGCGACTGGCCCACACCTATCTCGCCCGTGAGCTGGAGATCATTCAATTGCGCTCGAAGATTGCGACGGAAGCGCAATCGGAGATGGACAAGTCTCAACGTGATTACATTCTGCGTCAGCAGATGAAAGCCATTCAAAAAGAGCTCGGCGAGGATGAAACAGGTGAACAAGCTGAGGCTGCACTGCTGCGAGAGCGATTGACCGCAGCCGACTTGCCGGATGAGGTCAGGACTGAAGCGGAGCGCGAGCTGAAGCGGCTGGAGAAACTTCCCGCTGCCGCGCCCGATTATCACGTTATTCGCACCTATCTTGAATACGTCCTCGAATTGCCCTGGCGAAAATCTTCAGAAGACAAGTTGGATCTCAACGAGGCGCGCCGGATTCTCGATGAAGACCACTACGGCCTCGAGGACGTCAAGGAACGCATTCTCGAATTCCTTGCTGTTATCAAGTTAAGACCCGATACCAAGAGTCCAATTCTCTGTTTTCTTGGTCCGCCGGGAGTCGGTAAAACATCGCTTGGGCGCTCGATAGCTCGCGCGCTTGGTCGCCAATTCGAACGCATGTCGCTCGGTGGCATGCGCGACGAAGCCGAACTGCGCGGCCACCGCCGCACCTACATCGGCTCGATGCCGGGTCGAGTGATTCAATCAATTCGCCGGGCGGGCGTGAACAATCCCGTTCTGATGCTCGACGAGATTGATAAACTCGGCAACGACTACCGTGGCGATCCATCGTCCGCTTTATTGGAGATTCTGGATCCGCAACAAAACAATACTTTCCGCGATCACTATCTTGATCTGCCGTTCGATCTCTCGCGCGTTTTCTTCATTGGCACCGCTAATCAGCTCGGTCCAATTCCACCGCCGCTGCGCGACCGCATGGAAGTTATCAACATTGCAGGTTACAGCGACATGGAGAAGCTCCAGATTGCCAAACGCTATCTTATTCCGCGGCAGATAGAAGAAAACGGCCTTAAGTCGGGCCAGCTCAGCATTAGTGATGCGGCCGTGGAATTGATCGCCGCGCGCTACACGCGCGAAGCCGGGGTGCGACAGTTGGAACGAAACGTGGGCCGCATTGCACGGAAGGTAGCATTAAGAATTGCACAGGGCGAGGCCGAGACGGTTAGCGTTGATGCAGGCGACATCCACGACTACCTTGGCGCACCGCGTTTCTACCCGGAGCAGGCACGCAAGGAGTTGCCGGCGGGCGTCGCCACGGGAATGGCCTGGACTGAGATGGGTGGCGAGGTGCTTTTCGTCGAAGCGACGCTACTACCCGGCGGACGTGGGTTAACAATCACGGGTCAACTGGGCGAGGTGATGCAGGAATCAGCGCGAGCCGCACAGTCGTTTCTCTGGTCGCACGCAAACGAGTTTGGAATCAGTCCCGAAATGTTCAAAAACTACGGCGTCCACCTGCATGTTCCGGCCGGCGCAATTCCAAAAGATGGTCCAAGTGCGGGTGTGACGATCACGGCCGCAATGGCATCGCTCTACACCGGACGCAGAGTACGTCCCGACACAGCGATGAGCGGCGAGATTACACTCTCAGGGTTGGTGTTTCCGGTCGGTGGACTAAAGGAGAAGATCCTGGCGGCTCATCGTGCCGGGATTCGTCGCATCATGCTTCCCTCTCGCAACGAAGCGGACATCGAAGATTTACCTGAAGATGTTCGCAAAGATTTGCAAATAGTATTTGTCTCGCGAATTGCCGAAGTGATCGATACGGCCCTCGAAGTTTTGGTCGCGAACCCACCACCTCCGCCGATAGTGACGACAAGTAGTCATCCCGACGCTATCGCTCGCCAGCCAGATGCGACTCAGACGCCGCTGTCGGTCCGGCAAAGCTAGCTTAGAAAAAGCTGTTGCTATTTGCTAGAAGGTGTGTAAAAGAAAAAGAGGCGGGGAACCTAATCCCCGCCTCTTGTGTTTGTCAACATTCACGACCAGACAAGAATGTCTGCTCTACTAAGGTCATTGGACGAACCGCGCCCGGTATTCTCCCGAGTTGATGAACGCCTTAACCATTTCCGCCTGCTCGAAGTTGCCGCCAAACTGGTTTAGCTTGTTTAGCCAGAACCGGTAACCGGCTTCGTCCGGATCGCGCCTCAAGTAGCCGA
>DATBRN010000112.1:0-3143 GCA_036560225.1 Pyrinomonadaceae bacterium | reverse complement strand
CTCGTGAGCGGAACTGATTGTTACAGGAAACTCCAGGTCTCTCTCATCCTCAGGAACCGGAATTCCCAGGGCACCGCTTACGAGACCCAGGTTCTTGCGAATGACATGAGTATGCCGAGTGGTTGGCACTGATTGAGACAGCAAGACACGACTCGCTGGTTCGCGCAGACCCCCGCGCGAGAAGCCAAAAACTCGGCGCGCGCCGGAAAGGCGTGCAATTGATGCGGATTTGAGTAGTCCCTGGAAATCGAGTGCAATATCGAAGGCTGAGGCGCGTAACCGACGTAACTGCTGGCGCGGTGCCCGCAGCGTCTCCCCAGACATCAGCCCGCGCCTCAAGGCCTTCGTGTCGACTTCGATGAGGTGATCGAGAAGCGGGTTGTCTCTCAAAATTTCTGCCGTGCGCCGTTCCACAACCCAGGAGATTTCGGCCTGCGGCAGGGCCCTTCGAATCGCGGCCAACGAAGGCAGTGTATGGACAAGATCACCGATGCTTCCCAGTTTGACGATCAGGATGCGCATAAACGAAGTGCGGTTAGGTGCCACCAAAATAAGTGAACTTTAGATTTGCCTGAGCAACTTTTTGGCCACTCTTGAACTTTGTCAAAATACCTTCGAGGACAGGGGTGTCTTGATCCAGGTCTGCGGCGGCGAACACGCCTCTTTTGAGAAAGCGACCGCGGAAGCTGTACGAAACACCCCGAACTACTATGGTAGTGAACACTAACTTGTCGGGCGCCACTGCCAGAGCCTTGTATCGCAGTTGGGTACCGTTGGTTAGATCCACTCCAGAAGCTGGCATGTAGCGATTACGTTTTGCATTAAGGTTAATGCCGCTGAAGTCCTCAAAAGCTTTCGGCGGTTTCCCCTGGATCCAAAAAGAGCCGTCCGGATCGAAGCGTTCTGGCCTCGTTTGGGCAATGGAGAGGGTGTATAGGCCGCCCAAGAGCACCAAAGCTGTAATCGCTGAAACTGGCAGGCGAACACCTGAACCGACATTCATTCTTTTTCCTTTTTCAGACCAGGCTGGTTCTCGTTCATTTTCCGCTAAGCATTGCGATGAGATTCGAGGTCGAGTGACCTTTCGGATCGCCCACGATTGCCACGCGTCCGCCATAGGATCGTACCACGTCCCGCTCGGGAACGGTGTCCTCAGTATAGTCAGTGCCCTTAGCATGGATCTCTGGGCGGAGTGCCAGCAGCAACGCCTCGACCGTCGGCTCGTCAAAAACTGTCACCAAATCAACAGCTGCGAGTGCGGCGACAATCTCAGCGCGCTCGCGCTCGGCCATTATCGGCCGGCCTTCGCCTTTCAGTGCGGCTACTTGTTTGTCTGAATTGATTCCGACCACCAGCAAGTCCCCGAGAGCGCGAGCGCCCTCCAGATATCGCACGTGGCCGACGTGCAGGACATCAAAGCATCCATTTGCCAGCACAAGGCTGGAGCCTTTTTGCCTGGCTGCGGCTACGCGGGCCAGGAGTGTTTCGCGATCCAGTATTAGCGAGGCACTATCGATCTCTGCGGCTGCTTTTGTGGTCATTCGATCAGGGCAACTCGGAATGGAGGACTGAATGTTCAAGTTCCTCGCTCGTAACTGAGGCCGTTCCGCGCTTCATCACGACAAGCCCGCCGGCGTAATTTGCCAGTCGCGCGGCGTCAGGAAAAGAAGCATCGGATGCAAGCGCAAGAGTGAAGGTAGCGACCACCGAATCTCCTGCGCCTGTGCCATCCACAGGTTCACGCGCGCCAACCGCATCGATGTGCAATGCAGCAACGCCGTCTTCAAGAAGCATCATTCCCTGGCTGCCGCGAGTTACGAGTAAGGCGCGGTAGCCTAATCGCTCTCGCAGTTGCTCACCCGCCGATTCCAACTCGCTGATAGGAGTAAGATGTTTGCCAAGCAGTTGCTCAACCTCGTCTTGATTCGGTGTGGCTGAAGTGCAACCGGGAAAGCTCGAAAGCCGAAAGCGTGAGTCGGCTAGCACTGGGATTCTGCGCTCCATCGCGGCAGCGCGAGCAAACGTGGCCATTTCAGCGTCGGCGACCCCATAGTCATAGTCGGAGATGATGAGAGCGTCAGAAGATTGGGCGTGTTCACAAAGCCGTTCACGCAGCTGCCCTCGCAGCGCAGAATCGTTGAGTGGTTCACCTTCATAATCAATTCTGATGACTTGCTGGCGAGTGGAGTTTAGCTGACCTGCGAGTATCCGAACCTTTGTAGTGGTTCGTATCTTTTCCGATACGACAACGCCACTACAATCAACACCCGCAGCATTCAGCTTTTCAACCAAAGCTCGTCCGGCTTCATCTTGACCTGCAGTGCTTATCAGGGACACACCGGCGCCGAGCGAGGCGAGATTAACGGCGCAGTTTGCGGCGCCACCAGGTAGGGTCTCCGTATGCTCATGACGAAGAATGAATACCGGTGCTTCGCGCGAAACTCGACTAATAGCGCCGTAAACGAACTGGTCGGCAATTGCGTCGCCAACCACTAGAATCCTGCGTTGCGGAAAGCGTCTGACAATGCCAATCAGTCGCTCTTGCAGCACTGTACGCTCAATCGTCAACTGCCTGCCTCCCTCGGGTAATGGGTTTAGAGTTCAAGCTTTATTAGCTTGTCTTCCCCAATACGGAACCTAAAGGTTGACCTCTGAACTTTCGCCGTCAAATTGAGCCCCTACCCCTACCTCGGGAGAGATATCTTGCGTGTATCCGTGCCAATTATGGATTGCACAGCCTCAAGCAGATTCTCTGCAACCAGATCAGGCTGGCGCTGCCAGTTGCTGCGCTGATTTTCCCATTCACCCTGGCCGTAGCCACTCAAGACGAAGGCAGAGTTAACGCCGGCATTCCGGGCCAACTCAATGTCGCTGTAGCGGTCTCCCACCATCCAGCTTGCAGCTGAATTAATATCTAATTCTTCAACCGCGCGGCGAATCAACCCAGGCTTTGGCTTGCGGCAGTCACAATCGAGACGATAAGCAGGTTCACCAACAGAAGGGTGATGAACGCAGTAATAGATCGCATCGAGTTTCGCACCGCCTTTTCCCAGTTCTAGCTTGAGGCGATCGTGGATGATATGAATCATCTCTTCTGAAAAATAACCCCGTGCAACACCCGCCTGATTAGTAATTATTATTGC
>DATBRN010000111.1:0-7644 GCA_036560225.1 Pyrinomonadaceae bacterium | reverse complement strand
TTGATCAGCGTCACCGCCTTGACAACTCCCAAGAACGACCGTGGCGCATAGTAGGATGACGACCGCGAGAAGCGTTTGTTCCTGCATAATCTGCCTCCCCTGACCAATGATCGATATCGTTCAATTCCGAAATAAGTTGCCCGTTGAGAGAGCCGAGGGGTGAAACGAGCCGTGAAAACTTTAGGAGCTCATCTCATGATGCAGACCTACGCATGAGAACGCTTGGGACAACTGCGTCAAGAATTAGTTAACGTGACGAGAATTGTCAAGATAAACAAGCAGGAGTTTTTGCAGAAGGTTTCCGAAGAGCGGGTTACGTATCAGAAGGTGCTCAATCCAATGAGACCCTTCTCGAGAGTAGCTTGGCGAGCGAAATTCATAGCTGGCATCAAGAAATTCATGTCAATAAGAAGATGACACTTAAACTAAACGAGGTGTGCTATCGAAAGCGTGATGTTGAAAAACAGGGTGAAGGTTTATGCTGTACCACAAACAATGAGACGGACACGATGCAGAAACTCTTTCGTGGAGCTGTCTACTCACAACCTAAATCAGATACCCACAAGCAAAGAGAACGCGGCCGTATGTTCTTCATTTTTGGCAACTCCGGCAGTTTTAGGGTTGTCTCTGCCAGCCTGCCTGCACAAAAAGAGGCACATAGTCTTCGGGAACGAAGAGGCGATCTTCAACATTCGCCACAGTATGATAGTTCTGCGGCTTCAGCAAGGTGGAATCATTGGCACCAAGATCTACTACCCATCGGTCAGGCGCACGCCGTTGTGCAAGAAACCGCAACTCAAATGGGTGAATTCGCAACGGACCGCTTGTGGCAAAGATCCCGTCGCCATTAGCCCTGGCCTCCGCAATGGCGTTGCGTGCATCGCGCAGCTTTCCAGGTGCATTGGCTTCTTGACGAAACAGCGCTGGCGCTTTAATCGCTTGAAGTAGCGGCCCCTGTGAACGCCATGGATCAATGTTGGGAAAGATAAAATACGGTGTGGCAACCCCCCCCTGGAGCATTCGCGTGTTATAGTCCGCAGGCCGCGTGGCACTTTGATCGCTGATGTTTAGCCACGCGAGTAAACGCCCATAACGGTCCACGATCTCACGGGCAAAGGCGGCGAAAAATTGAACGTCCTCTTTTGCTAGACCACGCGCTGCTATATCATTTTGAATCTCCTGCTCGAGTGCCCGGTGAGCGTTACCTGCATGTGCGGCGTGGTTTGCTGCGGTGCCTGCGCCGAGCCGGGAAATCAAGTTAGCCTTCAAAGCGGCATCTAACTGTAGAGGTGGTAAATTGGCCGCGAACGGGTTGCTTAGAAAAACGTCCCAACTTGCGTCACTGATCGAGCGGAACTGTGTGCTTCCAGGTAATGTAAAGCTCACCTCTGGAGTGTCGATTCCGAGAAACCGAACGGAGAAATTCCCTATCGCTCGAACGTTCACTGTGTCGCCATCGTGAACCTGTTGAACTACGCTGCCGGGGCCACTACCGTGGATGCCCAGACCAAATGTGCCGTAAGTTAATCCCCCTTGTGTTTGATCGATAGCCATCGCCATAGGTTGTGCCTCCGTTCTTAAGTTGAACGATGCTGAGTCGGAAAAACTTCCGAAGATGGGAGATTCTATTTAACAATCGCAGTGCCAAGCTCCTGGGCGCACGATTCCTTGCAAGTGTGCCACTTGTCTGGCTTACCTACATCCACTATCTCTAAATTGCGATCACAGCATGGACGTAAAACCTAATTGATTTTAGAACCTTCGGCGGGCCGAAGGATTTTGATTAGATGCAATCGACGCTGGAAATAAGTGTCCTTTGGCCAATCCCAAGTTTGGGCTGGGAGCGCTTCGCCTTTGTACGGCGCACCGTTAATTTTGCTCTGTAGAAAAATGAGCTGCCAGTAACTTGGGTTTTTCAATTGAGACTGTGTCTCTTGCATTGCCGTCCGCTCCTTTAAATCTAGTTTGTCGCTCTTCGATTCATCTTGTTTTACTCCAGGCGCATTCTTTTGCGCATTCGGCGACGTTGCTTGCCGCGCGGATGAGAAGTTCGCTGTGCAATCCGAATACCAGGCTACCTTCGAACCTAAATTTGCTCCAAGGCGCCGAATTGATAGGAGTTATATCTCTGGTGTTCGAATTCGATTTGCTGGGCACTGAGAAAGAAGTGTAAACGGCGGTTTACATCACCTGTAAAGGAAGTTACGCATTCGACCGAAGCGTGGCGCAAGTCGAATTGAAAAAGTGGGGGGGCCCCTGGAGCGAGCGTCTCTGAGGGCAAGGCGCAGTTAACTTATTGCAGGCCCAATAGCTTCGGCGGAATCTTGGCAATGACAACTAGCGTGACACCTATGACCGGGACAAACCAGAAGAAACCGTATGGATTCAACAAAACACCTTCTATCAATGCAATCAGGCAGAATCCGCACAGCAACACAGTGAACCGAAGCCAGAGCCACGGCGGCGTTGCATCATTCGACCCGACAAACCAACGACGAATCGAAAACACGGCGAGCGCACCGAAGACCACGGCGGCCAGAGTGATGCGTTCCAGAATGACTAGCCCCGATTTCATATTTCATTGCGGTGTTGGATTCAACATCCTTTGATATGTCGCTCGCTCTTCCGCTATCTTTTGCAAAAACTCATGCTTGTTGATGAGACCTTCTCGATGAGCAGCCTGGCCAGCGCGTCGGTTTGCGCGAGGCTGGAGACAAGAAGTTCCTCTAGGCTAACAGATACGCCTTCATTCTGAGTTGCCATCCCGAACTCAAACTCGCCGGACGTTACGCCTGAGTCTGGTGGATTGAAAAACACGGCGAACAGTGCAACGAGAATGAGGCCGGGCAGCGACCATTTCCAGTTGACCCGGCGGAACGTGATACGAGGGTTCATGGCGACGCATTCTCCACGTCTGCGGTGAAGGCGTCAAGGCAAACTTGTAGTGAGGTGCGAATCAAATTTGATACGCCCTGTAGTCGAACGACGACGCTTGCCTGCTTGTCTCCCTCCAAAAATACGGTTTTCATTGGCTTGTGCTTGTGGCATATCCATTGCGGTGAAAAGGCACGGCAATGAACAGACGGTTCCTCGCCGTCACGGTTGTCATTTTGGCTTCCTAACAGTCGTCAGAAAGTTTATGCGGGGGAAACCCATGAATAAAAAAATCCTTGTCCTCCTTGTTGCCATGATTCTGAATCCAGCACACGTAGCCGAGGCCCAAAGTCCGGGCAAAGTTCCGCGAATCGGCTTCCTAGCAGCGCAAAGCCGGCCGGTCGGCCGCATCGAGGCATTCCGCCAGGGGCTTCACGATCTGGGCTATGTAGAGGGACAGAACGTCAAAATCGAGTACCGTGGGCATGAGGACAGATCACAGCTTGCCGGCCTCGCGACTGAACTGGTTCGAGAAAAGGTTGATGTCATTGTGACGCAAGGAGCAGCAACTCGTGCGGCCCAGATGGCGGGCACACTGCCAATTGTTTTTGGCTTTAGCGGCGACCCGGTCGAAGCCGGCCTTGTGAAGAGCCTGGCACGACCGGGAGGAAACATGACTGGCATCACCATGTTGGCTTTTGAGCTGGTAGGCAAACGGCTAGAGGTTTTAAAAGAGGCCGTCCCGAGAGTTTCTCGCGTGGCTGTCCTGTCAAGTCCGGCGCATCCAGGCGAGCAGCGCGAGCTGAGTGAGAGTCAGATTACCGCGCGAAATGTCGGCGTTACGCTCCTCTATCACCAGGTAAATACCACGGCGGACGTTAACGCGGCGTTAGACGCAATCATTAAGGAGAACGCAAACGCAATCCTCGCGTTCCCAGATCCAGTAACCAACTCGCATCGCGGGCAGATCGCGGAATTTGCGGCGAAGCAGCGGCTTCCGAGCGTCTTCGGATGGAGCGACTATGTCGAGGCCGGGGGCCTTATGTCTTATGGCCCGGACCACAATGCGTTATGGAGACGGCTCGCCGTGTACGTAGACAAAATCCTCAAAGGCGCGAAGCCGGCCGACTTGCCTGTCGAGCAGCCGACGAAGTTTGAATTTGTGATCAATCTCAAAGCCGCTAAGCAAATCGGCCTTACGATTCCGCCGAATGTGCTGGTGCGGGCGGACAGGGTAATTCGATGAGAGTTGTTAGGAGTCAGTGGTCAGGAGTCAGCAGGAGGGTCTTGTATTCCGCGCTTTGCGCCATGCTCTTTGCGCTTTGCTTTTCAGTTCAAGCGCAGCAGCCGAAGAAAGTTCCGCGGATCGGTTATCTAGCCCCGGTCTTTCCCTGCTCTGGGTCCGTCCCTTCGCTTGAGGCATTCCGACAAGGACTTCGCGATCTTGGCTACGTTGAAGATAAGAACATCATCACTGAATGCCGTTCTGCGGGGGGAAAGCTTGACCGCCAACCTGACCTTGCGGCCGAGCTCGTTCAACTCAAGGTTGATATCATCGTTGCAGCCGGCGGGGAACCAACTGCCCGCGCAGCCAAGCACGCGACTCAGACGATCCCCATCGTCATGACGAATGTTGGCGATCCCGTTGTGACCGGGCTAGTCGCGAGCCTCGCGCGGCCAGGGGGAAATGTCACGGGATTAGTCACCATGTCGCCGGAATTAAGCGGGAAACGATTGGAGCTACTCAAGGAGGCTTTTCCCAAGGTCTCCCGCGTGGCTCTCTTTTGGAATTCGGCCAATCCAGAGCAGGAGCCACAGATAAAAGAGATCAAGGTTGCCGGGCAGGCGCTAGGAATTCAGCTTCAAACCCTGGAGGTCCGAGGGCCAAACGATTTCGATAAAGCCTTCTCCGCGATAACTAAGGGGCACGCTAATGCGCTCCTTACACTTCCAGATCCGCTAAGCAATAGCCAAGGAAAACGGATCGCGGATTTTGCGGCCAAGAACCGTTTGCCGGCAATGTACCCTCGAATGGAGTTCGTGGACGCCGGTGGCCTTATGGTCTATGGACCGAGCTACAATGATTTGTTCCGCCGCGCTGCGACTTATGTGGACAAGATTCTGAAAGGAGCCAAGCCTGCTGATCTTCCCGTGGAGCAGCCGAAGAAGTTCGAGTTCATCGTCAATCTGAAAGCCGCGAAACAGATAGACTTAACGATTCCGCCGAATGTGCTGGCGAGAGCGGATAGAATAATACGGTGAGGAGTGAGTGGTGAGGAGTAAGGGTGACGCAAGCGATGAAGAAAAAATTTCTTAGCTTGATTTTCAGCGTGTTGCTGTTACCGGTCACGCTTCCAGCTTACGCGCAGCAGGAAAAGAAGGTCCGGCGGGTAGGCATGGTGCTGAGCGGGTTTCATCGTCAATTTGAAAACAGCCAAGCAGATCGGCATAACGATACCGCCGAACCTATTGGCGAGGGCGGATCGGGTGATCAGATGAAGTTGTCAGACGTCAGTTATCAGTTCTCGGAAGAAATGCTGGAGCGAAAACAATGAGCGGAAAAATTTTCGTCTGGCTACTCGCAACCGTTTTGCTAACAATTGTTTCCTCCGCCGAAGCGCAGCAGCCGAAGAAGGTTCCGAGGGTTGGTGTTCTACGACAGTCCAGTGCCCATGTTCTTTGGACACAACTCGAAGCATTCCGCCAGGGATTGCGCGACCTTGGATACGTGGAGCGAAAAAATATAGCTATTGAGTATCGATATGCGGAGGGAGAACTTGATCGCCTCCCCGGTCTCGCCGATGAGCTTGCTCGGATGAAAGTCGATGTCATCGTCGTGTCCTCCACGCCTGCGGTCTTGGCTGCCAGGAATGCGACCAAAGAGATCCCCATTGTCTTCCATACAATCGGCGATCCAGTAGCGAGCGGTGTCGTAGCCAGCCTCGCACGACCGGGCGGCAACATCACAGGGCTGACGATGGGTGGAGCTGAATTATACGGGAAGCGGTTGGAGCTTCTGAAGGAAACAATTCCCAAACTCTCCCGGGCGGCGATCCTTTGGAATCCGACGAGGACGGGCATTAAACAGAACGTAGACGAGACGCAAACCGCAGCTCGGGTTCTGAAGTTGCAAGTTCAATCCCTTAAGATTCGGAATCCCGAGGATATCGACCCGGCATTCGAATCCGCAATTCGGTCAAAAACCGGGGCGATACTGATTACGCAGAGTCCGCCGATCACAACCTATCCAAAACGGATTATCGATGTCGCGGCAAAGCAACGGCTACCGGTAATGTACCCACAAGGGCAGTGGCCTGACATGGGTGGGCTTATGAGCTATGGAGCCAACGTTGATGACAGCTACCGATATCTAGCCAGTTACGTAGACAAGATCTTGAAAGGATCTAAGCCTGCGGAGTTACCTGTGGAGCGGTCGAAGAAGTTGGAACTGGTGATCAATCTCAAAACCGCGAAGCAGATCGGCCTGACGATTCCGCCCCACGTGCTGGCGAGAGCGGATAAGGTGATCAAGTGAAACAATTTGGATTTTCGATTTTGGATTGAGAAGCCCATGAGTAAAAAAATCACTCGCCTTGCTCTCAGCGCTGTGCTCTTTGCGCTTAGCTTTTCCGTTGATGCGCAGGAGCCGAAGAAAGTCCCCCGTATCGGTGTGATCTTCACGGGATTTCCATCTACCGCTACGCCTCTCATGCAGGCATTCCGCGACGGACTACGCGACCTCGGCTACATCCAGGGAAAGAATATCGTTATTGAATACCGATACCGAGAGGGAAAGGAGGATCGGCTTGCCTTTACCTCTGCGACTTCATCTTGGCTCCGCGAGCGGTAAATCTCGTAAACACTGATGTAAGTAGTTTCTCCTGCGGCTCGACACGGCCTTCTATGCGGCGAGCCGAATAATCATGCCGCCCGTCTGCGTATTCTGTCGCGGTGCACCGATTTTTCCTCCTCGGCGGGTCTACCTAGGGTCTCGCGCAGTCCGCGTCGAACGTACTCCGGGTCGAGGCCGAGGAGTTCGCATACGTTGTCGAAGGAAAAGATCCAGTCTTTACCCCCACACATAATCCACTCCTCCGCTTCACGGAACCGTTTTTTGCCATCCGCGTCGTGTGCCCGACCATATTTGCGATATTCCTGAACCGCGTCTTCGAGAATCGCAGCGAGGAGCGATTTCTCCGGTTCGAGGTGCTCGCTGCGGCGAAACGTATCCAAGTACTGCTCCACCATTGAAGTGTCGCCAGTCGTGATGGTGAAATTATTTTCCGCCATTGCCCTTACCTCCTTCCTGCGCTGCAAGCCTGACAAGCTATAAAAAAGGCAAACGACATGCCAAGAATCCCGAGCATTTAGGTGCAGACGTTTTGCTCCACTAGAAGGGAAAAACCTGAATACATGCCAGCAAACTGCATATAACTATTCGTGTTATGATGCTGGCATAGCCCTTGCTTTTTTACCATTACAGAAGAAGCAAAAGGAGGAAAATACATTATGCAAGATTTATTGAATAAGACATTGACTAGGGGCGTCACAACACTCGGAGTTGCAGCAGTTTTAGCGCTGGTAGCGCCAAGCGCATATGTTCAGGCTGCGAGTTCCAAGACCCTTAGCGTCAGCCAACAAGAATTGAACCTCGCGGAGAAAGGCTGGAGCGCCAAGAAAGACATAATTGGTAAAACTGTTTATAACGACAACAATGAGAAAATTGGCGATGTAAATGATGTGATTTTTTCTCGCAACAACTCGGCATCG
>DATBRN010000110.1:0-9666 GCA_036560225.1 Pyrinomonadaceae bacterium | reverse complement strand
GGATCATTACCTGAATGCTTTGACCTCTAACTCTATCGGCCGCTACCGCGGACTCTACTTTTATTTGTGGCTTTTGATCCTGGGGTTCCGCTGGCGCTCCACCCCAGGCTTTATGCTGTCGGCTGCTCCGCAGACTGGATTCGATTTTCCCTCGCCCGACTTTTTGTGCAAAGCCTGCGGCGGCAGAGCCGCGTCGGTCAGTTGAATGCTGCATCGGCAGTGCAAGGACTCGTAAGCCCGCATGCTGGTCCTATCCCAGCAATGTGCGGCGGCAAAGCCGCGTTGGTTGGTTGAGGATCCGTAGTTGAAAAGCTCAATCCTTTTTAGTTAACCTTGAGCTTCTTCCTCAAAACTTCGCCGCGAAGATTGATATGTTCAAATCTGAAGCCAATCGCTTCATTTCCCCTTACATTAACTCCCTGGTCTACCGGGTTGTAGTGCTTGGTTTCATTTGCACGCTCGCAGGAATTTGGAAAACCGGATCGGCGCAGACCACTCCTTCGGTGCAGCCGACTCCTTCGCCACAGCCGGCGGCTTTGCCGCTATCCGCTGTAGACCGTAACGAGTCGGAGCGCTCGGACCGTCTCACAGGTGGGCACATCGAGCTCGCCGATTTAGAGCCTGACCAGCCTGACATTCGCATCACCTTAAACGTACCTTCGTTTCGATTGACGCTCTGGCAAAACGGTAAAGAAGTGAAGTCCTACTATGTTGGTGTGGGAATGAAAGAACATCCCATATTCATAGGCGACCGCGAAGCGACCGAAATAATCTGGAATCCGCCATGGATACCTCCCGACAGCGACTGGGTCAGCGAGATAAAGAGCGTTCAGCCTGGTGAGATCATCAAAGCAGGCGATCCCCGCAACCCGCTCGGCAAAATGAAGATCCCTTTGGGTGGGGCTTACCTTATTCATCAAGCAGCAAAGGCATCTGATGTCGGCAACCTCGTCTCTCATGGTTGCGTGCGCTTGCCACGCTCCAATCTCTACGATCTGGCCGAAAAGATAATTGTCGCCCGTGGCGCAAAAGTCTCACGTAAACGAATCGAGGCTGCGAAGCGAAGCTCGAAGACGCTGGTCGTGCGACTTGAGGAACCTGTCCCAGTAGATATCAACTACGATACCTTGGTAGTTGAGGATGGTGTCCTGCACATTTACCCAGATGTCTACGGCCGTGGGACCAACCGGCCTTCGCGTCTGCGCGCAGAGCTTCAAGCCTCAAACATCGACGTAGCTAATCTGAACGACAAAACGATCAGACAGATGCTGGGGAGAGTGACGCGCCGTACTCAGTTCGTGGTTGACACACGCAGCATTGCCGAGGGTCGCGCGCTGGAAGATGGGCGCGTGATCCCGCTTATTCCGAAACGTGGTAGTAAATAGATCAGGTCGGGGAGGAAAACCATTTTCCATTTGTCATATCACATTTTTCATTTGTCATTGCCGGAGCGGGCAGCTCTCAAGCTGCGAGGTGTGGCAGACGCCACAAAATCTCAGGGTAAGGAAGGGTGGCTTGCCCCCGCCTCAAGTTTGTGGCCATCCGACTTTCATCGGATTTTTCATGATGCCTAATCTCTTGAAACCTTGAGTGCGATCAACGGCCAGCGGGGGCAAGCCGCCCTTCCTTACCCTGAGATTTCGTAACGTCTGCCACACCTCGGAACGTGAAAGCCTCTCACACGGCCAATGACAAATGAAAAATGTGATATGACAAATGGAAAATGGTTTCTTCTGAACGGCGGTGGCGCCACACTCAACGCACGTATTCCCAGTGCCATGGCTCGTAGCAGTAGGGCCGAAAGCCAAAACGTTCTGCCTTGCGCACGAGCCACTGGTAAACGGGCGTCTTAACCTGCAAGGCACGGTTTGAATCGGTGGTATCTACAGGATCCCCTCCGACGTAGAGATCAAGGGCCCGACCGGTGAAGTGGGGACTGTTAACGGCCAGGCCCTGAGTTCCTGAATTCGGCGATTCACGACGCAGCTTGTCCTGGTACTCCCGTGAACGAAAAGCGGAAATGATCTTCAAGTATTTCTCGCCGGGGGCCAGTTCCCCACGCGAAGTCTGCCCAAGGCCGAGTGATTTCTCAGCAATCGCGGCGGAGATCATGCGCTTATAAGCTGCGTAAGTTCGCCGCTCGACTCTCCTCAGCTCTTCTGCCCGCGTCGGATCGTAAAAATCCGATACCGGGGCGGTCATTAGTTGCTCGGGTGTCGCTACTGTCCGATCCTTCAACCGCGCATCTTGCCACGTTTTGATCATGGCATAGAGCGTTTCATCATCAATCACTCCGTTGGACTTGAGCCCTGACTTTGCCTGCCAGCGCCCGACTGCAACCGCAAACTTGACGCTTCCACTGTCCTGCTTAGTGTCGATGAGTCGTTTAATGAGCGGGGTGTAAATATACCAACCCTTCTGTTGCTTGCTGCCAAACGTCCAGGTTAGTTCCGTGCTGAGCACCGCGTTTTGCTTTGCAGCATCAGCTCCCGGCTTGGCCGTCTTCGGCTTTCCGCGGCTGACCATGGTGTCGAATAACACGAGGATCGCGCCGACGAGCGATACCAAAACGAGCTGAACTGCAAAACGTTTCATGCTTGAATTTATTCATACCGACGCTACGCGTAGAAGCCTTGTTCAAGCAATTCGGAGTTCAAACTTTAATTTGCTCTTTTGAAACGCGGCAAGCTAAAGCTTGAACTCTGAGCTACTTGAGTTCGACGAATCGCGGAAGAGCCCACCGCGGGCGCCTCACTGCTTCTTGCGCGGTGCGTTTACGTTCAGCTTCATCACAACTTCGTCGCGGATCAGATCGTCGGCCTTGCCCGCGTAGACTATCCCGAAGTCCTTACGGTTTATCGCGAACTCTGCATTTACAGACACGCTGTCCGGGTTCACCTGAATGGTTGCGGGAAACGTGATTGATTTTTTCACGCCATGCATCTCGAGATTTCCGGTTACCGTATGCGTGGCGCCACTGGCGGGCTCAATCTTCGTAGAAACGAAGGTGGCCTTGGGAAGTTTCGCGACGTCGAAAAAATCGGCAGTCTTCAAGTGGGCCGTAAGTTGATCATCGTCGGCTACTATCGATGCTGTTTCTATATCAACTGATACGCGGCTGTCGGGGATACTGTTAGGCGCCAACTCGATCTTGCCTGAGAACTGCTTGAATGATCCGTTATGGGTCCGCGTGACTTTGGACGCTACGAATTCGACCTTTGAGTTCTCCGGTGAGATGACGAGCGTCTCGGTCGCAGCGGGCTTGGCGGCACTTGCCTCCGGCGCCGCGTTCCCAACGGTGGCCCTGGGTTTGTCCGCCGCTGGATTGGCACAGCCCAACATTAGAACCGCAACGATAATTAGAGCGAGCGTGGTCAAGTTACTTCGCATTGTTTGTTCCTCCTGATTATTTCGAAAAGCCCAAGCCGGGAGAAGCTCGTGGCGCATCAACTGATCACAGATACGACAACCACCAATACTTGCGTTTTGCCTTCACGCCCGCAAACCATTTGCAGACCGGATAGAGCAAGAGCACGCCGAGAATCCAGCAAATGTATACCACCCAAAGACGGAAGCCTACTCCAGCCGGTGGGGGATGGCCGAACCGGTCGAGAGGACTCTCAAACTGCCAGGCCACACCTTGCCCCGCTAGCGTTCAGTGGCTTTCCGATTGTTGGTGGATCGCGGGTGACTCGCCCGCCGCCGTATTGGTGCGGCACTCCGTGGCCGCCCTGACTCGGGCTCGACGAGCTCGACCCCACTGCGGCTTTGCCGCCGCACAGTGCGGTCAGGCTCTGCCGGCTCTGCCTTACCGCTAAACCCCACAAAATGACCGAGGCTACGCCTCCAATTCATGAGGCGCAGCCTTAAGAAGAACTAGGTAGGCGGCGGTAAGGCCCAGCCTTACCGCACTGTGCGGCGGCAAAGCCGCAACCGTGAGGCGTCTGACTCGGCGGTCGCTGAAGTGCACTCTAAAGCTCAATCTGACGAGCTGAGATGACCTGAGTCAGTGAGCGAAGCGAGTTGAGAGTCTCCGGGTCCAAGGCAGTGTCGATTTCGATCACCGACATTGCTTCTCCTCCCCGCTCGCGACGGCCCAAATGAAAGCGGCTTATGTTTACGTTGTGATTTCCGAGTATGGTTCCGACGTGACCGATGACTCCCGGGACATCACGATTGCGCATCACTAACATGTGGCCATTAGGCGTGGCCTCGATGTGGAATCCGTCAATTTCGGTGATGCGACCTTCGCGTTCTTGCTCGCCAAAACCAAAGATGGTTCCAGCTAGCGATTGTTCGGCATTGTCACCCAAAACGCGTGCGCGTATGGACGGAGTGAAGTCAGCCGCGGCGCGAAAATAACTCGTGGTGACACTAATGCCGCGCTCCTCGGCTATCAGAAAGGCGTTCACAGCGTTAACTCGGGCACTGACGTCGCGCAACAGTCCGGCGAGGAATGATCTCGTCACCGGTGCTGCGTTGAGTTCAACTATGTCGCCGGCAAATTCCAATCTCACTTCCCGCACTGGGCTGTCGACCAGTTGCGCCTGAAAACGTCCGAGCTTTTCGGCCAGTTCGATATAGGGCCGTAGTAGTGCCAACTCTTTCGTTCCCAACGAAGGAACATTCACCGCTCCACGTAAAGCACCGGTCAAAAGATAATCGCGCACCTGTTCGGCGACTGTGAACGCAACGCCCTCCTGAGCTTCCGCAGTTGAGGCTCCGAGGTGAGGAGTCGCAATCACCTCGTCGAGTGACAACAGTGGGTGGTCCGGCGGAGGTGGTTCCTGGGCAAACACGTCGAGGGCAGCGCCCGCAACCGTTCCGGATTTGATCGCATCGTAAAGCGCGTTTTCGTCAACCAGCCCGCCGCGCGCGCAGTTAATAATGCGCACTCCTTTTTTCATCCGTGCAAAAGCGTCGCGGCCGATGACGCCTCGTGTTTCCGTGGTCAGCGGCGTATGGATCGTAATGAAATCTGCGTTCGCGAAAAGCTCGTCAAGCGGGGCCAGCTCGATCTCAAGATCGCGTGCCTGCTCCGGGGCGATGAAAGGATCAAAGGCAACGATCTTCATGCCGAACGCGCGGGCGCG
Source organism: Pyrinomonadaceae bacterium (assembly GCA_036560225.1). Lineage (GTDB taxonomy): Bacteria > Acidobacteriota > Blastocatellia > Pyrinomonadales > Pyrinomonadaceae > PSRF01. Next base: position 4,573 of record DATBRN010000110.1, on the reverse strand, counting down.
CGCGGCAACGGTGCGGCCGATCCTTCCGAGACCTACGACGCCGAGTGTCTTGCCCTGCAACTCAACACCGATAAACGATTTTCGATCCCACCGGCCTGATTTAAGACTGCTGTTAGCCTGGGGAACCCGACGGGCCAGCGCAATCAAGAGCGCGATGGTATGTTCAGCCGTCGTGATCGTGTTGCCATCGGGCGCGTTCATTACCACGAAGCCGCGTTCAGTCGCCGCCGGCACGTCGATGTTGTCGACGCCCACTCCGGCACGACCAATGACCCGCAGCGTCGTGGTGCTGTCCATCAAATCCGCAGTGACTTTGGTTTCGCTGCGGACCACCAGCGCCGCGCAATCCGAAAGCGCGTCGGAGAGTTCGGTCACATTCATTCCGGTGCGCTTCTCGACAAGGAAACCGGCGTCGCGCAGGGGTTGAAGGCCACTATCGCTGACTTCATCAGCTACGAGTATTTTGTCCTGGCTCATTAGAGCGCGGATTATAGCGGTTTTTATTTCGAAGTGTCTTGCCGCCAAGGTAGTGATAGACTCTTTCAAATGATTAGTACCGTCTGCCTAAACAATAACTCAAAGACTTTTGACGAGCACTGCCTGGCAGCTGACATCAGCGAACTGCGCGTTGAAGAAGGGAATGTTATCTGGGCCGATGTAACCGATCCTACGAGCCGCGACTTCGAAGAGCTTGCCGAAGAATTCGGTTTTCATCATCTGTCAATTGAGGATTGCCAAAACCCGCACGAACGGCCAAAGGTTGAGGAGTATCCCGGTTACTACTTCATCGTTCTTTATGAAGCTGAACTCGTCGGGGCGCAAGATCGCCTTGAATTACGCGAGTTGAACATCTTTCTGGGCCAGAACTACCTTGTGACCGTCCACAGTCGTCCGATCCGGGCGATTGAAACGGCAAAGCGACTCTGGCACGAATGGACCGATCGCTCAGACCAGGGCGCCGGGCTGCTAGCCTACATCCTCATCGACGCCATAGTGGACGACTATCTTCCACTGCTGGACATCGTTAGTGAGCGCATGGACGATCTCGAAGATTCAATCTTTGGTGAGTTCAGGTCCGAGGCTATCCAGGAGATTTTCAGTATCAAGAAGAAGCTTCTCTATCTGCGTCGTTCCATAACGCCTCTGCGGGACGTTTTCAATATGCTGCTAAGGCGCGAGCAGCCAATCTTCCCCCGTGAAACACATGTCTATTTTCAAGATGTGTTTGACCATCTGATTCGGGTGGCCGATACGATTGACACCCTGCGCGACATGCTCAGCTCAACGATGGACGCATATCTTTCGGTTACCGGCAATCGCATGAACCAGGTGATGAAGCGCCTCACGTCAATCTCAACTATCCTGATGTCCGTCACCCTGATAGCCGGGATCTACGGAATGAATTTCATATTCATGCCGGAGTTGAGATGGCGGTTCGGTTACGTTTTCGCGCTCCTTTCAATGGTCGTAGTAGGCGCGGCGTTGTATCTGTATCTAAAGAAGGTGAAATGGCTATGAAGCGCCAACGGTCATCCAAGGGAAGAAGAAAGAAGGGCGACACCGCCCGACTCGCTGCCCGGCTGGCACCGCTCGAGGAGCTAGAGACGGGTAGCACGACAAAGCAGTTGGGAGTTAGTCCCGAGTTAAAGGAGCCGCAAGCAAATAATCACTACGGTGCGATCGTTGTCGACAACAACAGCTTAAATCTCCCTGAAGATATGGTGGAAGGTAGTGATGGGGGAAAATTCCTGGGAATGGAACCGGTGGTACTCGTGATCCTGGGCGTAATGCTCGCCTTCATCGCGTTCATCGCCTGGCAGATTTCGCTGATGCCGACAAACTAAGACCGCGCGGTCGGGGTGCGTGGACGCCCGAGCACCGTCAGGTGTGAGCGATCTCGCACAAGGCTCAACTCTATCGGTTGTTCGCGCTGCGCGCTCAGTGCGGGCGGGACGCCCGCGGTCCCAGTAATAAGATGCGAGCGATCTCGCACAAAGCTCAAGTCAATCCGTTGTTCGCGCTGGGCGCTCATTGCGGGCGAGACGCCCGCGGTCCCAGTGAGAAACTTGAGTGAACCGTTCACATTGGGCCGGCGTCGTTCTTCTCGTCGCTCCTGTCGAGCGTGCCGTCTGGCGAGGGCCCCGGATCGCGCTTGGAACTGCCTGAGGCAACATCCTCTTCATTCTCCTCTAGATCTCTCACCGTCTCCTTACTGGTAGCCTCAGAGTCCGCTGCTGTCTCGGGCTCGGATGATTCTCGCCTGGTCGATTCTAGCATCACGTAAACCTCCTTAAACAAACCAACTAATTACAACGACAAGAGCAACACCAATTCCCGCATATACGCCAGCAACAATATCGTCGGCCATGATTCCCAAGCCAGACTCAAGTGATTCAAGTCTACGCGCGGGATATGGCTTAACAATGTCAAAAAACCGGAAAAGAATAAACGCCAGGATTGCCGACCACCACGCGGCCCCTAAAACAAACGGCACGGGTATCAAAGCGATGAACTGGCCCACAACTTCGTCAATGACCACCTTGCTCGGATCTTTCTTGCCGGAGAGTCTCTCGGTACGAGAGGCTGCCCACGTTCCGACCAACGCGATCGCCAAGACTATGACCAACTCTAAAGCGATCACACCATAGTAAACATGAAGAAGATTGAAGTTGTGTGGGTTGGCGACACCGAAGAACACCTTCATTGTGACGGCGCGAGCCAGAAGGTAGAGACCAATCCCTACGAGAGAGCCCCAAGTCCCCGGTGCGAGCGGTAAATAGCCCACACCGCACGTGGCTATCGCCAGGGCAAGATAATCTTTCCAAGAGCGTGCCCGGCGCGCTGTAATTAACGTCGCATCGGCCGCGATTACCGGTGGATTCAATTCATCACTGGATTCTTTGATGACCATTTGTAAGTGAGGGAGCTTCCAAGTCTCCTACGCGTATGTTGAGATTGCCTTGACTCTGGCGTGGTCTTCGCCGTGAATAAACCCAATCAACCAGCGCGGCTTTGCCGCCGCGCAGTGCGGAAGGTTCTGCCTTTCCGCGCGCTCCCACTTATTCTTGAGGCTCCGCCTCATAAATCGGAGGCGTAGCCTCCAAGTGAATTTTAAACACTCTACGGTAAGGCAGAGCCTTACCGCACTGTGCGGCGGCGAAGCCGCAGGCATCGATTGACCAAAATAACTTCAGACGATTCTGCCGATCAAATCGTATTGCTGCGCTGCGGTGATCAATACGTTCACCATCTCGCCTGGCACAGGCACAAACCCTTCAGGCGCGTCATTGATAAGGACGCACCCGTCGATATCCGGCGCCTGCGTTTCCATCCTTCCCTGCCACAGGAGGTCGCTCTCATTCGACTCGCCTTCGAAGATCACCTCAACCTGTTTACCGATTTTTGATCTATTCCTCTTCCGTGAGATGCGTGCCTGCTCTTTCATCAACCGCGCCCGGCGCTGTTTCGCAATCTTAGGGTCGATTTTATTCGGTAGATCAAACGCCGGCGTACCTTCCTCGTCGGAGTAAGTGAAGACGCCGACGCGATCGAATTCGATGTTCTGCACGAACGCCAGCAACTCTTGAAAGTCTTCCTCAGTTTCGCCCGGAAAACCCGCGATGAACGTTGTGCGCACGGCAATTCCGGGAACGCGATCGCGTACGCGCTTGATCAATCTTTCAAGCGAGGTCCGATTACCGCCGCGCTTCATTAGTTTTAAAACATTTTGAGACGCGTGCTGCAATGGCATGTCGAGATATTTGACGGCCTTTGGTTCTTCGGCGAGTACGTCGAGGAATGCATCGCTAATGTGCGTCGGATAGGTGTACATGACGCGCACCCATTCGATCCCATCGGTGTGCGACAGCTCACGTAGCAAGTGCGCCAGTGCGTCCTGCTTGCCAAGGTCTTCTCCATACCGCGAAGAGTCCTGGGCGACGAGTATCAATTCCTTCACTCCCTCTTCGGCCAGCTGATGCGCTTCGGCAACGATCGAGCCAAAGCGACGGCTGCGAAAATGGCCGCGCATCTGCGGAATGAAACAGAATGCACACGGCCGGTCGCAACCTTCGGCGATCTTGATGAAGGCATAGTGGCTCGGCGTCGCCAACACGCGCGGCGTCGATTCGTCGTAGAGATAGGTTGCACTCTGATTGCCTAGCGAGATGACCGGAAGGGAACGCGTGTCGGTTTTCGGATCGCAAACAGTCAGGATGTCATTGATTTGACTGGTGCCGATGAAGGCGTCGACTTCAGGCAGCGACGCTCTCAATTCCTCGCGATAACGCTCAACCATGCAGCCAGCCACAACCAGTCGCGTCGCTTTTCCGTCAGTTTTCAAACGAGCTGCTTCGAGAATCGCATCGATTGATTCCTTTTTGGCCGAGTCGATAAAACCACACGTATTCACGACAACCGTCTCAGCCTCGCTGGCGTTCGCGGTTAGCTCGTAACCATTTGCCTTTAGCTGACCCATCATCACCTCGCTGTCAACGAGGTTCTTAGGACAGCCGAGGCTAATAAATCAGACTTTCTTTTTCAGTAGTAATTAGGACGAGATTGTAGGGGCGGG
>DATBRN010000109.1:0-7355 GCA_036560225.1 Pyrinomonadaceae bacterium | reverse complement strand
CTCACGCGAGCGTGCCGCCGTCCAGGAAAAGCACGGTGCCGTTTACGTAAGTGTTGCGTTTCGATCCGAGCCACGCGACCAGCTCGCCACACTCGGTTGGCTGGCCGAAACGAGAGAGGGCACACGCGTCGAGGTAACGCTTCTGATGATGTTCAGGTATTGTTGAACGAAGTCCACCCTCAAAAATGCCTGCCGCAATCGCATTAACCAGCACGCCATATGGACCAACCTCGTGAGCCAGGCTCCTCGTAAGACCCTCAAGCGCACCCTTGCTGGCAGCGTAGTGGACAGGACCGGCAATTGATCGCGAGCCGGTGATCGAACTGATATTTACAATCCGCCCGTGCTTCTGCCGAATCATTCCGCGGACAGCGGCCCGGCACATGCGAAAGGCGCCAAACAGATTAAGCTCCATCATGTCTGCGAAGTCGTCGTCATCAAGCAGGATAAAAGGCACTGCTTCGCTGACCGCCGCATTATTGACGAGCGTGTCGAGACCGCCCCATGCAGCTTCTGTGGCCGCGATAATCCGCGCTGCCGCTTCGCGCTCGCGAAGGTCAGCTTGAATTGCCAAACACTCGCCACCGTATTTGCGCAACAGGCTTTGAGTCATGTCCGCTCCGGCCTGGTTTCCGCACCACGTAAACGCCACCCTGGCGCCTTCACGGGCCGCGACCTCGCAAATGCCCTGGCCGATTCCGCCTGAGCCACCTGTTACGAGCACACGTAGCCCGTCCATTAAGCCCTGATGTTCGCGCGCAGGTACATCTCGTGGGGTGTTAGAGCCATTCGACTCAGGCGTTGCATCAGGTTCAGTTGTTCCAGACGATTTCACGTTTGTCTCCAGTTCCAAGCAAATCTACTTGCGACACGAGAAAACCATCGTGGTCAAGTGCCGCACGAAGATCCCATGAGACGTCGTTCTTAATAGAATTTCCCACCAGACACAGAGCGGACCCAGCAAATCCCCAACTGCGCGCGATCAGTTGCGATACGAAGCCGGGGGTCATCTCAAGTACGGCGCTGGGAAGAATCCTTTCTCCGACCCTTGCTTCAGGTGGCGGTGCCAGCGGCTCATCCATGCGAACCAGGAGAACATCGGGCGGATCGACAGGGCGATGTCGAGGAGCCTCCTCGGCAAGTCGACGCAGTAAAGTATTCATTAACGGCCCACTGGACACTGGGGCATGCCAGACTCTTTCCGGCGCCCGCTCTTGATTCCACTGCCTGCCCTGCTGAGCGCTGGCGTCGTTAGCATTTCCAACGATAGCGGCCGCGCACGATCCATTCAACGCCCGACAAGTGACTAAGACATTGCCGGCCACGTCCGCGTTATTAGTTAGACTGTTTTCGGTTGAGCTTCGCATGTTTAAAGGTCTGCCGTTGCTCGCAGAGACAGAAGGCATCGCCAAAGCTGAGAGCGCCTGTGGGTTTCGTTGGATCAAACCAGCCAACGCTATCGCGAGCAATCCCGAAGCGCCCAAAGTGTGTCCAAAGTGCACCAACGATGTTGCCAGCGGAACGTGACACGGAACGAAAAGTTGAAATGCTGCCAACTCTGATTCATCAGACGCAACTGGTCCGGTTCCCTGCCCTAGTAGAAGTTGCGGACCAGCCGTCGACAATGGTCCGATTACTCGTGGCAAGCCATCGTCTCGCGAAAGTTCATTGGCAAGCACCGGCCCGATCAGGTGCGTACGACTCAATGTTTCGTTCTCGCCCTCACGAACAAGCTTCAGAGCTATCGCAGCCTCCCCGAGAATGAACCCGGTGCTGGTCGGTTGCCATGGAAGCATTGGAGTATCAGTGAGGACACGCAGCACTTCGAAATTATCCTGATTCGAACGTGAAAGAATGTCCGCCGCCAGGACCACCGCTTCATCTGCCTGGCCTGACATCAAAACTCGTCGTGCGGCATACAGAGCGTGCAATCCTGAATTACATGATGAGCTGAGAACGGGTAAGCGCTGGCCCGCCCACGCAGTGCCGGCAAGCAACGCAGTGGAATCGAAGGCTGCACTCCAATTCTCGACCACAAAATCACCGGCGCTGCCATTGCACGAACCTACGAAGATCGGTGTTTTTGCTGAGGGCTCTTCATCACCAAAACAATCTTCGAGTGCCAACTGAACAAGCGCTTGCCACCGCGGGAGCCCATTCAGATTCGGAGGTACGCCAACCGCCGGCCGGCAAATGCGCGACGTCGACCAGCCATTTAGAGGCCACGGCCACGGCTCAGGTGCGTGCAGAGGCACGCCTCCTGAGATGTCAGCGCTACCACCTTGCGCAGTTGCCAACCCGATTGAAGCGATAGCGACTCCCATTTAAATTCGGTAAAGTCGGTCGAGATTAATACCAACACTCGGTGCAATAATTTGAAACTGGAGTCTAACTCCAGTCGAGGCGGGGGCAAGCCACCCTTCCCGACCTCGAGATTTTCATACTTGAGTGATTACATAGTGTTGGCCGGTTAATATTGTCGAGAATACTTTGTGAGAAGCCTTCAAGTCTCCATCAATTCCATCAAGTTTAATAGTCTCGAGGTCGGGAAGGTGGGCTTGCCCCCGCTAGTCTTTAGGCAATGACCTGACTTCATGAGTCTTGTTGGTGGATGGTAACTTACGCGGTGCCCCAGCGGCCAAACTCTCGCAGTTTGTTATAGCGTCTGGCTAGCCTTTCATCCTGACTGCAACTGACGGCTTCGGCTAGTCGTTCGCTTAGGGCCGAGTCGAGAAGGCGAGCAGCTTGATCATAGTCAGTGTGAGCGCCACCCGGCGGTTCGTTAATAATCTGATCTACGATTCCCTCTGCGTAGAGGTCCTGCGCAGTCAGCCGTAACCCGGTTGCTGCCTCGTCCGCGAGTTTCGAGTCCTTCCAAAGAATTGCCGCACATCCTTCGGGTGAGATTACAGAGTAGATGGCATTCTCTAGCATCATCACCTGGTCACCGACGCCAATCGCCAGTGCTCCGCCGGATCCCCCCTCGCCGATGACTGTAACAATGACCGGCACTTTGAGCTTCGTCATCTCGCGCAGATTGTAGGCAATGGCTTCAGCTTGGCCGCGCTCTTCGGCGTCGATGCCGGGATAGGCCCCGGGAGTGTCAATTAGCGAGAAGATTGGTCGTCCGAATTTTTCGGCGAGCTTCATCACTCGAAGGGCTTTGCGATATCCCTCCGGCTTGGGCATGCCAAAGTTTCGATATTTGCGCTGCTTGGTATCGCGGCCTTTCTGGTGGCCAACGACCACGATGGGCAAACCATGAAACCGCGCCGAACCGCAAACGATTGCCGGGTCTTCAGCAAATCTTCTGTCACCATGGAGCTCAACGAATTCATCAAATAAACGCTCGATATAATCCAGCGTGTGAGGACGGTCAGCATGACGGGCGAGTTGCACGCGTTCAATAGCGGTACGCGAACCAGAATCAGAGCTAGGCTCAGTCGGCCCAGGACTCTCGACGACGTCATCTTGTTTTTTCGTTTTGGCCACGTTCGTCTAGCTGCTAAACCAAGTATTATCAGACTCAGCTGGAAAGCGCCATTCTCTCCACCTTCACTTCACAACCCGTTTGTCGAATGGCCATCTCAAATCTTTCACTGCGCTCCACTCGCAGCGTGGAACTGACTCTCACCCGAACGAGCAGGTCTTTTTCGATAGACGTCTCCAACATCACCTCGCAATTGCCCGCGTGTGAACTAATCACATGGAGTATGCTATCAAACAATTGAGCCGGATCCGGCGCCTGCGGAACCCGCAAGACTACCATTTCTTTGGCCTTCAACATTTCGTCCAAACTCTGCACCTGGTCGACAATGATCGATGGTGGATTGTCTTCGCTGAGCTCAAGACGGCCGCTCACCAAAACCGGCAGTTCGTTCTTAACTAAGGTTGAGTACTTGCGGTAGGTTTCCGGCCAGAGAACGCACTTTGTGCCTCCCGCTTCGTCTTCCAAACGCAAAAGAGCGAACCTGTCGCCCTTCTTCGTAGTCTTAGGTTGAAAGTCGCTAATGACACCGCCCACATGGATGCGCGTGCCGCTGGAGAGCGTGGGAAGGTCAATTGACTTGACAGCCTTCGACACCTGCAAAAGCTCGGTGTAATTCCCCAGGGGATGAGCGGTCACATAGAAACCAAGCGCGGCTTTTTCAGCAAGCAGGAGTTGGGAACGAGTCCAGGTTGCACCGTTGGATAATGGTTGTTCGATAAAACCGGAATCTTCACCAAGCGAACCAAAGAGTCCATCCTGTCCCTGCATCCGTTCGCGCTTTGCACGCTGTGCTCGCGCGAGAGCCACATCAATTGAATTGTAAAGTGCTCCTCGCCACTCATGCAGTTCGCGCGAATCTGATTGCAGGGAGTCGAAAGCTCCCGCGCCGACCAAGCCTTCGAGCACGCGCTTGTTCAGTCCGCTGTGTGCTAACCGTTCAGTGAATTCAAAGAATGATTTGAAGGGTCCGGCCTTGCGGGCCTCAATTATCGAGTTTACCGTTGACTGACCGAGACCCTTGATCGCAGTCAGTCCGTATCTGATTGCGCCCGCCAGGGGAGTAAAACCGGAATAACTTTCGTTGACGTCTGGCGGCAGCATTTTTATTCCCTGACCGCGAAGTTCTTTTGAGTACTTAAACACCTTGGCAGCGTCCTGGGCCTCACTTGAGAGTACTGCTGCATAAAAGTGTTCCGGGAAGTGGGCCTTGAGATACGCGGTCTGAAAAGCAAGGAAGGCGTACGCGACGGCGTGACTTCTCGGGAAACCGTAATCGGAAAACTTGTCCATCAACGAGAAGATCTTTTCTGCCTTCTCCTTCTTAATCCCTCTCTCGACTGCGCCGTTGACGAACTTCTCCTGGTGCAGCGCCATTTCCTCGCGCTTCTTCTTCCCCATGGCGCGGCGCATCAAATCCGCCTCGCTAAGCGTGTAACCCGCGAGCTTCTGTGCCAACTGCATAATCTGTTCCTGGTAGACAAGAACGCCGAAAGTGTTGCTCAGAATCTCCTTCATCTCCGGCACTAGATAACGCACCGTCTTCTGGCCCCGGTAGCGTTGAATGAACTCCTCCACCATCCCACCATCCAGCGGTCCCGGCCGGTAAAGCGCATTTAGCGCCGAAAGGTCTTCGACGTCTTTCGGCTTCAGCTTCCTGCAAATCTCTTGCATTCCCGAAGACTCAAATTGGAAGACCGCATCCGTGCGCCCTTCCCCAAACACTTGCATAGTCTTTTCGTCGTTAAGCGCTATGTCGGCCCAATTAATCTCCGCCCCAAGCAACTGCTTAATGCTGGTTAAGCAGTCATTTATAACAGTTAAAGCGGTAAGCGCTAAAAAGTCCATCTTAAGCATGCCGGTCTTTTCAAGATCAGACATGACATACTGCGTGGTTAGTTCTTCCTTTCCCGAAATGGCAATTGGTATCAACTCCTGAAGCGGGACGGGAGAAATTACGACGCCGGCCGCGTGTACCGAAGAGTGGCGCGCACAGCCTTCCAGCCGTTGGGCAATCTCAATGAGATCTTTGACATTGGGATTGGTCTCAATCTCCTTCCTCAACTCCGGAACCTGTTCCAGTGCCTGGGTAAGACTGACGTTTCTTCCGCGAACGGGAGGCGGGATCATCTTCGCGATTCTTTCAACTTCTGCGTAAGGCATTTCCAGGGCACGTCCGACGTCTTTGATGGCTGCCCGGGAGGCGAGGGTTCCGAAGGTAATGATCTGGCAGACGGAGTCGCGGCCATAAAGGCTAGAAACGTGGTTGATAACGTCGCCGCGCCCTCTGACACAAAAATCGATGTCTATGTCTGGTAGAGATATCCTTCCGGGGTTAAGGAATCGCTCGAAGATGAGATCATACTGTAAAGGATCTACATCAGTTATTTCCAGGCAGTAGGCAACGAGAGAGCCGGCTGAGGACCCCCGACCGGGGCCGACCGGAATCGCATGCTCCTTGGCGTAGCGGACAAAGTCCCAGACGATCAGAAAGTAGCCGGCGAAACCCATCTGCTTGATCATCGCGATCTCGCTGGCGAGCCGCGTCTGATAATCAGAAAGGCTGTACTTCAATTCACCGCGGGACAGCTGCCGCTCCCAGACTCGTTGGCGCCGGCGTTCAAAGCCCTCCCTCACCACTTTCTCAAAGTAGTCATCGGGCGAAGCGGCTTCTCCATCCGGAATAGGATAGTTTGGAAGGTGGTTGATGTTCTCGGGCAGTTTGAGTTCGCATCGCTCCGCGATCTCGACTGTGCGCAAAAGTGCGTCCGGCAGTTCGCTCCCGAATATTCGCCACATCTCTTCAGGCGAACGAACATAGAAATTTGGGCTGTCATAACGAAGCCGATTGGTATCGTTAACCGTCTTTCCCGAGCCGATGCAAAGCAACACGTCGTGCGCACGCGCGTCTCCAGGAGTCAGGTAGTGAGCATCGTTTGTGGCGACGAGAGGTACGCCAGTCCGGTGTGAAAGCTCAACCAGCGGCTTGCGAATTCTTTGCTGCACCTCGAGTCCGTGCTCTTGAATCTCCAGGAAGTAGTTGCCCTTCCCCATGATCTCCTCGAACTCGAGAGCCGCGGCAGCGGCCTCATCGCAGTTTTCGCGCGCCAGCATCGCCGAAGGCACGCCTGACATACATGCCGAGAGTGCGATGAGTCCTTTCGAGTGTTCGGCCAGGAGTTCCTTGTCAATGCGAGGTTTGTAGTAGAAGCCTTCGGTATAGGCCTTCGAGGTCAGACGAACGAGATTGCGATAACCATCCAGATCTTTTGCAAGAAGGATGAGATGAAAGTTGGCCTTCTCTCCGGGCGCTGTGGCTGCGCGGTCCTTTCTGCTGCCGCGCGTGATGTAGGTCTCACAACCTATTATCGGGTTCACGCCCCGGCTTTTCATCGCATTGTAAAAGGAGATGGCGCCAAACATGTTGCCATGATCGGTCATGGCACACGCCGTCATGCCAAGTTCTTCGGTTCGCTTGGCAAGGGGTTTTATTTGAATTGCGCCGTCGAGAAGGCTGTAGTCGGTGTGCAGGTGGAGATGTGCAAATCTTTGATCCGGCATATGACGTATTAATTCGTGTGCCACTATAAGACGTTAACCGCCAAGACGCCAAGGGGCTCAAGCAAACGAAAGGTCTTTGACCTCCAGGGCTCCAAGAGATTTTCCATTTGTCATATCACATTTTTCATTTGTCATCGGCTGACTTATCCGCGTGCCGTTTAGAGAGGGCACTTGTGCCCCGTCGCGGCGGACAAGTCCGCTTTCTAAACCTAGCGCTGTTGTATTGCAGTTTCTCAGTCGCTTCAACGGGAGTGAATTTCCGGCAATGACAAATGAAAAATGTGATATGACAAATGGAAAATCTCTT
>DATBRN010000108.1:0-14180 GCA_036560225.1 Pyrinomonadaceae bacterium | reverse complement strand
TCACACCGTACTCGATTGGCTGGATAAGTACTTGAAGGGAAAAGCAAGGATCCGTCTATCCGCAGATTACGCAGATTTTGCAGATTAAAAGGAAAGTCGGAACAGTGCGCTAAAGCTGAATGTGTTGTGTTGATCATATGTTAGATCTGCGTAATCGGCGAAATCTGCGGATAATCTTTGATCCGAGCCAGAGAAACCAGTTAACCAGAATGGAGTTCAAGCATGCAAAAACTCACTCATCAGCTCTTTGCAACGGTTCTTCTTTTCTCAATACTTCTCTATCCAATCAGCGGCGCGCTAGCCTCCGACTTCAAGCGCGAGGTCGTCTACCAAATCATCACTGACAGGTTTTTTGATGGCAGCACAGCAAATAACAACCCCTCGCAAAGCGCTGGATTGTATGACGCCACGAAAACAAACTGGCGCCTTTATTGGGGCGGCGACCTCCAGGGTATTCAGCAAAAGATGTCATACCTCGCAGGCTTGGGTGTCACCGCGATATGGATTTCACCACCCGTTGATAATTTGAACACCAACATCCCTGACGGCGGCGGAAACCCGACGGCGTCTTATCACGGTTATCAGGGTCGTGATTTCAAACGAGTGGAGGAACACTTTGGCAACTCTGGCAACACCTGGACCGATTTCGATGCCATGGTTACTGCAGCCCATCAAAATGGTATCAAGGTGATAATTGACTTCGCGCCCAACCACTCAACGCAGGACAACGCCGGCGAGTTTGGCTCCCTTTACGACAATGGGACCTTTCTTGGTAATTACACCAGCGACCCGAACGGATATTTCCATCACAATCCAAATATCTCCGGCGGCGGTTGGGACGATCGTTACCAGGTGCAGTACTACACGCTCTTCGACCTGGCCGACCTCAATCAGGAACACGCCACCATCGATGGCTACCTGAAGGCCGCCGCACAACTCTTTCAACAACATGGTGTCGACGGCTTTCGCATCGATGCGGTGAAACATATTACCTGGGGCTGGGAGTACAGTTTGGCCAACTCCATTTACACTTATGGCGACAGTTTCCTGTTTGGCGAGTGGTATCAAGGAAACACAGCCGACCCTCTCTATCACGACTCTTACAAGTTCGCTAACAAAAGCGGAATTTCACTTCTGGACTTCCCGCTCAACACGGCCATTCGTAACGTCTTTGCGTCAAACGCCAACTTCTCCGACATTGATTCCGTTATCACGCAGGAAGGAAATAATTTTACCTGGAAGGAAGATCTCGTTACGTTTATCGACAACCACGACATGGCCCGCTTCCTTTCCGTCAACAATAATAACAACCGCCTGCACGAAGCGATGGCCTTCATTCTGACGTCGCGCGGTATCCCCTGTATCTACTACGGCACCGAACAATACCTTCACAACGACACGAGCGGCGGAACCGATCCCTACAATCGTCCGATGATGCCAGACTTTTCGACCACCACGACGGCTTACACACTCACGAACCGGCTCGCAACACTGCGGCGAAGTAATCCAGCTGTTCCTTACGGATCAATGGCCCAGCGATGGTTAAACAACGACGTCTATATTTACGAACGAAAGTTTTTCGGCAGTGTCGTGCTCGTCGCAATTAACAAGAACGAGACCACCAGCTACAACATCAGCGGCCTGAATACATCATTGCCGGTAGGCACGCAGTCAGATTACTTAACGGGGTTGCTCGGTGGTGTTCCAATTACGATTGGCTCCGGATCAGGCGGAAACAATCCCGTGAACACATTTACCTTGCCCGCGCATACTGTTTCAGTTTGGCAGTTTACGGAGGGCCCAGCTTCGCCCGAGATTGGCTCAATAGGACCAACTGGTGGGCAGCCGGGCGTGAAGACTACGATCGCGGGCCGGAACTTTGGCGTTGCTGCCGGCTCCGTAAAATTCGGAACGACTAACGCGACAGTCAATTCGTGGTCACCCACTCAAATCGTTGTCACTACGCCGGCACTGACAAACGGAAACTACAACGTCACCGTCACGAATTCAGGCGGAACGGTTTCCAACAGCATTCAATATACAGTGCTGACAGCGAGGCTGATTCCGGTGACCTTCACAGTCAACAACGCAACGCCAACACAAGTGGGCGACTATATCTTCCTGACAGGAAACACTGTCGAGCTGGGCGCTTGGAGTACTACGTGGGATGGCGCGGTGGGTCCCATGTTGACGCCGAACTATCCAAACTGGTTTCTGAACGCGAGCGTTCCGGCGGGACAAACGATTCAGTTTAAGTTCATCAAGATTGCAGCCAACGGCGCCGTCACGTGGGAAAGCGGCGCCAACCATACGTACACAGTTCCCACCAGCGGCACTGGGTTCGTCAATGTCAATTGGCAGTATTGATGAGAAGGATGAAGGATCGGGGATGAAGGATGAAGGATGAAGGATGAAACCATCCGAGGCTTGAGTAAAGGTTCGAATGGGCGACGAGAAGCAAAGCCGAGAAGCAAAGGGTTAATAGTCAGCGCCTACTAATCCTTCATCCCTCATCCTCCATCCCTCATCCTTCATCCCTCATCCTTTGCCCTTTCATCCTTCATCCTTTGTATCCAGTGAATAATACTCAACCAACCGATTACGATCGCCTCGCTATGCGCAGGCGCCCTGACGGGCAGCCCATTATGCATCAGAATTGGGGCAAGCTTCTGTTCATCCACTGGCGCATTGACAAAAAGCTTTTACGACCACTGATTCCGGAAGCGCTTGAAATCGATGTTTTCGATGGCTCGGCGTGGATAGCGGTGGCGCCATTCACGATGTGGGACATTCGTGCGCTTCCTCCGTTTCTCCCGCGCATGCCTGGCCTGAGTTCGGCGCACGAATTGAACGTGCGAACTTATGTCTATCTGAATAACGTCCCGGGCGTTTGGTTTCTATCGCTCGACTGCAACAGTGCAGCAGCAGTTCTGGCGGCGCGCAGGTTTTACCATTTGCCTTACTACAAAGCCGGAATAGAGTTGACGGAGCGAGCAGGCGAAGATTTTTTCGTCGATTATTCTTTGGTGCGCGAAGAAAATCCGCCCGCACACTTTCATGCGTCGTGGAAGGTCGGTGAGAAACTTTCAACCTCGCAACCAGGCTCGCTCGAGTTTTTTCTGACGGAGCGTTACTGCCTCTACAGCGAAAACCTTGGCAGCCTCTACCGCGCTCGCATTCAGCACGCGCCCTGGCCTCTACAGAAGGCGGAACTTGTTTCGTTCAACTCAGACATGATCGAATCGCACAGCCTGCCCACGCCGACAGGCGATCCACTGCTTCACTATTGCGAAGCGATCAGCGTGGACATCTGGCCACTGCGAAACCTTCTTCGTCCCGGAGGGACGTAATGTTTATAGAACACCAAGCCCAAAAAAGTTCTCTTCGCTCCGGAGGAGCGGAACATCGCCGATATCGTTCATTCATCGTCGTAGACACATTGCGCTCCGCTGGAGCGCAGGTCCTGATTTCACGTTTGTGTCTATAAACATTAGGCTCCTCCGGAGCCCCGCCCCCCAAACAAGTCTCTCTCGCTGATATACTCACGTTAGCTTGTGCTTTTTGAAAGTCAGCAACCTAAAGGTTGTACTCTGAGCTACTGCCGGGAAGCTCTAAATTCTTTATTCCGCCTTCTCAAGCGGAGGAACCACGGCCACGAAGTCATCAGCAAAGCGCCCCGCATACTGCGCAAGTAATTCCTCCACTCGTTCCAACTTCGGTGAACGGACAATCAACCCCGCGTGATGACGCTTCTTGACGCGGTAAACAATCTCCGGATCGTCGTACGTTGAAGTGTCTGGGACTTCCTGTTTTGAAAGCGACAGAATTATCCCGGCATATTCATTTCGTAGCGGTTTGAGTTTACTTGAATCGACACTTCCTTCACCCTCGACCTCCTTCCCTGCTCCTGCCGACTGCTCCTGCCGTCTCGTACCAGACTGCTCCTGCCGTCTGTGACCCGACTGCGCCTGCCGCCTGTCACCAGCGTCCGCTACTTCAATCCTCGCCCATTCGCGCCACAAGTTGAGGCCAGACGCAGCTTCCAAAACTTCCGCAATGTAGGCGCCACCTACGCGTGCGGCAATCTCCAGGAAATAGAATTTTCCATCCGCGTCGCTCTTAATAAACTCCGCATGCGCTGCGCCCTGCTCAAGCTTTAGAGCCTTGACCAGCTTGCGATTGATGGCAAATAAATTCTTCTCGTTCTCAGATCGGTGGGCAACTGTTCTTGAGATGTAGGCGCCACCTCCATGGGCCACTTCCAGCGGCGGCCGTCCGTACCGATTTGCCCCAGCGAAAACAACGCGCCCGTTACGCACAATGGAATCAACGTGAAAGACCTCCCCTTGAACGAACTGCGCTAAAAGATAATAAGACGCACGCTCGCGCAGCTCCTCGCGTGCGTTCATTTCGTCGATGATGCGCCAAACTTCCGCTGCCTCATTTACTTTGCGAATTCCGATCGCGGAAACATCCGAGCGTGGCTTGATAATCCAGGGCGGCGGAACACTCTCCATAAATTCACGCACGTCATCCGGGTTGATCAACGGCACAAATTTCGGATGGACAACGCCAGCAGCTTTCGCAGCTTCCGCCATCCGGTACTTGTCGCGAAAAGTCTTTGACACCGAACTACTCATCCCGGGAAGACAAAAATGTTCTCGAATCAAGGCTGCAGTCATTACGTCAAACTCCTCAAGCGCTACCACGCGATCCGGTTTCACCTTGCGTGCGATGAAGGCGACAAGGTCTATCATTAAAGGTGGTCCGGAATCATTGGGCACGGCAATCAGATCGTCCAGACTGTCGTGTGGCCAGTCTTCCTGGAGCATTTTTTCTTTTGTGACGACGATGACGCTGCAGCCAAGCCGCTTACACTCACGAATAAAGTCGCCCCCCTTGAAATAAGTGGCGAGACAAATAAAGTTGAGTGGGCGAGTCTCAGTTTCGGGCATGTTTTCTTTTGGAGGCCGAATGAAAGTTGGATTCTCTAATATAACCCTTTCCAGAAGGGGGATCACCTGATAAGGTAAATGCCTTCTCAGATGGGCGCCAAGGTCGCCCTTCGCACAGCTGGCGGCATAACCGCAACGCCATACATAAGCGCTTCATAACGGTGCAACTCTTAACTGCCCGCTACAATTGAGTTATCAATGAGTTTTGTTCAAGATAGCAAAGAGATGATCTTCCGCGGACCCTTTCCTGAACTCGCGATTCCTGAAATTTCGCTCACGCCCTTCGTCTTTCAAAATGCGAAAGAGCACGCGGACAAGCCGGCGTTGATCGATGGACCGACCGGTCGCACCATCACCTATTCAGAACTCACCGAATCCATCTCGCGTGTCGCTTCAGCCCTCGCCCGGCGCGGATTTAAGAAAGGCGATGTCTTTGGAATCCTCAGTTCAAATCTGCCGGAATATGCAATCGTCTTTCATGCCGTGGCGTCTCTTGGCGGCATCACTTCGCCAATAAACCCGTTATACACCCAGCCGGAAATCACGCATCAACTAAGAGATGCGCAGGCACGCTTTCTGGTCACCGTTCCCTTATGTTTGGAAAAAGCCTTGGATGCCGCACGTGACGCCAATATCGAGGAGGTGTTCGTCTTTGAAAACGCGGGCGGATTTGATGCCACAAAGAACGCCACGCCCTTTTCTTCGCTCCTGGAGAGCAACGGAGATTTTCCTGACGTTGCGATAAATCCCTATGAGGATCTGGTTGCCCTTCCCTATTCAAGCGGCACAACCGGTCTCCCTAAAGGAGTAATGCTCACTCATTACAATCTGGTCGCCAACCTGTGCCAGATGGAGGGTCTCCAATATTTTAGCGAGAACGATACGTTGGTCTGTGTGTTGCCACTCTTCCATATCTACGGGCTGGTCGTCGTCTTGAATATGGGTCTTTACCAGGGCGCCACGATTGTGACCATGCCGCGTTTTGAGCTCGAGCCCTTCTTGCAAACAATTCAGAAGTACAACGTGACTCTGACACACCTGGTACCGCCGATTATACTTATGCTCAGCAAGGACCCCGTCGTCGACAATTACGATCTGTCGAAGCTGAAAACTATTTTCAGCGGCGCCGCACCCCTCGGTGCAGATCTAACGCGCGTCTGCATGCAACGCCTCGATTGTGATATTCGCCAGGGATATGGAATGACGGAGACTAGTCCGGTCACGCATTCTACACCCTTGAATTCGTCGCAGGTGAAGTTGGGCTCCGTAGGTGTCCCCGCCCCGAATACGGAATGCAAGGTCATCGATTTGGAGACAGGAGCAGTGCTTGGGCCAGACAAAGAAGGCGAAATCTGTGTTCGCGGTCCCCAGATAATGAAAGGTTATTTGAATCGTCCGGATGCGACGGCGGCAACAATCGACAACGAGGGCTGGTTGCACACTGGAGACATTGGATACGCCGATGACGCGGGCCACTTCTTCATAGTCGATCGCGCCAAGGAGCTAATCAAATATAAAGGCTTCCAGGTGCCACCTGCTGAGCTTGAAGCATTGTTGTTGACGCATCCATGCGTGGCGGACGCAGCGGTAGTTCCCTATCAAGATGATGAGGCAGGAGAAGTTCCGAAGGCATTCGTCGTATCAAAGGGGGATGTCTCCGCTGAGGAGCTGATCAATTTCGTTGCGGAGCGAGTCGCTCCCCATAAAAAGATTCGCAAACTCGAGTTCATCGATAAGATTCCGAAATCTCCGTCAGGGAAAATTTTGCGCCGGTTACTCGTACAGCGAGAGCGAGAAACGAGGAAAGATTAGATGGCTCCTGAGACTATTTCGAAAGCAGTCAAGGCATACTTCGCAGCTCTAAGAGCGATGGATCGGCAGGCCTGGGTGAATACCTTTGCCGAAGATGCTGTGACTTACGATCCGGTTGGAGCGCCGCCGACCACAGGACACCAAAAACTCGGCGAGTTTTTTGAGACTATGACCGCCGCGTTCAAGGAGATCCGATTAACGGAGGACGACGTCTTCGTCGCCGGCAATGGCGCCGCCGTCAGATGGTCGGGGCGCGGCATCAGTAAAGGCGGTCGCAAGGTACGCTTCGATGGAATAGATGTTTTTGAAGTGAATAAAGCCGGAAAGATCCAGACGCTGCACGCCTACTGGAACCCGGCGGAGATGGTGGAGCAGCTTTGACCTTGAAAATAAGTGGTTGAATCGTCACAATCTACAGGCGGATGAATCTCGTGAGCCGGGGAAGTCTTTAAAGGAGTAAGTGCCATGCATTCATTTCGTTTCGCAATAAGACTACAGGTTGTTGCGTTGACGCTGGCTGTTTTATCAGTCGCGTCAGCCCAGTCGTTAAAAAACACCACGGATTGGGAGACGCTCCGGCCAGAAGGCGAGCAGTTTTCTGTCCTCATGCCCAAGGGTTCAACCTTTGAATCCAGCAAAGAGCCTTATCACAAGATGGAATTGAACACGCGGATGTACCTCTACAGTCGTCCGGGTGGCCCCGTGTTCGCGGTAGTTTCGTTGAGCGGCATAAAGTCAAATCCAGCGCTGTATACGGAGATGCAGCGGATCAACTCTTACGTTGACGCCTTCAAGAACCTGTTTGCGCCAAAGGTCCGCAAAGATGCGGTCGCAAAACTCACGCTCGTTGGCGAGAAGAGTCTTCAGGGAAATCCTGGTCGCGAGTATCGAATAACTATCGCTGAGTTGACTGGAACTGCTCAGGTCTTTGCCACTAGGAAGCGGTTTTATTCGATCGTCTACCTGAATACTAAGAAGGACGAAGCCATCCAGGAGCAGTTTTTGAGTTCATTCGTGCTTCCTGAGAGGATCGAAGGACCGCCCGAAAGAGTCCCCGCTGAAACTGGTAATGGTGTTGGCAACTCATCCGTCGCAGAAGCTCAAGCTTCGAAGCCTGCAAGCAACGATGATCCGGATGCTGCAAGAAAAGAAGAGCCAAAACCGACTACCGCTGCCGCTCCGACTGACCCGACCGTACGCGGACCGATTTCGGGTGGCGTGTTGAATGGCAAAGCCCTCAGCTTGCCTGCACCAGAGTATCCAGCCGCAGCAAGACAAGCCAAAGCCTCGGGAGCAGTAGCGGTTCAAGTGACCGTTGATGAAAGCGGATCTGTTATTGCTGCCCACGCGGTTTCGGGTCATCCGCTGCTTCAAGCGTCGGCTGTCGCTGCGGCTCGTCAGGCGAAGTTTTCACCGACCTTGTTGATGGGTGAACCCGTAAAGGTAAACGGAGTCATCGTCTACAATTTTGGCGAACCGGCAAACTGAATCCGCAATTAGACTCGAAGTTCAGAGCCCAACCTTTAGGTTGCTCGGTTACCAGAGCGGCAAGCTAAATGTTGTACCAAACGTCTTGAGTTTGATTGTTCCGCAACACCGCAAGCTAAAGCTTGTACTCTAAACGGTTCGTCCGAAACTTCTTACCTCATATGAAGAAGGCGTTGAAGCGACTGGACTCGGTCCACCAGAGACTCATAAGCGCGATCTCACCGCTCGATGAGGAGCTATACTCGCAACGACCTGGCGACGGTGAATGGAGCGTGGCCGAAATAGTTCATCACCTTTGTCTCGTTGAAGATCGAGTGACCAAAGAACTTCGAGGCGCGATCGCTGGCCCACCACGGCGCGTTGGATTCTTCCGCCGGTTGATCCCAACTTCCATAGTTTCGGTGCGACTTATTCGGGTGAAAGCTCCGAAAGCTATGAATCCGTTGGACGCGCCTGTTAAAGAAGTAGCTATCGAGAACTTTGACTGTACGCGCGCGTCACTGAAGACACTTTGCGCTGCGCACGGCAACGATCGCTTCCGAAATCTTGTCTTCAAGCACCCATTTCTTGGCGAGATCGACGGCGTCGCTACCGTTTCATTTCTCGGCTATCACGAGTTGCGTCATTACAAGCAGATCCGGGAAGTGCTGCGGAAGCTCGGCAAAGAAACCCAAAACTAATTAGCCGCGCGGATTCTTTTTCTTTCTAAGAAACATTTCTGTGATAAACGAGCTTGACGCTGCCCTCCTCCCAGTCTATCTTCGCTGGAATTCAGAGTTAGCAGTTTCCTTCGCGGAGAATACTCAAGACATGTCGACGACCGTGGCATCTTCAGTTCCAGCCTGGGCCATTCCAAATTTTCTTGAAGTGCGCGATGGTCACCTCTCCATCAATGGCGCCGACTCGCTGGAACTTGTTCGTAAATATGAGTCGCCGCTATTCGTCTTCTCCGAACCCCGTATCCGTTCCAACATTGAACGATTGAAGCAAGCAGCTCAATCGGTTGAACATCCGATCCGCTTTTTCTACGCGTCGAAAGCAAATTCCAACATGGCTGTGCTCAAGACTGTGCTTGAGTCGGGCATCGACATTGAAGTCAACAGCGGTGGTGAGCTCTTCAAAGCGTTGCGCGTGGGCTTCCGCCCGGAACAAATTATCTTTAACGGCACCAGCAAGAGCGCGAGTGAACTGGACGATGCCGTCGGCGCCGGAATTCAATCGATCAACGTCGATTCAATTTATGAAATTGGCCTTGTTGAAGAAGCGGTGAAGCGAGTGGCGGCTGCAAGTGGTCAGTCGCCAAAACCGGCACGCATTGCGCTGCGTCTGGTTCCTGAAATTGGAACTCGCTCGCATCTTGGTTTGCAAACAGCCTTATTGACTTCGAAGTTTGGCATTTCGTCTTCCGAGGTTCTTGATGCGTTTCGTAGAGGATTACAAAGCCCCGAACTGATCCATGTTTGCGGCATCCACATTCACGTCGGCTCGCAAACGCCCGATGTCGAACCTTTTGCCGAGGCTTTTCGCAGCATGTGGGAACATCTGGTCGCGATCCATCGCGAGACTGGCCACACGCTGGAGCACATCAACCTCGGCGGCGGCATTCCAGTTAACTACCTGCGCGACCGGTCGCAAGCTGATCAACTTCCGGAGCACGAGCGCGACATGCTAGGGGCCGACCTCGAGCCGCAAGTCGTCCTGGCTGAAGCCCTGCGCGTTGCGGGCGAGTCAGCTCGTGCCGCCAATGCGGAACACTTACTTGATAAGACGACAATCTTCCTCGAGCCCGGACGGAGCATCATCGCCGATGCCGGACTTGTTCTGACAACTGTGCTTAACATGAAGCAAAGGCCGGAAACTGGAGACGTCTGGTTGCTGACCGACGCCGGCTACAACCTGATGCTCTCGATGAACAACTACAAGTGGTACTACCACACGATCTCCGCCACCCGCGCGGGAGAGCCGCACGAGAGCGAATACAAGGTCGCTGGACCACTTTGCGACTCCGGCGATGTTTATTTTGATATTGAACGGTGCGGGCGTTTGCCTGATTACCGAAAGTTGCCGGCGAATGTTCAACCGGGCGAGGTGCTGGCCCTGCTAAACAGCGGCGCCTATTCCCTCGCGCAAATGTTTCCTTACAATGGTCGTCCTCTTCCCGCAGCTGTCCTGGTTCGCGCAGCCGGTAAGGTCGAAGTAGCTCGTCGTCGCGATTCCTATGAAGACCTGTTAACCGGGGACGTATGGTAAGGCGGCCTGCTGAACAAACTCATAGTACTTCTCGTCGCGAGTTTCTAAAGAACGTGGCAGTCGCCGCCGCCGGGGCGCCCCTTGTCTTTAGCCCATACATCCGGCGTCGCTCATATTCCTGCGTCATCATCGGCGCCGGTCTTTCGGGATTAGCTGCTGCCCACGCACTGAAAGATTGGAACATCACTATACTTGAGGCGCGGCAGCGCATCGGCGGGCGCGTCCTTTCTTTCAACTTCAAAGAGAGTCCGGAACTGGTTTGCGAACTAGGTGGCGAGTGGGTCGGAGCTAGCCATGAGCGCCTGAAAGCACTCTGCCACGATTTCAAAATCCCGTTGAAGGACCATCGCTTCGAGGCCTGGTCGATGCAGGATGGCGTCGTGAAGCGACCGGGCCAGTGGGATTTCTCGCCCAAAGCGAAAGCCGCCTTTGAAAAGTTTCGAAAGACGTACGAAGGATATTCCGAGAGGGATCGAGTGCGGCTGGACCAATACGACTGGTGGACCTGGCTAAAAGAGATCGGCTTCTCCGAAGAGGATCTACTACTTCGCGATCTGCAGGACAGTACCGACTTTGGCGAAACCATTCGCATGGTGTCGGCCTTCGCCGCAGCAGCCGAGTATTTTGAATCGAGTCCGGCAAACGAGATGGATTTCAAGATGGCAGGCGGCAACTCACGTCTGGTGAACGCGCTGGCTTCGCAGATTGGCAATGCCTCAATTCACACCGGAATGGAGGTGCAAAGAATTGTCCAACGAGGTGGGCGGGTCACCGTTACTGCCGGCGGTAGAGACTTCGCGGCCGACGCCTGTATCTGCACAGTGCCCGCGCGTGTCCTTAATAAGATCGTTTTTGATCCGCCGCTTCCATCTTTACATAACGAGGCCGCAAATAAGCTTCAATACGCTCGCATCGTCAAGAACCAAATTCTATTCAACGAGCGTTTCTGGGGCCCGGAAGACTTCTCGCTCGTTAGCGATGTCACCTCTCATTATTATTTTCACAGCACCAAAGATCAGCCGAGCAAACAAGGGATTCTTTGCAGCTATGCGATAGGGGAGAAGGCGGATGTGCTGGCCGCGCAAAATAGCCGCCGGCGCAGCGAGATCATAACCTGGGATCTTTTGCCCGTAGATAAAAGAGCACCAGAGTTGGCGGCAAATATTCAGTCAATGGCATGGCAGCGCGATGTCTACACGCAAGGCGCTTACGCGTTTTATCGACCGGGACAATGGTTCACTCTGCGTCCAGTTTTGCAACAACCCCATGGCAAAGTTTTGTTTGCAGGCGAACATCTCGCGGACTGGCAGGGCTTCATGGAAGGAGCCGTCGTGACCGGCGAAGCAGCTGCGCAGGCGTTGAGAGGAAGAGTTACTCGGCGGCGCGCCGCGTAAAAGATTTTGGACTAAGCCCGCGAAGCGCGGCGATAGCATAAAGCCTGGGGTGGAGCGGAGCGGAACCCCAGGTTAACGCCACCGCCAGGAAGGTTGAGCGCGCGAAGCGTGCGACAGGGCTCACGCGAGCACCTCTTAGCAATCAATGGGCTGTCGCCCGCTAACGCGGGCTCGGTTCTTCTACTTTGACTGACCTGGGGTTCCGCTTCGCTTCACCCCAGGCTTTATGCTATCGCCGCGCTCCGCGGGCTCAATCGCAATATCGACACTACGCGTCGAGCACCGACAACAATCACATGCAGCCACCCAAGCAGCCCCAACTCATCCGCGGCCTGACGCTGGTCGCGGCTATTTCAATTGTCGTCGGAAACGTCATCGGCACCGGCGTCTTTCTGAAAGCACGCGTGATGACCTGTAACGTCGGCACGCCGAAGATGGTCCTGTTCGTCTACGTCATTGCCGGATTTCTCTCCCTTGCGGGCGCTCTTAGTTATGCTGAGTTGGCGGCGATGATGCCAAAGGCCGGCGGCGAGTATGTGTTCATGCGCGAAGCATACGGGCGACCGTGGGGGTTCTTGTTTGGTTGGATGTCTTTCTTTATCGGTAAAGCCGGCTCTCAGGCCGCACTTGGAGTGCAATTCGCTCTGTTCCTGAACATCATGATTGGGGGTGCACTCGCAGGTGAAACGACTGTGCTGGGCCATCCTGTCCCTTTTGGAAAACTCCAAGTGGTTGCTCTCGCATCGATCCTGATCGTCACGGGAATCAACTGCCTGGCAGTCAAAGTCAGCGGTAGCGTGGCAACAGTCTTATCGGGAATAAAGATTGCGCTGGTCCTGCTCGTGGGTGTCGGCGCCTTCCTCTTTGCACGTAGCGCGGACTGGTCGCATTTGTTGATGGCCAATGTCGGTGGTACCTGCGAAGGCGTCAGCGCGGCAGCTCGATTCGGCTTCGGCGGCTTTATTGCTGCGATGCTCGGTGCGTTGTGGGCATACGACGGGTGGAACAACGTCACCCTCGTTGCCGGCGAAGTTCAAAACCCCGGACGAAACCTACCGCGGGCGCTTGTTGGTGGGACGATTTTGATTATGGCGCTTTACCTGCTTGCAAATGTGGCATATTTCTATGCGCTCTCACCGACTGAAATTGCCAGCATCTCGACGGAGTCGTCGGTAGCAACGGAAGTTGCCAAACAATTTCTAGGGCCGCTTGCGATTAGCTTCATTGCGGCGGCGCTGCTCTCATCAACCTTTGGCACACTTCATACTTCCATTCTTACCGGAGCCCGCGTTCCTTACGCGATGGCGCGCGACGGATTGTTTATGCGCAGCCTGTCTCGAGTGTCGCCGCGCACACACGTTCCCACGGGCGCTCTTGTCGTCCAAGCCATCTGGGCTTGCATACTCGTCATCGTCTTCTCATCATCGTTCGACATCCTGACAGACTACGCCATCTTCGGTCTCTGGATCTTTTACGGCCTGGTGACGGCTTCGGTGTTTATTCTTCGCCGCAAAATGCCGGACGCGGAGCGGCCCTATCGCGCCTGGGGCTATCCGGTTGTTCCCATACTTTTTCTGTTAGCTACGGCTTTGATCCTGGGTACAACTTTGCTGGGCGTCCGCGAAGATGCCGTAAACGCGATTAGCCTGATAACGCACGGACAAGTGCTTTCAGGTTTGGGAATGCTGGCGAGGAACCCGCCAATCGCCGGAATCGGATTGATCGCGCTTGGTCTCCCAGTCTACTGGATCTGGTCGCGACGATATCCGCAAATACAGAACAGGGAGTAGCGACCTGATCGCCCACTCAACTACGGAACAGGGAGCGATAGCGACCTGGTGCTACACTCAACGGTACTGGTTCAGTTTGGCTACTCGTCGTTAGGGTAAACAATGCGTTTCGTGGCTACGGCTTTGCCGCCTGATGTGCGGAAGTGGCTACGCCCTTCCGCAAAGAGCGTGATAATTCCCGGGGCTGCGCCCCCGGGGGCGTAGCCCCTTAGAATCAATTCGGCACTAACGGAAGGGCATAGCCGCTTCCGCACATCAGACGGCAAAGCCGTGTGCAGGAATTCCATTCTTATCTGGATTGAGTAATAGTCAAACTGAAGCAGGACCCACTCAACTACGGAACAGGGAGCGATAGCGACCTGATCCGACACTCAATTTCAATCCGGAACTTCATCCAGCAAGGACACACGTTAGTTGAGTGTAGCACCAGGTCGCTACCGCTCCCTGTTCCGTAGTTGAGCGCAGCATCAGGTCGCTACCGCTCCCTGTTC
>DATBRN010000107.1:0-6588 GCA_036560225.1 Pyrinomonadaceae bacterium | reverse complement strand
GGAACAGCTTCCGCCCACTCATCCATTTCTGCCGGCAGCGACGTTCGCCATTGCGCAACCCTGATCGGACCGGCGTTATAAGCAGCAGCCACGTATTCAATCCGGCCAAACCTATCGATCTGATCGCGCAGATACGCCGTGCCCAGTTGGATATTCAAGCGCGGCTCGTAGAGCGACTCTTCTGTAATTGTTCGGTCCAGGCCATACTTCTTTGCGGTCAGCACACCGGTAGGTACTAAGACCTGCATCAGCCCATAAGCCCTGGCAGACGAGCGTGCTCGCGACATGAAGACCGTCTCCTGCCGAATCAACCCGGCTACCTGGAAAGGATCAAGGTTTCTCGCGCGCGATTCCTGTACGATGATGTCCCAATAAGAAAGCGGATAGAAAACGTCCCATTCCTCTTGCGTAAGCTCTTCCGGTTTCATCTGCGAATAGTCCGGAAAACTTCTCTTCAGCGCGTTAAGCGCACGTACGTTGTCTTCCTCAGAGCGGTATATTCGGGCGATGGCCAGATTGACCTTCGGACTATTCCCCGCTGACGCGGAGGCGGAGGCTAGCTCCTCCAGTGCCCAATCATTAAGACCGACATTATTGAGTTCGTCGGCTTTGGCGATCTCTTTATCTTCCTTGGCGCCGGCAGTTTCCTCGGCAACCGTAACTGTTTGCAAATTCGCAACCGCGCGGCCGACTACAGAATCGGCAGGAAATGATTTTGCCGGCACGGTCCCAACGCCGCTGCGAAGCATCGCGTTTAGTCGTTGCTTTGCCAGGTAGCCATACCCGTTGGCGTCGTAGCGCCCGAGCATCGCCTGATAGAGAGCACGGGCTTCGGCGAGTTTGCCGGCACGTTCTGAATCGCGGGCGGCCCAATAGCCGGCACGACCGCGGTTGTCGGTGTTCTTGTCGGCATAGTAAGCAAGATGCTCAGTTAGTTGTTTCGACGACTCGGAAAAGTTTTTGTCCTCATGACTCATCCAGGCAAGGTCGAATTGCGCTTGAGCAACTTCGACCGAACCCTGGTAAGAATTGACCGCGGTGCGCAGGAAATACGAAGCCTCAGTCTCATTCTTTGCGTCTTCAGCGATCTGACCAACTGTGACCAGCGCTCGCGGCGTAAATGGGCTAGCGGCAAAACTTCGCCGCAACTCTTCTACTGTTGCGCGCGCCTGTTCCCATTGCTTACTGCGCGCGTAGGATTGAGCCACGTAATAAAGCGCTTCCGCGCGCGTCTCACCCGCGGAAGCCGGAATGGCGTTTAGAGCGCTGACGGCATCAGCTGTTTTCCTAACGTTCGCCGCTGCGATGACGCGATGTAGTTGAGCTTGCGGGTCGACCGAGTTTGGAAAGCGCGCGAACGCATCTGCGTAAGCCTGCAGCGCATCAGAGAATCGCTTCGCCTGGTAGAGTTTGTCGGCCCGAGAGATAGCTTCATCGCCAGTAGCTGGCGAAAGCGTCGAGCCAAGACGGGCGATTGCCGTTGCTGCTTCCGCGCTTTCCGTAGAGGCCGGTGCGTAAAAATAAAGACGACGATAGGACGCGAGCGCTCGCGTAGAATCAGAAGTTTGTTCGTAAGCCTTCGCTGCCAAGAGAAGGGCTGCCGGGTCATCTTTCTTAACCAGGTCCCGGAGGAGTAGTGGCAGCGCCGAACCATTGCCCGCACGCATCAGAATGTCGGCTATTCGTAGGGTCGCTTCTCGCGCTCGAGTGGAGTCCGGATAACTGGCAACCAGTTGCTCGTAAGCGATTCGCGCTTCGGCTGGCTTACCCGCCTGTTCGAGGGCGCTGCCACGCATAAAAAGTGCGCATTCGTTCAGCAAGCTGTGATCGCGGATTACCCTTGCATCCAGCAACGTTGCGCCGCCGGCAAAGTCTTTGGCCTCAATCCTGATACGAGCATGAACAATTCTCGCCAGCGCGGCAGCCTTCGTGCCCGGAAAATCTGATTCAATTCGCGCGACCACATCTTCGGAGGGCAAGACGCCCCCACGGGTCACGGTACGTAGACTCTCCAAAGCCTTTGTTTCAGCAGGGGTTTGCTGTCGCGTCAGACAGCTCGCCGGCATTAACGCCGGAAACGAAGCGCCAACCACAACTGCCAGGCCAACGACGATAAGTGTTAGACGGATCTTCGCTAGTTTCTTCACAAACTCTTGCACTCCTAAAAAGTTTCGAGTTTCGCATTTTCGAGTTTCAAGCTCCGGGCGCAAACAACCCTGGGATGTTTCGCCCGAAACTGTGACTTCACGTCAAAGGAAACTCGAAACGCGAAACTCGAACCACGAAACTTAGTCGCGTCTTATGCCGAAACCGTTGCTCCCGGGTAAGTACTACCAAGCTTAGCCTCGTCGCCTTCGGCAAGCGTGGCCACCAACTCATGGTGGAAATAGTCGTAGCGCTGCGCGACCTCCGGCTTGACGCGTTTGTCATACATCTCGCGCGAGCGATCAATGTATTCGCGCAAACGCGCGTAGAGGTCGCTCTGGGAACGACCCTCACTGACTTTCTGTTCGTTATAGAGTTTTATTTCCGAAACTAGCAAACGCGCAAAACGTCGCGCGTCCGTATGGAAGCGCCGCTCTTCCTCGCTTGCCACCTCAACAGGAAGTTCGACATCTGAGCCGTATCGTCGCCGCGGAGCCGCCTCTGGGGCTGAGGTGACTGGCGCCGCTGGCGGTGGGATCTTTGCTTCGACCTCTGCCTGAACCTCCACCGGCGCTTGAACTACCTGAGGAGGCTCCACATGCTCAAACGCGGGCTGAATCTCGGGCGTATGCTGAACGTAAGGTGCTGGTTCAGGCTCAACCCACTGTGGCTCTGGTTCAGGTTCGACTTCTGTGACTTCCGCTACCGGCGCACTTTCTTCAACAACTGGTGCTATTTCGTCATATTCCGCCGTCGGCGTGTAGGCCGGTTGCTCGTAATGTTGCGGTTCTGCCGGCCGTTGCTCGTAATGATATTGCTCCGCCGGTCGCTCGTAAGCGTGTGGTTCTGGAGCTGGTTCATAGGCGTACGGTTCTGCCTCTACTCTTTCCTCTTGCGGCGCAGGTTGAGGTGCAGCTGCCTGCGGCGCTGGGGCAGAGCGGCCCACCAACAATTCAACAGCCATTCCCGAAACCCGAACCAGTGTCTCGATAGCTTCCAAATTGATCGCTTCGGAGTCGAGATTGGCGGAGTCGGCATACAAAACTGCCACGGAGCGATTACGAACTACGAGTGGTACCGCAACGATCCGAGTGGGCGGTTCATCACCCATCCGGTTGATAATAATATGATCTTCAGAATGCGACCCTGGTCCGCCGCTCCATGGTGTGCGGGATCTCGCCGCGGTGCCCACTGCTGTGTCGGCGGTAATCGGAAACGACATTTGGTGAATTGCGCTGTCGCCGACTGTCCCCTCGAAACCGCGCGCGCGCCAACCGATACTCTGGTCACCTCTGATCGCGAAGAAAGCAACACGCGGTGCAAAGGTTGCCGCACGGTTCACCAGTACCTTTAAGATATCAGCCTGCAATTCCTGCTCACTTATTTCGGAGATGGCTGCCTTGACGATCGCCATGTCGCTCGAGGCTTTCGCCCGTGACGATTCAGCGGCGGCGAGATCGACGCCTTCCTCGTGGGCTGCTCTCAGATGTTCCAAAATAGAAGTCGCGACCGCGCCATCAAGTTGAACTTCGGCTTGCCGATCCATGAGCCGGTTAAGTGACTCGTTGAGTTGGCTCTGAAGCGCCGCGATCTCTTGTTTGATACCATTCAGGCGCCCTTCGATATAGCTTTCTATATCGTGACGCAAGCTGTCTTCCAGATGTCCGCTGACCACAGTTTGTTCCTCCGTTGAAGGATCTATCGAACGCGTACTCTTGGGTGAGAAATCATCACTGAGATAGTCGCCAGTTGCTGAAACTTGCGGGGGCGGTCGTCTCTTAAACGATTATGAACGTGCGGGAATCGGTGAGTCAAGAAGGGTTTCTAAAAGCCCTCATTGACACCCTTTCGGCCACTAAGCTATAAGTCCCAACGGTAGCCGCCTCCAATCTTCAATCGCCCCCGAAAGCACTCCAATGGCCACCACTATCCTCATTGCCGATGACCACGACGATAACCGCGAGCTATTGCGGCTCTTGCTCTCCGGTGCGGGCTATGTAGTGCGCGAGGCAAGAAATGGACGCGAATGCCTGGCGCTGGCCCATAATGACCCGCCCGACCTGATTGTTATCGATTTGTCGATGCCTGTGTTGGATGGGTGGGAGGTTTTCCAGGAACTGCAGACGGACCAGCGCACTAGAACCATACCCTGCATCGCTGTCACAGCCCATGCTGGGCTGGATAAGAATCAGGCCCTCAAGACTGGTTTTAGCGCCTACATTTCAAAGCCTTTCATCGGTGATGATCTGTTGAAAACGGTTGCTATGGTCCTTGCAAAAGGGCATCCGGGCTGACCATATCTGAGGACTGTTGTTGGCCCTCCCGCCGCCCTCCACACAAGAAAAACATGACAACGTCAGATTCAGTGTTGCAATGATTGGCCGCCCTTTGGCACATCGGTCCACATATGTTGCACTATCCGCCACTGGTTCTGGCGGTCTCGTCGTAAGATCATTAGGTAGTTTCCGCGGCCTGATCGTTTGACGCCGCCGGAGTTCCCCATCTCATCGTACTCACCGCTGTCATACGCAAGGTCTCCCGATTCTTCTGTCACCTTGCTATGCACCTGAAGGTCGGATGTATACACCGCAAGAGCCTTCTCAAACAGTTCGCGAATCTCTGCGCGACCGGTTACGCGGCTTCCGGTTGCGGGCATGAACACCGCGTCTTCAGCATAGAGGGCAATCAAGGCGTCTAGGTTCTTGGCTTTCCATTCCCTCGCCCACTGCTCGCTGACCTTCGCGATATCATTTGCGCTCGGCTGATGGACGGAATGCGTGTACATGCTTACTGAAACCGCGCGGCCATCTAATCGCGCTATAAGCACAAACATTACGAAGGCAACGCTCATCAGAATCGCAACCGAGATTCTCGACAGTCGATGTGGCAACATGTGTATCCTCCAGGAATCTTGAGTGCCAGGCACATAGGAGAATATTGACTGATTTGTCCACTCGAGGAGCATTACTTCTGCGAAATCACCACCTGATGGATCGAAGGCGGCAGTTGGTGCAGCTCACTGCGAGTAAAGCCGGCATTAGAAAAAATTCTTTCCAGCTCCGAGAATGTGTATGCGTCCCCGGCCGGTGTCCCACCCAGCATGATTATGCCGAAGGAAGCGGTATCTGGAGGTGAGATGCGATCTTCGTTTGGCACAAACTCGACTGTGACAGCCCGGCCTCCTTCGACCAGTGCCGCATAAACCTTTCGCAGCAGCTTTTCATTTGTCGCTGGATCGAAGTGATGCAGGAAGTTTGTTAAAAGAACCAGGTCATAGTCGGTGCCGTAATCGACATCGAACGCGCTTCCTTCGATGGTGGAATACCTGTCAGCGACGCCGGCTTTTTGTGCGTTCTCTTTTGCAACCTCGAGTACCTTAGGCCAATCAAGCGCCACGACGTGGGCTTGAGGATTCTTCTTCGCAAACGCGAGTCCATAAAGCCCATGACCGGCTGCAATATCCAGAATCTTTAGTTTTCGATCCGCCGCCGGATCAACCAGTTTCGCCAGCAACTGGGCTGGCAACGCCATCATTGGCGCCATACCGCGGGCAAATTTCACCCAGATAGGATGTTCAGGCGCAATGGTGCCGCCGTCGGGCATCGTTGTTCCACCCTTTCGAATTGCCTCCGCGAGATTCTTGAACGACTCGGTGAGCGTTGGTGAGGAAATGAATTCAACAGCACTCCCAAGATATGCAGGTGAACGCTTATCGAGGAACATGGCTGAGTCAGGAGTCAAGCTGTAACGGTTTCCGTCTTTGTTGAGAAAGCCCATGATTGTCAGAAAGTCGCACAGAATGCGCATGCCACGCTCTGACGTTCCGCATCTTTTTGCGATTTCCGCAGTGGTCGTGTTCCCTTCACCAATGGCGCTGAAGGTCTCCAGCTCAATGGCGGCTTTCAGCGCCTCGGTGCGCTGGTAGGCATTGATCGTTTGGAAAAACAATTGCGGTGATGGCTGTTGTGCCGAAGGACTAGACATATTTTAGTGCTCCTTAGGTTTAATTTACTCTTGGAAGAGACGGTTCTCGTTGGTTAAGTCGGCAGACCCTTCCGCGCAATCGACTCCATCACTTCGCAGAAACGATCCAGCTCGCCAAGAGTTGTGTAGATATTAGGCGTTATGCGAATGCCCTGGAACTCTTCGTGGACAATCGGCGTGGTAAAAATCCGATGCTTATCAAAAAGATAAGTGCCAACCTCGCCCGGCTTGGTTCCCTCTATATTCACGTTAGCAATCGCGCAAGATTGATTAGCATCAAATGAAGTATTGAAACGAATGTTAGGTACGTCCTTGAGCCGGTTCATCCAGTAGCGCGAGAGGTATCTAAGTCGCGCCTCTTTGCGTTTACCGCCAATGCCGTTATGAAATAGCAACGCTTCACCAATGGCAAGCTTGGGAGCGGCTGAGTGCGTGCCAATCTCTTCAAACTTCCGAATG
>DATBRN010000106.1:0-5753 GCA_036560225.1 Pyrinomonadaceae bacterium | reverse complement strand
GTCCTGCTTGCTGAGCTGATCCGGTGATTTGTTGTGATATCTGGCCAGTCTGCTTACCGCGTAGACGTAGGACTCCTGCGTTGCTGCAGAGAAGTTCCGTAGCTTCATCTCCTCGATCATTCGGTCACGTAAAATTCCCATAAATGCCTCCTTGAGTAAATTTAATTCACGGAGGCTATCACTGCCCTCAGGGAGAGAGTTAAAGAAAAGATCGATGATAAAGGAACTGCGGGTGGATTACCGAAAATGCTTCACTAACAGCGCCCTCTCATCCACCGCGAAGCGGTTTAGTCCAACGACGCTTCAGATTGATCTCACGCGGAGATCGCGTTGATGGAGAAATCAATTCAATCGTGGCACCCTCGGTTGTCAGTCGCGGTAGGGACCGCCCTTGCGAGCGGCCCCCCGCATAGATCCGTACGTGAGGGATTACCTCATACGGCTCTTACCTCGGGTTCATGTGACGGCCAGCCGCTCGTTGGGATACGGCTTGTCGTACGCGCCACAATCCCTGTGACTCGCATCTCCGGCTCTGGGTCCGGCACGAGTGTGCTTGTGGTGCGTTCCCCTTGGTCGACCTCCTTCCCTCTGCGGACTCCGCTGCCAACGCTTCCGCGCCGGCTTTGTTCGCCCGCTTCACTGGTACTACGAGGCCGTCCGACTCCCCGCACACGTGCATGTCGACCTTACGGCTTTTAGCCTTCTTCGACCGTCCCGCACTGCCATCCAGTGTGGGCGTCTGCAGGGTCTCCCGGTTCTCGCGCATGGAGTTTCCCCACATGCCTAGGGTCTCTGACTCCGCGGTGTCAAAGGACAGCTCGCGCCTTTCGCTGCCCTTCATGTAGCCGTCCCCGTATCAAGACACGGTCGGCACACCGAAGTGGTGATTTCGGAGCTCCATACCTGGCCTGTGTGTACCCCTGTCAACGCTTCACCTGCATCCTTACGGACGCAGGCGCATGACTCGGGGCCAAGATGGTGCGCTACTCCTTTCTTGTGCGGCTCTCTCATCCGCTACTCCCTACCGGTTTATCCCGGCGCTTTCCTTGATCACCTTATCCGCCCGATACAGCACCGACTGTGGGATCGTGAGACCGATTTGCTTGGCGGTTTTAAGATTGATTACAAATTCAAACTTGGTCGGCTGCTCCACTGGTAAGTCAGCGGGCTTAGCGCCCTTCAGAATCTTGTCCACGTAAGAGGCGGCCCGGCGAAATATCTCAAGATCGTTGGCTGAATAGGACATAAGTCCACCGGCTTCAACCCAGGTACTCCCCTCGTACATCGAAGGCAATCGGTTCTTTACGGCTAGCTCTGTAATCCTTTTCGAATTACGAAAAAAGCGGGTTATTCGTGATTGTGATAACTCCGTTCACGCGCTCCTTGACTGCTTCTCGAAATGCGCCTTCCAAATCTGGATTGGGGCCTCGCGCGTCTAGGGATTGAATCCGTATCTTCAGTGCGCGCGCCGCAGCCTCATAATCTTTAAAACCCATAGTCCCGGTTGGCTCGTCTGGATCCCGAATGACTCCGACTCGCACGAGCCTCGGAACCATCTCCGCAAGCAATTCCAGCCTCTTCCCGGTCAAGTCGCGCTGAAATGTGGCGAGTCCCGTGATATCCACCTGGGTGCGCCAAGCTATCGACTAGCCCAGTCGCTACCGGATCCACCTGAGTCACCATGATAATGGGGATCGTCTTAGTGGCCTGCTTGGCAGCGCGGATCGATAATGCAGTCGGGACGACGAGGACATCGACCTTGAGTTGGACGAGCTCGGTGACGAGGCTTGGCGTCCGGTCGGGTTTGCCCTCGGCACCGCGATACTCGATCACAAAGTTTTTTCCCTCGACGTAGCCGAGATCGCGCAGCCCTTGCCGCAACGCCTCGACATAAGGCCCTTGATTGGAAGCATCGCCAGTTCCTGACACGTAACCGATCCGCGGGACTTTCGCCGGCTGCTGCGCTTCAGCGAGATGGATGGAAGCGAGAAAGATAACCGTGAGTAGCCAAAGGAGCTTTCTATTCATGGCGTTGTGACTCAATGGGTATGCCACAAACATAAGGCAATGAGAATCATATTTTGGTGGCCAAAAGTGAGTCAACCATGGTGGGTTGACTACAGACGGTAGCAGATTTGATGCGCACGGGTAACGTAAGGTCGTGTTGATAGTCGAACTCATGTCGCTGAATCCGCTAGGAGATCTGCTCTGCGAAAACCAGCCGATCCGCAGAATGCACACAGGAACGGTCGCGAAATACCACGGTTGAAAAGCTCCAAGGTACTCGTAACAAATTCATTGATCGGCCAGAGTTGGCACCGATTTCTGGAATAGGGATTTCTGATTGTTGTTTCAAACGAGAGCCGAACCTTTATGGTGAGCAGCCAGCTGTGGATAGGAGCCAGGCGACTATGTCATCCGTGAAGCAAAATAGCTTTTCACGTGCGGCGGTTAGCGCTTCTGATCGCAACTGACCCTTCGGGGCGAGTATTCCTCTGTTGGCGATGAACCGCCGACTCGCCTTTAACTCCCCCGAATCGCCGGTTCCGCCCTCTGAACAGAGCACCCTAGACGAAGGCAAAAACGTACAGGCGACCGTCGCCTTTACCAGCCACGACGCTCGCGACTCGTCCGTAAGAAGATGATTTTCTAAGTACCTGCAGCACATGCATCGTGCGGCACAACTTTTGTGTTTCAGATCAGATTGCCTTTGAAGGTCGCACGAAAGGAGATTTCATCATGGCCGCTACAACTTGTAAGGACTGGGTACTCATTGTAACACCGCTGTGCGATCAACACAGCAGTGAATGGACCAAGAGTCAGGATCTGTACATGCTGAATCCCAACAACAGCTTTAGGACTTAGGGAGAAGGCGAAGTTTCGGTCTGCCGTTCGCTAATGAATACGTCGACACAAAAATGTGATTCCCATGAGGTCGGTGGCCAAACACCTGCGCGCCCAAGGTGACGACACCCAGGAAATAAGTACCCGGGCCACTATGATGGTGGAGACGAGCCGTATGTGCTGATAACGGCAGTGACGGCTGAGCTTTGCTGTTAGGTCGATTTGGGGAGGGCAACTCAAATGTCACGGCAGCAGACAACCGATGACGTTCTGGAGGAATTTCGAAAGGCCTACCCGAGGTCAATCGCCGACCTTGCACATCGGCTCTGGAGCGACATCTGTTTTCTGAATCTGAGCGTGTCTGCATACTTGCAGCTGTATTCATCCCAGCAAACAGTCGAAATTCTCAACAGTTCTGCACCGCGTTTCTTTGCCTGCTTAGAGAATTGGTTGCGCTTGACGATTTATCTCGGGATAAAGCGCTTGACCGATCCTGCACAAAGCGGAACTCGGTCCAATGCTTCGTTTGCGGGGTTTGCCAAACTTCTTCGTGAGGCTGGCGAGACAGCGGCAGCTGACGTGCTAGAGGAGGACTTAAAAGCGCTGAAACAAACTTTGCAGAGGATTCGCAGGATCCGACAACTGGCACATGCAGATCTTAAGGCTGTCCTCTGTGAAGACTCACCACTCCCTGAGCTTCCGCGGAACGAACTAGAGATACTCGTCGACGCAATCAGTAATACCTATTCCCGGACCGACGCTCGCTTCCGAAGAACGCAATCTCACGTCAAAGGAATGGGCATGTTTACGGGCGTTGATGTTCTGACTAGTTTTCTGGAACGCGGTGTCCCATTGTTGAGTAAGAGAAGCAGCGACTTATGCGGAGAGCTAGAGAATGAAGGAAGGCTGGCCAACGCATAATAATCAATAAGGAGGGATGAACATGTTTGTTGAAACCTATCGTCTGGAGGCACCGCCGGTTGGCGGGGGAACCAGTCGTACTACTGAGGCCATTCCGTATCCGACGATCTCGGACGACGATTGGAAGGTGTGGACCGCATTTTTGCCGGTTCGAACGGAAATAGATGAAAAATTTCTCAGGGGCGCAAGCCCTCGACTATATGCGCAAACACTCCCTCCCAAAGTCCGCGACGAGCTTCAGCGAGCGAACAGGGTTTTCGATAGAGTAGAAGTTTGGGGCAAGCGCGAAATTGAAAAAGATCCCATCGCAGTGGGCTATCAGGGAAACGACCGTTATCTGATTGCCCGGTGGGGCATGGAAAAGCTAGTTCCTTTTGAAGTCATTAAAAAAAGCCTGCCTCTGATCCTTGCCTGTAAGTACGGAATCTACAGTTTGCGTTTACTGGCAGGTTTGGCTGGGCTCAGTTTTCTGGTGTGGAACCTTCTCGCGTGATCATCAGGTTGGACTAATAAGTCCCGACCGGGTGCACGGTTGCGCCTGGGACTGGGCGTACACTGTTTCCGAACGAGGGATTGCCGCTGGCGTGTTAGATCGACCCGTATTGTATTTGGAAAGGTGCTATCTGGGCTCGATTGGCTTCGAGGACATATTCGCAGCGTATGAGCGGCTTGAAAAGCCGCCGAGCCAGTACGCACATGGGCCGCCACGCGCTGCGCTGTTTGCCGTTAGAAGGTTCTTGACGAGTCGAGATAAGTCGACCATGGACGAAAAAATTTGTGAAGCAAACGGCGGTCACGCTTTTTTACGTTTCTTCTGCTCGGCGCTTTTATCCCCACCAAACGGTTTCATACCTTTTTTTCAAGGCTTCCATTAAGTCGATAACGCTGGAAAAACCAGAATCAGCCAGGATTGAACTGAACGACGCAACAGACAAATCTCACAGGATTGCGTCGTAGGAGAATTCAATTCAATCCTAGCATCGCGGCTTCGCTTTCTTTGTTCACTTAATCACCTTATCCGCCCGAGCTAACACATTCGGCGGAATCGTGAGACCGATCTGCTTAGCCGCTTTGAGATTGACGATGAACTCGAATTTCTTGGGCTGCTCCACAGGGAGATCGGCGGGCTTGGCGCCTTTCAAAATCCTGTCCACATACGTGGCGGCGCGGCGGGCCAAGTCGGCACGGTTCGCCCCATAGGTCATCAGGCCCCCGTCTTCGACAAATTCTGTCGCGTAGTATATCGCCGGGAGCCGGTTCTTTACCGCGAGGGCTGCAAGCTGTGTTCGCTGAGAAGTGAAGACGGGACCCGCCAGCACGAGGACTGCCTCAGCACGCGCCTTGCTCGCCCCTCGGAACACCGTCTCAATATCCTTAGGATCTAATACGTCGAGATATTGAAGCTGCAACCTGAGCGCCCCTGCGGCGCGTTCCGTCTCTCTTAAGATCTGTGCATTGCCCGGAAAGGTCGAAGTCCCGAAGACGGCCACGCGCGTGAGCCTGGGAAGTACTTCTTTCGGTAGCTCCAGTCGTTTTCCGCTTAGCTCAGGGCCAAGGTTTGATAATCCAGTAATGTTGCCGCCTGGTCGCGCAAGGCTGACGACAAATCCATTTCCAATAGGATCGGGGTCCTGCGTCATGATAATTGGAATTGTAGCAGTTGTTTCCTTGGCGACACGGGTGGAAGTCGACCCCCCGGTGACGATCACGGCTACCTTGAGACGCACTAACTCAAACGCGAGCGCGCGCTGGCGATCGGGTTTCCCGTATTCATCTCGCCACACAATGACAATGTTTTTCCCCTCGACGTAACCGAGATCTCGCAGCCCTTGGCGCAGCGCCTCGACGTAGGGTCCTTGATTAGTCGCGTCGCCGGTTCCCGATATGTAACCGATCCGCGGCATTTTCGTCTGCTGCTGCGCCGACAGGGGAAGGCAAAGGGCGTAGAGCAAAGCGCAAAGAGCGAGACAACAGATTTTCTTACGCTC
>DATBRN010000105.1:0-26097 GCA_036560225.1 Pyrinomonadaceae bacterium | reverse complement strand
ACCTCTTCGACGCCGAGGCGCCGAAGCTGCAGTGCCAGATCGGTACCGTCAAACGCAGAATAGGAATCTTCGTCGCCCAGTCCTTTCGAGACTACTCGAATATGAATGTCATCAATTAGATCTGGATGAAACTCCGCGCCTTTTGTGTTTTGCACGCAGTGCACCGGCCAAGTGCCGCCATATGCCGCGAAGTGTTTGGTTTTCTCCGGATGCCAGTCACGGCTTTTGAATACCGGCTCGCCTCGCTCGAGAAACTCTTCAATTAGCTTGTTTAGTGGCGCTACTACTTCGTCGCCTCGCGCAACCGCAAGAGTGCCGCCGGGACAGAAATCATTCTGTACATCTACCACAATCAATGCGCGTTTCTTAGAATCCGACATATTCCTTGTTCCCACGTCTCCAAGAACTTGTTCACCAAACTTATGATGAAGGCAATGCGCTTCGCATTCAAGTCAACTGGACCATCGTAGCGCAAGGGGATTCCGGGCCGGGTGGTTGGCGCGGACGCAAGACTCACAGTTTCCAATGTTTCGCGGCTGACCAAGTGTCAGGATCGAATAGCCTTTCATCAAGGTCCACGTTCGCGCGCATTTCAGAATACGCTTCGGTCGTGGTCGTCTTGCCATCCATCAGGAAGATAACCTCCGGCGAAATCCAACCGCCACCGAGACGTTCGTATTTATTAAATTGTATTTCCGATGTCAGCGTCCCATCTTTTCCCACCGGTCGAAACATGCGAACGAAATAAAGACGTTGCTTATCGATCCAGAACTGCGGGGAGTGCATGTCACCGGCCTTGGCGCCGACAACGTAAACCGACCGTCCCTGCCAGGTATCTTCACGGAGCAGCGAAAGATCAAACTTCAGTTGTTTTAGTTTTGCGACCGTCTGATCCACCGGCAGGAAATAAACATCGAAAGCTAGCAACACCAGCGGATGGATTAACGGACGGGAGTTTTCCAGTTTTCCGGCCTTGAAAGTATAGATATTGTCATTGGCGAACAGGATTCCGTTGCCATCCTTGATGGGATCAAAGTCTATGCGTAGCCGACCCGGCATTGAAATAGCTTCATACCAAACCGCAACTTTCTTCGTGCCATCCTTTTCATAATCCGTAGTGACTTGCTTGAAGGTCGTGTTCTTGTACCAGCTCTTCGCGTACTTCTTTCGCATCGCTGCGATTAGGTCTTCACTCGTTTTGATCTCGCTCGCCTTGACCAGCGGCGCCAGCAAAAGCAATCCACAGAGAATTAACAGCCCTTGTCTTGAAAGCCTCATGATGGTCTTCCTGTTCTCCTTGGCTTGATACTTCACCGCGGCCCTAATTGTTGTCAGAGTCGTGCTAAACTGTGACTGCTCCACAAAATTTGCAGCCATTATTAGTTCTGCGGTTTAGTCCGATTTGAGGAACGATTATGAAGGATGCTGGAATTGAAGCCAAGCGGGACCCGGAAGTAAAGACGCAGAACCTCATCACAACTGAACAGCTGACAGCATCACCTGGAGACAACGAAGCGCAGGTTCGTGCAGCCCTTCAGGAAGCCGCTACGGCCCAAGTTATCGAGCGAATCTGGGATCGAGATGCTTCGCTTTGGAAGAGCGAAGAGTCGCATCAAAAGATCATCAGAAACTCCCTCGGATGGTTAACAGTTCCAACCGAGATGCTGTCAGTCGTAGACGATCTGACAAACTTTGCCGACAGCGTTCGTGCACAAGGGGAGTTTCAGCACGTAATGGTTTGCGGGATGGGCGGCTCTTCGCTTTGTCCTGAAGTCTTGCGACAGACCTTTGGCCGGCAGAAAGACTTTCCGGAGTTGCTCGTTCTCGATTCAACTGATCCCGACGCGGTTAATAACTTTGCAAATCAGCTCAATGTAAACGGATGTCTGTTTATTATTGCCTCAAAATCGGGAACCACCACCGAGCCTAACGTCTTCCATCGCTACTGGTACCACGAAGTATCCAAAAAGAGTGAAGAGCCGGGAAAGGCATTTGTGACGATTACCGATCCCGGATCGCAAATGGCAGATACTGCCACCACTGAAGGCTTCCGGCGAATATTTCTGAATCAGGCGGACATCGGTGGACGCTACTCCGCACTTTCGTATTTCGGAATGGTACCAGGGGCATTGATGGGTCTGGACGTAGAAAAGCTGCTGCAGGGCGCGCAGCGGATGGGCGAGCACTGCAAAACTTCCAGAACGAACGAGAACTCTGGAGCGGTTCTCGGCGCAGTCATGGCCCAATGCGCGCTGGCCGGTCGCGACAAGTTGACCATCATTACGGATCAGAAACTCTCGGCGTTGGGTTTGTGGGTGGAGCAGTTGATTGCCGAGAGTACTGGCAAGGAAGGCAAAGGGATCATACCGGTTGTTGGCGAGCCGCTGGGATCGGTTTCCGCTTATGGAAACGATCGTCTTTTCGTTTCGATCAGCGTTGGCGCCCTTGACGCGGGAACAAAGTCGAGACTTAAAGATCTTGAGACGGCCGGACATCCGATTGTCTACCGGAGTCTTAATGACGTCTACGATCTCGGTGCCGAGTTTTTCTTGTGGGAGATGGCGACAGCATTTGCCGGCTGGCGGCTGGGAATCAATCCGTTTGACCAACCAAATGTTCAGGAGTCGAAGGATGCGACGAAAGCGTTACTGGATAAATATTCGCACGAAGGAAAGCTGCCTCAGCAGACGCCTTTAGCAAGCGACGGTCAACTCAGCATCTATAGCGGCGGCGAACCGAATGCGCAGACGTCAATTTCGGTTAGCGAGGCGTTGAGCCGGCATTGCGGGAAAATCAAAGCGGGCGATTACGTTGCGCTGCTTGCATACGTCGAGGAAACACCAGAGATAGAAAACGCTTTGCAGGCTATCCGTCAGAGCCTGAGAGACGCCACTGGATGTGCTACTACGATCGGATACGGGCCTCGTTTTCTACACTCGACGGGCCAGTTGCATAAAGGTGGCCCAGACTCAGGTGTCTTCATTCAGTTAACAGCCCCCGACAAGATTGATCTCAACGTTCCCGACGCGCCTTACACATTCGGGATTCTCAAACAGGCACAAGCGCTAGGCGATTTTCAGTCACTCATAGCTCACGGCCGGCGCGCGATTCAAGTTGATTTGGGCGTTGATGTGCTTGCTGGATTAAGGAAGCTGCATGAGTTGATCACGAAAATATGACAGAAGCTGCAAAGGTTGGGTTGATTGGTCTCGGTGTAATGGGCCAGAACCTTGCGCTCAATATCGAGCGCAACGGTTATTCCATTGCGGTCTACGAACGTGAACAGCCCGTGCTCGAGAAGTTTATAGCGCATGAAGGTGGCAAGCAGATTGTCGGCGCTCACTCGCCCGAAGAGTTTGTTCGCTCAATCGAACGCCCACGCAAGATCATTCTCCTGGTTAAGGCGG
Source organism: Pyrinomonadaceae bacterium (assembly GCA_036560225.1). Lineage (GTDB taxonomy): Bacteria > Acidobacteriota > Blastocatellia > Pyrinomonadales > Pyrinomonadaceae > PSRF01. Next base: position 22,690 of record DATBRN010000105.1, on the reverse strand, counting down.
GAGCGCCGGTGGACTGGACGATCAATCTGATCAAACCCTTTCTTGAGCAAGGCGACATTATCATTGATGGCGGTAACTCCCATTTCAAAGAAACCGAACGTCGACAAGAGGAGTTGAAGGCGTTGGGAATATTCATGATCGGGTCGGGAACGTCCGGCGGTGAGAAAGGCGCCTTGCTTGGACCCAGCTTGATGCCGGGCGGTGACAGGGATGCATACGAAAAGATTCGCCCGATTTGGGAAGCTATCGCGGCAAAGGTTCCTGATGGTCCGTGCGTCACCTACATCGGTCCCGCAGGATCAGGCCATTTCGTCAAGATGGTTCACAACGGCATCGAGTATGGCGACATGCAACTCATCGCCGAAGCATATGGCTTGCTTCGGGATGGCTTTGGCTTAAGCACAGACGAAACCGCCGAAATCTTCGATGAGTGGAACCGTGGTGACTTGGAGTCTTACTTAATTGAAATAACTGCAAAGATCCTGCGCGTAAGAGATCCGGAGAGCGGAAAGCCACTGGTTGATCTGGTTCTTGATAAGGCCGGTCAAAAGGGAACTGGAAAATGGACCAGCCAGATTGCACTCGATCTGGGAGTGCCAATTCCCACGATCGATGCGGCTATCGTGGCGCGTGTACTTTCGTCTCAGAAAGAGGCGCGTGTTGCAGCGAGCAAGCAGATCAGCGGGACTAGCACCGGCAAGTTTGATCAGTTCAGCGCGACCTTGAAGGATTACATTCACGATGCGCTATACGCGTCGAAGATCTGCTCGTATGCCCAGGGCATGAACCTAATCAAAGCTGGTTCAGACGAGTTTGGTTGGAACATCAATCTCAGCGAGATTGCACGAATATGGCAGGGTGGCTGCATCATTCGTGCGAAGTTTTTGGGAAGAATCAAAGAAGCCTACTTGCGCAACCCCAGCCTCGGGAATCTCCTCCTCGATGCCGAGTTCAAATCAAAAATAGAACAAGCACAAACGGGATGGCGCACCGTGGTCACTACGGCCCAGCAGCAAGGACTGCCGGTTTTGGCCATGTCGTCGAGCCTGGGATACTTCGACATGTATCGGAGCGCCAACCTTCCTCTCAATTTGACGCAGGCGCAACGTGATTTCTTCGGCTCACACACGTATGAACGTGTTGATAAACCAGATTTGGGTTTCATTCATACTGAATGGGAAGAGTTGAGCTCGTAAAGCAATCTATTCGTTTGCTCGTAAAGCAAACTGTTAGTTTGCGTCGCTTGCGCAAAATTCAACCAACGGTCTAAACGGAAGTTTTGGTGCGCGTAGCTCGCCTGATTTCGGCTTACTAGTGTCTAACGAGCGGTTCGCAAACTAACAGTTTGCTTTACATTGATGGCACCGCCTGCGAACGTTTATATCTTCGACACTCCCGAACGGCTTGCGATAGCCGCAGCGGAACGGTTTGTCGAATACAAAGCGCTTTCCGGTACGTTTAGCGTGGCTCTGGCCGGTGGCAATACGCCACGTCGAGTCTATGAGTTGCTTGCGACTGAGCAGTTCGCCAAGCGCGTTGAATGGTCTCAGGTTGCTCTCTTTTTTGGTGACGAACGTTGCGTTCCGCCAGATCATCCGGATAGCAACTACAGGATGATCTTTGAAGCGTTGATTTCGAAAGTCGCAATTCCATCCGCGAATGTGCACCGCGTTATTGGTGAGCTTGATCCCGTCGAGAGCGCCAGGCTCTATGAGCGTGAGTTAAGAACATTCTTCGGCGGGTTGGCCTGGCCGCGTTTTGATTTGGTTTTGCTTGGCATGGGAGAGGACGGCCATACCGCCTCACTATTTCCCAGCAGCGACGCCCTACATGAAGTATCCAGATGGGTCGTAGCAACAAAGCCGAACGACTCAGGACATCAACGCGTTACGCTTACCGTTCCCGTCTTCAACCATGCTGCCCGGATCATTTTCCTGGTTACAGGAGAAGCAAAAGCTAAACGCCTCGCGCAAGTCTTGCGGCCCCAACCGGGATCAGCACTATTACCGGCGCAAGTAATCCATCCCGCTGCGGGATCACTGGAGTGGTTAGTCGATAGTGCTGCGGCTTCATACCTCTAAGCCAACATTAGGCAATTGCTCAACAATGCACGTAGCCGAGCAGCCAGAAGACGATAATAAAGATTAGGATCGTCGAGATGCAGCCGCCACCAAACTTCCAGGCAGCCGCTCCGGCGAGAAGTCCGCGTAAAGGTCCTTCCATGTTTTCTCTCCTTTTCTCAGTGGGTCTTTGGAATCCGCTGACGGGTTAGCGAACTCCAAAAGTAAGTCTTACTGTCAGCTTCAATGCGCTAAGTTTATTTAACCCAGCATTCTTACGAGTTCTCGCATGCTAATCGAACAGTAAATTGCATGCTGCCCTAGCATCGGCAAAAGGGATGCCATCCGGAGTTCACAAGCCAAAATGTTTTTCTTCCTTACCGGTTTTGTCGCAGCGTAAATTCTCATTATTTTTAGCTTGCGTTTCGCTTCATGAACGTAAGCAGTGACCTTTCCGCCGGATGAAGCTTTTTGCCTCGATACTTCATCAACTCATTAAGCGAGTTGAAGTATTTGCGGATAATCTTTCCCGTTTCGAAGCTATTGATAATCTCAGGACAAATATAAGAACTGCGGCAGACAGCCGGTGTATTACCCAAAATATCAGCCGTCTCCTTAATCGCCTGGACGACTTTCCGTTTTCGCGCAGCGCCCTTCTCGTCGATTTCCGTCCCCAGTCTCGCGAGAGCACACGCACAAACGAGCGTGCCTGCCCAGGTTCGAAAATCCTTAGCGCTGAAGCTCTCGCCCATTGACTCACGAATGTAGTCGTTGATGTGGCGGCTGGTTACGTTTACAAATTCACCACCGCCGTTTCTATACTTGAAGACTTCGCGTGACCTGTGCTTGAGAAGGTTTCTGACGATCCTGGAGACGTGACGGTCCTTGAGTTGACGCTGTTGTTGCACTCCTGACTTGCCCGTGAAGTCGAATTCGACAACGTCTGCTTTGATCTTGACGTGCTTGGGCCGCAACGTCGTTAAACCATAGCTTCCATTTTCACTTGCGTAAGCCTGGCTGCCGGGTCGCAGAAAACAAGTTGAAAGAATCCTCATTATCGAGCCCATTACTGGCTCTCTTTGCAGGCCTGGCTGTTTGATATCGGAAGCGACGGTAGCTCGTAATTTTGGCAACGCCTCGGCAAACTTTATTAATCGCTGAAACTTCCTGGCCTCTTGTCGCCGGACGTGATTTGCATGATAGAGAGACTGCACTCGCCCCGCCGCATCTCTGCCGATTGCTTGCAAGTCGCCGCCTGCTGCTGAGTTGATCCAAACATTGGTCCACGCCGGTGGAATTTTTAGTTCTTCAATTCGTTTAAGGTCCGCTGCGCTTACTCTCTTCCCGTCAGCTCTTTTGTACCTGAAGCCTCTGGCCGGAGTGCCGGTGCGTTGTATGCCTGTCTTTTGGAGTCGTTCAAGTCTGGTCATGATTACGGATCGCACGAATACGCACCGTCGCGTCAGAGCGCGTACCGTGCCTTACTGTAAAGGGGATTGAAAGTGGCCCGCTGGAGAATCTCTGGAAGCGCTCAATCGGATCCTCGCGCCACTTTTGTTGCAAGGAGTTCTTCGCGCCCCTGGACTATTTTCGTTTCTGGTCGCCACGGTCTCCCTGACCGGACTTCACCTTGGTCTTTGCATGCTGTTTCACGTCACGAGCTAGAGAGCGACTTTGATCGTCAGATTCGTCGAACCTTCCTTTGCTATCGCGACGAACATACCGTTTGTCGCTGCCTGTATCTATCAACTCGCGTTTGCCATTTCCGCTGTTACTTGGCATTTCAACCTCCCTCGATGTTGTGTAGGCTTCCTGTACACTGCCAGCAGCACTTGTTTAGTATTAGACCACGTTTCCTCCCTATGCGAATGCTGCACAAGCATTCTCCGCAAGCGCAATGCCACCGTTTTTCAAGGAAAACACTCGCGTTGGACTAACCTGGACCATCACGTTAATCCGAGTAATGCAAATGAGGCGCAGGATTTGCAAAGTTGTTTGACGAAAATTAGGAGCGGTCAATTTGCGAGGAGGAAGCTGATAACAAAAAAAGTAGTCGAAATCATCATGGCCGTGAAATCTAAAAAGTCGACTGTTAGTAAGCGAGTCAAAGGAAAGACCGTGGAGGTGAGCAGGGGGAACAGTCGTAAGAATCGTGCGTCAACCCGTTCAACCGGCGGCTCCGAGATTCACCAGCTCAAAGAACCTCGCTCGCCCATGCCCGCGCAACACCAACGGAAGCCAGGCCTTGAAGCTAAGATGAGCCCACGACCGCGATCAGCAGCGCCTCTCTACAAGGGCGCTGACAAGCTCAAGCAGAAAGTGGCTCTGATTACCGGCGGCGACTCTGGCATTGGTCGCGCCGTCGCAATCTTATTTGCCAGGGAAGGCGCCAATGTAGCGTTCACTTATTTGCCCGAGGAGGAGAGCGATGCGCGCGATACGGTGCAAGCCATCGAGCAAGAGGGGCGCAAGGCATTGTCGATTTCAGGCAACATTGAAGACCCCGAGTTTTCTCGTCGAGCTGTCGAAGAGACTGTCGACGGCTTCGGTAAGCTGGACATACTTGTTAATAACGCAGCCTTTCAGCAACACCAGGAATCTCTGGAAGACATTTCCGAGGAGCAATGGGATCGCACCTTCAAAACCAACATCTATGGCTATTTCCGGATGACCAAGGCGGCACTGCCCTACTTGAAGAAGGGAAGCGCGATCGTAAACACGGGTTCAATTACCGGTCTTGAGGGAAGCAAGCAGCTACTTGATTATTCAGCGACGAAGGGTGCGATTCATTCCTTTACGAAGTCGCTGGCCCAGAACCTTGTCAAAAAAGGTATCCGCGTAAATTGCGTATCACCGGGGCCGGTGTGGACGCCGCTAAATCCTTCAGACAAGCCGGCAAAAGAGGTCGCTGAGTTTGGCGCTGACACGCCAATGGAGCGTCCCGCCCAGCCGGAAGAGATTGCGCCGGCATTTGTGTATTTTGCGTCGGAGGTTGATTCGAGTTACGTAACGGGAGAAATTCTGACGCTTCTCGGTGGCGAAACCACCGCGGCTTAGTTTTGCAACTTTAACAGGAGGGAAATCATGGGGGACAACGATGGTGGCGGCAGTGCTGGCGTGGTAGCCGTGCTGGTTATCTTTGTAATAATCGTGGTGGCTGCGCTATTTGTCTTTGGAGGTCGACTGTTTGGCGGCAATAAGAAAATTGACGTCAATATAAGTACGCCGTCGAAATAGGTAGCTGACGCGTACCAGTAGTAGCAACTACTAGTCAGGGTTTTCAAGTGCGGACGTTTTCTTGCCCGGGGCTGGCTGGCTGAGGGCTGGCCCGTTGTCCGCTTTTCTCATATCCGTGCCGCGTGACGACAATCGGCGGTTGCGTCACGCGGCTTTTGCTTAAGTCCGGCATTCAAGGAGGGTTAATATGTTTCGCAAGTTTTCAATTGTCGCGGCAAACGCGCTGGGAACATCGTGGATGTTCATCGCAAATGTCTTTCTGATTTTAGTTTGGTTGGTTGCCGGTCCATTCTTTCACTATTCAGATACCTGGCAATTGGTTGTAAACACTGCGACAACTGTCATTACCTACCTCGCCGTTTTTCTCATTCAGAACACGCAAAATCGCGACGCGAAGGCGATTCATTTGAAGCTGGATGAGCTAATCAAAGGAGTGTCCGGCGCTCGCACTCATTTCGTAGATTTGGAAAACCTCACAGATGAAGAACTAACCCGATTGCAAGAAGAATTCACCCGGCTGCGGACGAAACATGAACAGATCCGCGCAGAGGAACAAACTTCAGCTTGAACAAATGACCCCTTGCAGCGGATGAAACCAACCAGCTGGTCAAGATTTCTTGTTCTGCTCGTCGAGCCAGGTTTTGAGCGGCGCGAAATAATCGATGATGGCCGTTGCATCCATCTTATCCTCGCCGGTCATTGCTTTCAGTGCTTCCGGCCAGGGCTTGCTTAGACCCATCGCCAGCATCTGGTTGAGCTTCTCACCGGCTTTCTTGTTGCCGTAAATCGAGCATTGATATAACGGTCCGTTGAATCCAGCTTCGCGACACAACGCACGATGAAATTGAAACTGTAGAATCGCCGCGAGGAAGTAACGCGCGTAGGGCGTGTTGGCGGGCACATGATATTTAGCACCGGCATCAAAATCCTCTTCGCTGCGTGGAGCCGGCGGAGCCAGTCCCTGATATTTTGCGCGCAAATCCCACCAGGCCTTGTTGTAATCGTTTGGCCCAACTTCTCCCGAAAAGACTTTCCAGCGCCACTGGTCAACCAGATAGCCAAATGGCAAGAACGCCACTTTATCGAGCGCGCGTTGTAACAGAAATCCGATGTCCGCGCTCGGGTCCGGCACTTTGTCGATCAAACCGATCTGCTTCAGATAGGGCGGTGTCACGGAGAGGGCCATAGTGTCGCCAATGGCCTCGTGAAAACCGTCGTTGGCACTGTCGCGATAGAGGAAGGGTTGTTTGGAATAGGCCATTTGATAATAGTTATGCCCCAGTTCGTGATGGACCGTGGTGAAGTCTTCCTCGTTGACCTGGATACACATTTTCAATCTCACGTCTTTCTCGAAGTCGATATCCCAGGCGCTGGCATGACAGACTGCTTCGTGGTCTGTCGGTTTAACCAGCATTGAGCGTTCCCAGAAAGTTTCCGGCAAAGAATCGAAACCAAGCGACGTGAAAAAAGACTCGCCATATTTCACTAACTGCTTTGGATCGGTATTCCGCGCTTTGAGAATCTGCGTAAGATCGTAACCACGATCACTGTTGCCTTCTGGTTTCAGCAGCGGATAGATGTTTCCCCATTGTTGCGCCCACATGTTGCCCAGAAGGTGCGCGGGAATTGGCCCATCAGGCGGCACGACTTCTTTGCCATACTTCTCCGAGAGTTTGCGACGCGTGTAGGTATAGAGCGAATCGTAAAGTGGCTTCACCTGTTGCCACAGCCGTTCCATTTCAGCTGCAAAGGCATCCGGCTCCATGTCGTACTTGGAGCGCCACATTGCACCCGTGTCTTTGAAACCCATTTGGCGCGCGCCCTTATTGCTGAGTTCGACAAAGCGCACATAATTCTTTCGGTAAGGCACCGAAATCTTATGCCACCCAAGCCAGATCCGTTTCAATTCCTCCGGATCGCGACTGTTCCCCATGATCTCTTCCATGTCGCCGAGGCTGAGACACTTTCCCTTATCGCCGTCGGGACAATATTTTCCCTTGCCGTAGTCACCCTCGAGTGATGCCGCCAGTCTAGTGAGTTCCTCCCGCTCGGTCGGGTCTTTCGGCGCCGGCAGCGTTAGCGACAACTTGAGAAGCTTGATCTTGCGGGAGACGTCGTAAGGCAGATCCAGTCCATCAAATCTACGAGACTGATCAGCGAGTTCAGTTGTTGCGCCTATGAGATCTTTGTTCGCGTCGGCGGCCAGCGTTTCCGTGTCGTCGGTTATGAAAGTGCTCTTCACCCAATCCGCGCGATTGAATCTTAAGCTGAAGTCAAACAAACTCTTCTCAGCGCCGGCAATGAACTTTTCTGCTTCCGCGGGCGTACCTTTCTCACCCGAAACGGAAACCGGCTCCGGACCTTTCATGCAGGAAGAGAGAAGCGCAATACCTAAACCGGCAAGTAGAAACGCGCCGGTCCACACGCGGCCGGAACGAAAAGAAGAGTTCATGCTGCCTCCATTGCTAACGACTGTGGAATTGACCAGGTGATGTGGGATTGTAACCAGACGCAAGAAAGTTTGGAAAGGTCGACGGACCGGCGGCATTGACTTCCGAAATTGTGGATTCCGTTAGAGAGAGTCAGGGTGGTCTCCAGGATAATGAGTAATGTTTGGTGAACTGGTCCTACTTCTTTGTGTGGTTGAAGTGTGGGAAGAATGCACGATTTGCAAGTAAAGTTAGCTGGTCCAAATGATGCCTCAGCGATCACTGCGGTTTTACTCGAGGCGTTTATTGAGTTCAAACCTCTTTACACGAATCGAGGGTTTGCCGCGACTACGCCAGATGCCCAAGAGGTTCTTGTTCGCCTGGAAGAAGGCCCGGTGTGGGTGGCAGTATCCGACGACGAAATCGTGGGCACGGCCTCGGCAGTCCTTAAGTCTGAGTCTTTGTATGTTCGTGGCATGGCGGTGCTCCCGGCGAAAAGGGGTCGACGAATCGGCGAGTCGCTATTAGAACAGATCGAGAGTTACGCGAATGAACATAACTGCAGACGTCTGTTCCTGAGCACGACACCGTTCCTGGATCGTGCAATTCGCCTTTACGAGCGTCTTGGCTTCCGGCGCACGGAAGAAGGGCCCAGCAATCTGTTTGGCACGCCGTTGTTCACGATGGAAAAACTAATAAAGTAGATGACCTGAGAAAGTTGAATCAGCCTGAAAAATTTGAAGAGACGTTGCTAAGCGGTAGTTGAATTGCTTCTTATTCAAAGCTTTCCTAGGTAGACAACTTACAAAGTGTCCGGTCTCGTAAGCTCGCCGGGGTATCCATCAATTAAGATGAAATCGTGAGGTTGGGCCACACGCGAGTTAGTTCAACTCGACGGACACCAGAAGATATTCAAGGCAGGTTGTTTGGAGCGTCTGCGTCTAAGGTTCGACTAAACCCTTTTTGATGTTTCGTTGCCAGGCTTCGTAGTTTCGCACGCGTCGCTTTGCTTGTTTGCGCGTGAGCTTTAACTCTTGCGCTACGGAGTCGATACGCGCAGTTCGATCCTTCTTCTTATCGTAACGATCTCCTGGAGCTCGCAGGTAGATCTGGTAAGCACGGGTCCACTCCGACTTAACGTCAGCGGTTGCCTGTTTACCCCTCTGTTCTGGCATTATGTTTGTCCCTCACGCGCGATTTTTTGGTGGATTCTAGCAGCGATGTCTGTTGAGCGGTAGAGGAAATTTCGCGGTGTTTAAGATGAAAAAATCTCTGCTACACTGCTCAGCAGGCTGCTCTCGGAAGTGATTTCCGATCATCATCCTTACCATCAGAAACCGAGCACACCACAACTCACCGACGGAAACAGAACCGCTTCCGGACGGGCAGACCTATACCTTGAGAGTTGATTAACCCAAGGAGTGAGATCCAGATTTTTAGTTAATTACTTCCCGACTCTTGTTCCTGTTTTTTCGACTCCTGCTCCTTGGTTTCCGCTTCACTAGTTCCCATTACTTTACTACCAGCGTCGGCCGCGCCTACAACTGCGCCTTCACCGGCACCAGCTGCTGCGCCGACAACAACGGCTTTCGGCGCTTTCTTGGCTTTAGTCAAAATTCCAGAAGAGCGTTTTGTTCTGGACTTCTTGCTACTCTTCTTAGACGCACGCTTCTTGGTAGCACCCTTTTTTACAGATTTTTTGGACGCGACGGTTTTCTTGGACGCGGCCTTCTTCTTTTTCGAAGTCGGCTTACCGGACTTCTTTCTCGCTGATTTTCTGGTTGGCATCGCTATTCCTACGGTTTGGCTAAGTCCACATTAAGTAACGCTCCTTCAACTTGAAGAAGCGTTACCTCTCACGGACGATGTTCTGCATTCAAGGACGATATCGAAGAGATCCGAACAAAAGCTCCGACTCTTCCCAGGCCGCTCCCAATTTAATCTCGCCCACCCCTATTGAGCTTTTTACAACTTGTTGGGCGCAGGCCCATTTCTAAGCGACGTGATAGGCGGCTAGACCGTTCTGCGGCCGGATACGAGATTGATAATGAATACAATCAGCGCAATCACAAGCAACAGGTGAATCAGTCCTCCACCGACATGACCGATGAATCCAAGTAGCCACAGCACGAGCAGAATTACGAGAATCGTCCACAACATAGCGGTCTCCTTTGTTAGAACCTAAGTGTCTAAATCTTTTCGAACACTGCGGTAGGAGCAATGAGCATGCCATGTTGCGGCAGGGTAATGGATAGTCCGTTACTGGCCGAAAACACCAGCTTCAAAGGGATTGGAATAGCTCGCCGTTTGCTAGATGCGGATGGAATAATATTGGCCTGCATTAGAACCATCCGGTTCCCGTCCCGACGCATCTAAGGAGATGTGCGAATTTGGTTCAAACTGTGGTTGTCGGCACACGTGCTGATTCTTGGGTCGAAGAGGCGAAAAGCTTGAAAAGGCCCTTTAATTAGGTCTGTATTGTTACTTTGTTCAGCTTCGGCTATTCCTCCGGAGGGAGGGGGCCTTCGGATGAGAATAGTGTTGACAAATCCGGCAACTGTAACTATATTGGTTACAGACAAATTGCCGAACCCGGGTTTTTAATCCCTTATGTCGACCAGTAGTCGGTTTGCAGTGGCAGTTCACGTCCTTACGCTGATGGCGTGGGCCGATGATGAGCCAATCAAATCTGAGCACGTGGCGGAGAGCGTTAATACGAATCCAGTCGTGATCCGGCGGATGTTGTGTGAGCTGGCCGAGTCGAAGCTCGTCGTGTCTCAAACGGGGGCAATGGGCGGCTCGAAGCTTGCACGGCAGCCCGAGGAGATTACGCTGCTGGACATCTACCAGGCCGTTGAGAGCCGGGGCGTTTTTTCGTTGCATCGGCATCCGCCGAATCGTCATTGCCCAGTGGGTGTGAACATCGGAACTGTGCTTAACCAAGTGCTGGATGAGGTGGACTCGGCAGTCGAGGGCGTGCTGGCAAACATCACAATTAAGGATGTTGTCTCGCGCTTGAAGCCGTGCGTGAGCACGGCGGTTAGTAAACGGAAGCCCGCGGGCAAAGAGCAGATTTTGTCGGTGAGAAACTACTGAACGCAGGTACTCGTATTACCACTGCCGCGCACGGTAATAATGGGGAATTTCAGTAGAGAGTTGCGTTGCGAGACGGACTCTCCACTTTAAAAAAGGAAGTCTCGCATGAAAGGACGGTTTTCAATTGAGCAGGCTTCAGAAAGATCAGGATGGTGTTGAGTCAATGGGTTCGGTTAAGCCGAACTTTTCAGGAGCTCACGAGGAGCTTCTGGAGGACGCTGTCTCGATAGAAGATATCGACGAGGTATTAGAGAAACTGGCAACCGCCGGCATCTCCGGAGCGGAGACAGACGAGCCAGTTATCGGTGAAGCATCCTCTTCAGTAGCGCAGGTTGAGGATGATGATTCAGTACCCGAAGAGATGGAACTGGATCTGTCGGCGGGTGAGTTGGATAAGACGTCGGATCCGGTACGCGTTTATATGCGCGAAATGGGAGTAGTGCCACTTCTAAAGCGGGAACAGGAAGTTTCCATTGCCAAAAGAATCGAGTGGGGTCAGAAACGCGCGCAAAAAGGAATTACACGTTCGCCAATGGCCGTCGCTGAATTGTTAAAGATCGGGTCCGAGTTGGAGGCAGGCACTATCGGAATCCGTGACGTTGTAATTTTCTCTGATCAAACTGAGACCGAGGAACACGAGGACAAGACTGAAGAATACCTGCAGTGGACCCTCGAGGGTATTGGAAATATTCGCAAGCTCTACAAGCGCGGATTGAAAGAACTGGCGCTGCTTAACGCTGAGCAAAAGCTCAGACGCGGCAAGGGATCGAAGAAGCTGACTCGACTGCGGCGCAAAGTCGCTCGTACCCGTCTTGAGATTGTCGGGGAAATTGGTGGCCTGCATCTCAAGGAAGCGATTCGTCAGCGTCTGATTAACGCAATTGCCACAGTTCATCGCGAGACGCGAACGCTTGAGCGTGAGATTGAAAGCAACACTGCTAAGCTTGGTAAAAAGCGAATCAAAGCTGAAGAGACAAAAGAACTAAAGCGACAGATTTCAGCAGCCAAGCGCCGGCTGAAAGAGATTGAAGCTGAGCACCATGTTTCGCCACTGGAAATCAAGCGTTCACATCAGATGATCGTGACCGGAGAAGCCCAGGCGGCCCAGGCGAAGCACGAGTTGACGGAAGCTAACCTGCGACTGGTAGTTTCCATCGCGAAGAAGTATCAGAATCGCGGTTTGCAGTTTCTTGACTTGATTCAGGAGGGTAACCTCGGACTGATGAAGGGCGTGGATAAGTTTGAATGGCGGCGTGGCTATAAATTCTCCACCTATGCTACCTGGTGGATTCGCCAGGCCATCACGCGCGCCATTGCGGATCAGGCCCGTACCATCCGCATTCCGGTTCACATGATTGAAGTGATCAATAAGTTGAGGAACACTTCGCGTGAACTGGTGCGTGAGTTGGGACGCGAACCGACGACCGAAGAGATAGCCAAGAAGATGGGCATGTCGGTCGAGAAGGTGAGCAAGGCACGTAAGCTTGTGCAGCAACCTGTTTCGCTGGAGACGCCCATCGGCGAAAGCGGCGATTCACAACTGGGTGATTTAATCGAAGACAAATCCAGCACGAGTCCCGCTGAGCGAGTGATAACTTCGAACCTCCGCGAGATCACTGGCGACGTGCTGCAAACATTGAGCCCGCGCGAGGAGCGCGTCATACGCATGCGTTTCGGTCTCGACAGGGAAGGGCACGAGCGCACGCTGGAAGAGGTTGGGCAAGATTTCAACGTCACGCGCGAGCGCATTCGACAGATAGAGGCAAAGGCGCTTCGCAAACTGCGTCACCCTTCGCGAGCACGTGTGCTCAAGAGTTTTATCGAAGGACAGCGACAATAAATAACAATGGACAGACGTCCAGTCTGTCCTCTTCAGGTGGTGACAGGCGGGAATGCTTGTCCTCGGAAGGAAGCAAGGAAGAGGAGCACGATAGATGAGCGAGAAAGTTTTCAACGTGACAGACAGTTCCTTCGAGAAGGAAGTGCTGCAATCAAGCAAACCGGTGCTGGTCGATTTCTGGGCAGAGTGGTGTGCGCCCTGCCGTATGCTGGCGCCAACAATCGAAGCGGTTGCAGAGCAGTTTGGCGAGAGCGCCGGCGTCGTAAAAGTGAACGTGGACGATAACACTTCCGTGGCGCAACGTTACGGCATAAAAGGAATTCCGACTCTGATTCTTTTCAGTGGTGGAAAAGAAGTGGAGCGCGTCGTGGGCGCAACTAGTAAAGAGTCGATTTCACGTATGATCGAAAAGCACGTCAGCCTCGCAAACGCCTGAGACAATAGGCTGGTCTGCTGGTTAGTCGGGTCTGCTAATTATGATAAAGAGGAACCAGTTTACTGGTTCCTCTTTTCTTGCATTGAGTAACTCGTTAGGTCAGAGGTCAGAAGTCAGAGGGCAGAGATCAGAAATACAAAAACGTTCCGTTTAGAGAGGGCACTTGTGCCCCGACCGGCGGACAAGTCCGCTCTCTAAACGAAACGTTTTGTCTTTTCTGATCTCTGACTTCTAACCTCTGGCTTCTGACCTCTGACTTCGACTACAGCCGGCAGATTAGAAGCTCCCGTTCGTAGATGGTCTCCGGCGGGAGGCGATCGTGTAAGTCGAGAAAGAGTTCTTCGTGTCCCAGCACTTCGTTGCGCCAGGCATCGCGATCGAAAGCCTGCAATTCGTCAAACTTGTCCTTCGGAAAGTCGAGTCCCTCCCATTGAATGTCCTCGTAGTGTGGCATCCAGCCAATTGGTGTCTCTTTGCCAAGCGCGCGCCCATGTGACCGATCTACAATCCATTTGAGCACACGCATGTTTTCACTAAAGCCGGGCCACATAAAATGCCCCTGATCATCTTTTCGAAACCAATTCACATGGAAGATGCGGGGCGTCTCGCTGAGAGAACGCTGCATCTGGATCCAATGGCGAAAATAATCACCCATGTGGTATCCGCAGAACGGCAACATCGCCATTGGATCGCGACGTACCTTCCCAATGGTACCCGCGGCAGCAGCAGTCATCTCTGAACCCATGGTGGCGCCGGCATAGACTCCTGAGCTCCAGTTGAAGGCTTGATAGACGAGCGGCATGGTGGTGGCCCGACGTCCGCCAAAGATGATGGCGCTAATCGGCACCCCGTTTGGATCTTCCCATGCCGGATCGATCGTCGGACACTGCGAAGCTGGAGCAGTGAATCGTGCGTTCGGATGGGCCGCTTTTGCGCCTGTCTCTTTCGCAATTTCGGGTGTCCACCGTTTTCCCTGCCAGTCAAGACATTCGGCGGGCGGCTCGGCCGTCATGCCTTCCCACCAAACGCCGCCTTCAGGCGTGAGCGCCACATTCGTGAAGATGCTGTTCTTTGAGAGCGCCGCCATTGCGTTGGGATTCGTGGTTTGTGACGTGCCGGGTGCGACACCAAAGAAACCGGCTTCGGGATTGATGGCGCGCAGGTGACCATTTGCATCTGGCTTGATCCAGGCAATGTCGTCTCCTACTGTCCAAACCTTCCAGCCCTCGAATCCTTTGGGTGGAATCAGCATGGCAAAGTTTGTCTTCCCGCATGCGCTCGGGAAAGCTGCGGTTACATAAGTCTTCTCACCTTGAGGACTCTCTACGCCCACGATCAGCATATGCTCGGCCATCCAACCTTCGTCACGGGCAATGTTGGAAGCGATTCGCAGCGCAAAACATTTCTTACCCAGGAGGGCATTGCCGCCGTAACCTGAACCGTAGGACCATATCTCACGCGTTTCCGGAAAATGTACGATGTACTTCTCTGAGTTACAGGGCCAGGGCACGTCTTTCTCGCCAGGCCCAAGTGGAGCTCCAACGGAATGCATGCAGGGCACAACACGCTTCAGGTCCTTATCAATCAATTCATAAACCGGCAATCCTATGCGCGCCATGATGCGCATGTTAACAACCACGTAAGGCGAGTCAGTCAGTTGCACGCCGATCTGCGACATTGGTGAACCAATCGGCCCCATGCTGAACGGCAGCACGTACATTGTGCGACCGCGCATCGCTCCCTGAAAAAGCTCTTTAAGTCTTTTGCGCATCTGGAAAGGTTCTTCCCAGTTGTTAGTGGGACCGGCGGCGTCCTTGGAGAGCGAACAGATAAACGTGCGGTCTTCGACGCGAGCAACGTCGCTCGCATCCGATCGCGCGTAGTAACAGCCCGGCCAAAGTTTTTCGTTGAGTTTAATAAACGTGCCGCCCGCCACCATCTCGGCGCAGAGAGCTTCGTTTTCTTCCTCAGAGCCGTCGACCCAGTGGACCGCAGCGGGCTGCGTGAGCTGGGCCATTTTCTCGACCCAACGCAGCAGATGCTCGTTAGTACTCAGGGGAACGGTTGTGTCACGGCTAATTATCGCGGCACGGACACCAGTTGCGACAGGGGCGGTTTCGTCATGCGAGATGGTCATTATTAAGGCCTCTTAATTCAGGGGTAGGTTCTGCACTAGTAAGCTGACCCTAGATTTTTACCGGAGTCGACCACAAAAGCAACAACGGAGTGTCGGTCAGCAGTCAGAGGTCAGCAGTCAGAGGCTAGAGGTCAGAAGTCAGAGGTTAGAGGTCGGAGGTCAGGGGTCAGAAGTCAGAGGTCAGCAGTCAGAGGTCAGAGCTCAGAGGTCAGAGATCAGAAGTCAGATTCAGAGGATGGCTCAAGCAACATAATGCTCAGTTGGGAAGGGTGGCTTGCCCCCGCTTGGATGCATTGAAGATCAAGTTTGAAGTGACTGAACAGGGCTACCCGAGGGTGCTATCTAAGTTTTGGGAGACGCTGCTCCGAAATTGGGGCGCAGCCCCTGATTTTCTTAGTGGCTCCCCGGAAGGGCATAGCCACTTCCGCACAGCAAAAGGCACAGCCGTGCCCACCGTGCACCAGTCACTTTACTTGATCTTCAATGCATCTAGGCGGGGGCAAGCCACCCTTCCCAACTGAGCATTATCCTGCTTGAGCCATCCTCTGAATCTGACCTCTAACCTCTGACTTCTGACCTCTAGCCTCTGGCTTCTGACCTCTGACTTATGATCTCTGAGCTCTGACCTCTGGCTTCTGACCTCTGGCTTATGATCTCTGACCTCTGACCTAGGACCTCTGACTTCTGATACGTATAGTTCTGTGGGGCGCCTGCTCAGGTAGCGATAACCGCCGGCTCGTTTTTGTGGTTACCGTAACGCTCAGCAAGAACAAGGCGCTTCTTGTAAGCCTCTCGGGCAACCTGCACGTCTTCGAGGAAATGGGGAAGCTCCTCGAGTCTCAGTGCTTGTGGTCCGTCCACCAGCGCTTGAGCGGGCTCCGGGTGGAAGTCCACGAGAATCATGTTGGCGCCCGCAATAACGCCTTGGGCCGTCGCATGCATTACGTCGAGAATGCCTTCGGGGCCGGTAGTGCGATAGCCAACGGAGTGGGAAGGATCAACGCACACCGGCATCCGCGTCAGACGTTTCACCACAGGCACGTGTGCGAAGTCGACAAGATTTCGGTGTGGCTCGCCCGTACTTGCTTTCATGCCACGGAGGCCAAAAATGATTTTGCGATTGCCCTCACTGGCCAGATATTCGGCCGCGTTGAGCGATTCATCCAGGGTAATTCCGAAGCCGCGCTTCAGTAACACAGGAAAGTCTTTTTGACGTCCCACAATTTTCAACAACTCAAAGTTTTGTGTGTTACGTGTGCCAATCTGAAGCATCACTCCTGTAGAGTTGCCGGTGGTGTGCAGCGCCTGGTGGATCTCATCAATGTGGGATTCATGTGTGACTTCCATGGCGATGACTTTAATCCCGTACTTACCCGCCAGTTCGAAAACATACGACAGGCATGTTTTTCCGTGTCCCTGAAATGAATAGGGACTTGTGCGTGGCTTGTAGGCTCCCATGCGTGTGCAGATTTGGCCGTTTTCGCTGAGCGCACGCATCATCAACTCCACATTTGCGGGATTGTCTACCGCACACAGACCGGCGAATACATGAAGCGTGTCCTGACCAAAGCGCACACCCTGGTAGTCGAAGTGGGCATCGCGATTGTCACCTTTGTGACGGCCGATAACGCGATACTGCTCAGACACGCGCACCGCCCGTTCCACGCCGGGCAAGCTACGCATGTTGTCGAGCGAGACTGCAGCGGTGTTACCGATCAGGTAAAGTTCTGTAAGAGTTTGCTCCGTACCCACTTCACGATGAACGCGCACCCGAATATTTTCGAGGCTATCAAGATGGGCCATCAACTGGCGGTAGACGGCGCCTTCGGGATTAATGTTCGGAGTAAGAATCAGAATCATGATGTTTTCCTATTTCCTTATTCTCTAATTATGGTTGCTCGGATTTCTTATTGATGTTGTCATTCAGCCACGCTCTCCAGCAGGATCCAAAACTCCGGCAGCGACACGGCTACTGACTCTCTTGCGCCTTCAATTCCCGTTGTTTCTGAGGCTATGCATGCAGCCACCGCGCTCGCCATAGCAATGCGATGGTCGCCAAATGCGGAGACGCGAGCGCCATGTAGCTTATTGCCGCGATAAAGTTGCCAACCATCCGCGCGCTCCTCGATGTGCGCGCCCATGCGAGAAAGATTTTCGACAGTTGCGGCAATTCGATCCGACTCTTTGACTCGAAGCTCCTTTGCATCGCTTAGCTTCATCTCGCAGCCGATGCCAGCGGCAACGAAGGCGAGCAGCGGTAGTTCATCTATCAGATTTGAAACAGTAGCGCCTGACACGTCGAGGGTTGGCAGTTCTTTCCCGACTCTGCCCCGCACGCGAAGTGTGCCGACAGGTTCACCGCCTTCAAGCCGCTCGTCGGCGATGTTGATGTCGGCGCCTAGCGTACGAAGTGTTGAGAGAAAGGCAGTGCGGGTGGGATTAAGGCCGACGTCACGTATTGATAGATCGGAGTCCGGCAGCGCAACCGCAGCAGCGATGAAGAAGGCAGCCGAGGAGATATCTCCCGGTACGAAGAGGCTGCACGAATGCAGCGGTAGGCCACCCTCAATGCGGTGCGCCTGCCCATTTCGCATTAGCCGTGCGCCAAACTGTGGCAGCATGCGCTCGCTGTGATCGCGCGTTTGTACCGGTTCTTCGACAGTCGTGATGCCATCAGCGGCCAATCCAGCTAGCAGCACTGCGGATTTGATCTGGGCGCTGGCTATTGGAAGGTGATATCGGATGGCTTGCAATGGACGGCGCCCCTTAATGCGCAGCGGCGCGCAACCGTTAGCCTCGAGCTCAACGTCAGCTCCCATCAAACGTAGAGGCTCGGCAACACGCTGCATTGGACGCGCGAGCAGCGAATCGTCGCCGGTGATTGTCGATGCGAACGGTTGGCCGGCAAGGATGCCAGCGAGTAGACGCATCGTGGTGCCGGAGTTTTGCGCCTGCAGAGTCTGATCTGGCTGTTGTAAACCTGAAGGTCCCGTGCCTTCGATAACGACCCGGTTGTCATTCCTCATGATGCGCACGCCGAGGGACTGAAGACATCCAAGCGTGGCCGCGCAATCCCGCGCGGACGAAAAATTGTTCAGCGTCGATTCACCCTTGGCGATGGCGCTAATTAACGCAGCCCGATGGGAGATGGATTTATCGCCCGGCATGCGCAGTTCACCTCTGAGACGATTAATGGGAGACACCGTCACGATGTCTTCGTTCGTAGGCGTAATGTGAGCGTCCTCAATCACTTGATTTAGCTCCCTGGTGTTCGAAAGAGTCGTAATGCGGCAAAGACCTGCTGTTCGCAGCGGGATAACAACCCAGGATGCGCACGTCTCTGGCTCTTTCGTCGAGGTCGGCCAACGCTTCGATGACTTCTGTATCATTCGTTGACGCCTGCAAATCGAGATAGAAGTGATATTGCCAGGGCCGACCTTTAACAGGCCTAGTTTCGATCTTCAGCAAATCGATGCCGCGACAAGCGAATGGCTCGAGTGCGTAATAGAGAGCTGCGCCGTCGTGCGGCAGCCTTAAGACTAGCGAGAGCTTGTTTGCGTTGGGGGTAATGTTGGCTTCTGAACCAAGCAGGACAAAGCGCGTGTAATTCTCGGCATGGTCCTCCAGGTTTTCGCGCAGCACAACGCCGCCGTATAGTTTCGCCGCATGCAATCCGGCGATAGCGGCTAGCGTTCGATCGCCTTGCTTGACCACATGGGCCACGCTGCCGGCGGTGTCTTGAGTTGCGATCCTCTCAAACTGTGGATGCGCAGCAAAAAAGCTCTCACATTGGGCCAGCGCGACCGGATGTGACTCGACAGTCTTGATTCCTTCGAACGATGACCCGGCACAACCGATCAGGAAGTGTCTGATGGGAATGATGACCTCACTGGAAATGTGAAGCGAACTCTCCAGCAGAAGGTCATAACAGCGGTGAACGGAGCCGGCCAGGCTATTCTCAAGAGGTACGAGCAGGCAATCAGCGGCCTTCTCATGAATCGCCGCAAAGAGAGACTCAAAAGTCGGTCGCGGCACGAGTTTAATATGCTCGCCGAGCAGTTCGACCGCGGCCTCCTCACTAAAGGCTCCGCGTTCTCCCTGAAAAGCTACTCGTAGCACATCCGGCTGGTTCATAGTAGTAGTATCCTGGTCGCTAGAGATTCTGGGTCGGCACTCCGTGGCCGACCCTCGTTGCGGTGCCTCTCAATCTCTAAGTATTAGCATGATCGTCCTGCTCCATCGCGCGAGCTTCAACTCGACGCGATTCCCGAATAATGCAGCGGAACAGTTCCACAATCGCCTGCTCATCAAGTGGTCCTTGATTGGCGTGACTCGCGCGTTCGATTACTTCTTGCTCGCGACTGGGGTCGCAAAGCGCGACGCCAGCGACTTTCTTCGATTGGCCAACCTGGACCGCTAGCTGTGCACGCATGTTGAGCAGGCGAAGTAGTTCATCGTCAATTGCGTTAATCTCGGAACGCCAATCTTCAATGCGCATCTGTTTGTTTCCTTATCAGAATTGTTTCACCCTGAACCGGCTACCCGGCCACCGTGAAAAACTGCCGAACGTTTCTGCAAAACAGAAAACCAGCCGCAACGTTCACAAGGAAGGTTGCGGCTGGCTTTGGCTGAAGTCTTTTGCGCCGTCTAACTCTCTATACCGTCTTACCGACGCCCAAGCTATCGCCCGCAGCCGCTCCTCCATAGGAGAAGCGGTACGTAAAAGCAAAGTAACAATAGCGTAGTGCTTGCATCATGGACAACGGCATTCAACCTACTGCAGGCAAACGAATCGAACCGCTGAACAGTTTACTCCGACTCTCGATCCGAACGCTAGAGGAAATGTAACGATGTTAGGCTTCCGCCGTTTCTGATCAGCCCGCAGTCAGAGGTCAGAAGTCGGAGGTCGGGATCGCTTAGCTCCCTAGGAGCCGGATGTTTATAGATAGACAGCGATTAAAGAATTGGCGCTCCAGCGGAGCGCGATGTTTACGGCGAAAATAAACGAGACTGTCAGGTTGCGCTCCGCTGGAGCGCGGTCCGCGGTCTGGCATGGGCATCTATAAACATCCGGCTCCCCTGGAGCTAAGCGACGCGAGCGATAGCGAGCCTATCGAGCGATGTGAGTGGGGAAAATGAGTGACTCAATGCAGGGTCATGAGCCAGATGTCAGCTTCTGCCGCGACATACGTGAAGTAGATTGTTCGGTTATCAGGTGACAGCGCTGCGCTCCCGATGTCGACATCCTGATCGGTCACTGTCAGAATCGGCTCATACTTCCTGGTTCCCGTATCGAGCAAAAAAAGTCGGCCCTGGCTAACGAAGAGCAGGTGCTGATTGTCTTTAAGCCAGATGGGCCAATCCCCAAAATCTGTAAGCCAGTCGTAGTTCTTTGATGCCAGATCATAAAGGCCGATGCCGGCGTGAACCCCGCTCGGCAGATGTTTGATTCCAGCCAGTTGTTTTCCATCGGGAGACCACGACCAACCTTCGAAAGATAGACTGGGATCACTTAGCGGAGGCAGATACTCGAGTTTCTGGTCCTCCCACGCTCTATCAGGCTGAACTATGACGCAATCGTTCTTAGGAGTATGAATTGAGTAAGCAATCATCCGACCATCGGGAGACCAGGGAGAGTAATGCGCGCCCGATGCTTTCGTAAGTTGCCGTAACTCGCTGCCGTCGCGGTTCATGATCCAAAGATCATAGTTCCCACTGCGCCGGGAAGTGAAAACGATCTGTTTGCCATCCGGTGACCAGCGCTGCCAGCCGTCGTAGAGATAATCATCGTCTGTGAGGTCCTGGAGATCGCTACCGTCAGTGCGAAGTATGAAGATATGCCGTTGTTGTCCCCTGGAACAAGCTGACAACCATCCGCCATCGGGTGAAACATCAGGAAACCATAATTGCAGCGACCCCCGCGTAATAGACGTGGGCTCGCCGGTGGTTTTTCCCGTGGCCGGGTCGAATGTCACCTTTCTAAGATTTCTAATCACTTCCTGAGCTACGTAAGCGAGGCGACTTCCATCTCGCGAAAAACTAAGATGAAGTGCTGAGGTTGCCGCGCCTATTGTTGTAACTGCTTCTGGCTCGCCCAAAACTGTTCCCGACTTTTCATCAATTCCCACGCGCCAGACATTGGTGCTGCCGCCGCGACTGCTGGAAAAGTAAAGATACTTGCCGTCAGGCGACCAAACAGGATTCAAATCCGTTGTCGAGCCATCCGTGACTGCAACAGCTGCACCTCCCTCAACTGGAATGGTCCAAATGCTTTCTCGCAGTCCGGCCTTGCTCGGCCGGCTCCAGTATGCGATTCGCTGCCTATGAGGAGAACATTGGGGCTGCAAGGCATCGCCTTCGCTGATCAATCGCCGCTCGTTCGTCTTGATGTTGATCGTCCAGAGCTGACTTCTGCTCGGACGGGTTGAGAGCTGGGGAATTTGTTGAGTGCCAAAGAGAATCTGCTCACCCTCGGGAAACCATGACGGGTTATAGCCAAAGTCTGAAAGCCGGGTCACAGATTCCCCTGTGGCACTCATGAGATAGATGCCACCACCTTCACGGTCAGATCGAAAAGCGATTCGTTGGCCATCAGGTGAAAACGAGGGTTGCGTGTCATCTGTCGGTGACTGCTTTGTTAGGTTGATCGAATCTCTGCTTCCGACGCGCTGGAGATAGATATCCCAGTTGCCCGTGGCCCGGCTGGCATACACCATCGAGTCACCGTCGGGGGAGAGTGAGGGAAAGAATTCTGCGCCGGACTCATACGTGAGTTGTGTGAAACTTGTGTGTTTCAAGGAACTTGTTGGCTCTTTGCTTCCTGATTCATGACGAAACAACAGGTAGCCCAAGACAGCCAGAACGACGGTGATTGCGATAGCCAGGCCTAACTTTAGTCCGTAACGTCTTAAAGGTCCGCGAGACTCGCTGCGGAGGGTCATGGCCGCTTGGACCTTTACGCTTTCTGGCTCGGGTTTTTCGGGGGGAAGCGATGCGAGGCGAAACGTTTCAACTGGAGCCAGTCCCACTTTCCGCAAGAGATCTGCGAATCGCGAATCTGAGCGCAAAGGATCGACAATCGGGTCGACCTTAAGGTAAATCACATCGTCACTGCGATCCTCACAAGACCTTTTCAGCAACTCAAATGCTTGATTTTTCTCGCCCAAACCCACGTGAATGATTGCCTGGTTGTAAGGCCAGACATATTCTCGCTTCGATTGTTTATCTAGTTCTTCCAGGGCCCTCTTTGCTTCATCTCTCATTCCCGCCCTGGCGTAGATATGCCCAAGCAACCCCAGGGCAATCTGGCTCGTTCCGTAGAGGTCTATTACCTTCTTGATCTCAGCAATGGCTTCGCGACACATCCCTTTTCTCTCATAAGCTTGTCCCAGGTAGAAATGCGCGTTGATGAAACTTTGATCGAGTTCCAGAGCCCTCTTCAACTGTTCTATCGCC
>DATBRN010000104.1:0-41715 GCA_036560225.1 Pyrinomonadaceae bacterium | reverse complement strand
CAGCGTGGAACTTCTGATCATGCTCTGCATCCTTCTTTTCATTCCCGGCGATTATGCGGGACCCTGCTTCATAGGTTTTGCAATTGGTGAATCGCTCGGCGCGGCCGCATTGCGCATCGCCGGCGGTATCTTCACCAAGATTGCCGACATCGGCTCTGACTTGATGAAAATCGTCTTCAAGATCAAGGAAGACGATGCGCGCAACCCAGGTGTGATCGCCGACTGCACCGGCGACAACGCGGGCGATTCCGTCGGACCAAGTGCCGATGGTTTCGAGACTTATGGCGTTACCGGTGTGGCGCTGATCACCTTCATTTTGCTCGGCGTACCCAACACAAGGGTCCAGGTACAGTTGCTGGTATGGATCTTCGTGATGCGTATCATGATGATTATTGCCAGTGCAATTTCATATTTCGTCAACGATGCGATCGCCAAGGCGCGCTATGGTCGTGCTGACACGATGAACTTCGAGGCGCCCCTCACTTCGTTAGTCTGGATCACGTCGATCGTTTCTGTGGTGATCACCTTCATCGTTTCCTATCTTACGATTCCGACTCTCGGCACCGATCCAACCCAGTGGTGGAAACTTGCCACGATTATTTCCTGCGGCACGCTGGCCGGAGCAATCATCCCTGAACTGGTCAAGGTGTTTACCTCAACTGATTCGCGACACGTTAGCGAAATAGTCACGTCTTCTCGCGAAGGCGGCGCTTCGCTCAACATTCTCTCGGGTTTGGTTGCCGGCAATTACTCAGCCTACTGGCTGGGGATCAGCATTGTCGGCCTGATGTCGATAGGTTATTACTTCAGCACCCTTGGACTGGACGCATTAATGGTCTCTACCTCTCTGGTCCAGGTTGCGCCAGTCTTTGCGTTCGGACTGGTTGCTTTCGGATTTCTGGGAATGGGACCGGTCACTATCGCGGTCGATTCATATGGACCGGTGACTGATAACGCGCAGTCAGTTTACGAGTTGTCGTTGATTGAGCAAGTACCGGACATCGAGGCAGAGGTTCTGAGAGACTTCAATATGACTGTGAATTTCGGGCGGGCGAAACACCTGCTGGAAGAGAACGACGGCGCTGGAAATACGTTTAAAGCCACCGCCAAGCCTGTGCTTATCGGCACTGCCGTCGTGGGCGCCACGACAATGATTTTTTCCATCATCATGGTGTTGACGGATCAACTGAGAGATTCGGTAGCGCTTAACAGTTTGTCAGTGCTGCACGCGCCTTTTGTCCTGGGATTGATAACCGGGGGCGCGGTGATTTACTGGTTCACGGGAGCTTCAACTCAGGCGGTGACAACCGGCGCCTACCGGGCCGTAGAGTTCATTAAAGCAAACATCAGGCTCGAAGGGGTGGAGAAAGCCTCAGTCACAGACAGCAAGAAAGTTGTGCAGATCTGTACTCAGTATGCTCAAAAGGGAATGTTCAATATCTTCCTGACCGTGTTCTTTTCCACACTCGCTTTTGCTTTCGTCGAACCATTCTTCTTCATCGGTTACTTGATCTCAATTGCTGTATTCGGCCTGTATCAGGCGATTTTCATGGCCAACGCCGGTGGCGCCTGGGACAACGCGAAGAAGGTGGTTGAGGTTGATCTGAAAATGAAGGGTACCGCGTTGCATGATGCCACAGTAGTGGGCGACACAGTCGGCGATCCGTTCAAAGACACATCGTCAGTGGCGTTGAATCCGGTGATCAAGTTTACGACGCTGTTTGGTTTGCTGGCGGTGGAACTGGCCGTAAGCTTGACTCATCGAAACAATGGCGATACGACGCTGACCCGCATACTGGCCCTCGGATTTTTCCTCGTCTCACTTTTCTTTGTGTGGCGCTCGTTCCACGGCATGCGCATCGGCACGCTTGCGAAATCCGAATCAAGCAGGGTTTCGATCGACGACGAGGTGACCAGGGTGAAACCTCCCGTAACACTCGAAAACCCTTGAAAGCAGACGCACCAAACTCTAGACTCTAACATATGAATGCCCACGCCGATTCTTACGCCGCTTCGTCAGACACGCTTATCGGAGCTGCCCTGGCTCCGCTGGATTGGACGCGATCTGTTTCGCTGGTCGTGGCGTTTAGCCTGCTGACGGCTCTCGCCGCTCAGGTCGTAATTCCTGTTGGGCCTGTGCCGATCACAGGCCAAACGTTTGCAGTCCTGCTGACCGGTGCGCTGCTGGGTTCACGCCTTGGCGCCATGGCGATGATTGTCTATTTGATAGAAGGCGTGAGTGGACTCCCCTTCTTTTACGGCGGACACGGCGGCCTCGCGCATCTCCTTGGGCCAACCGGCGGTTATCTCGTCGCCTTTCCCGCAGCAGCGTTCATAACCGGTGCATTTGCCGAGAACGGCTGGGACAAACGGTTTGCGACGGCAGTGGTGGCGATGGCAGTTGGCTCACTCGTGGTGTTGCTTGCCGGGTGGGCATGGTTTTCGGTTCTCATGCATGCCACACCGCTCGACGCCTTCAAAGTCAGCGTCGCGCCGCACATCGTGGGGGACATTATCAAGATTCTACTCGCCGCTGCAGCCCTGCCAATCGGTTGGGCACTTCTAAAGCGTAAAGCTTCCCGCTAGCCAATTAAGCGCCAGTCTGTTTTGTTCCAACGAGCGGGGGCAAGCCCGCCTCCCCGACCTGAGAGGTTATCGAGTCGCCGCTGTCATTCTCCGTTGAAAGCCTCTCAAGCAATGATTAGTCACTCCAAATAAATCAGGTCGAGGTGAAGAAGACGGGCTTGCCCCGCTCGTCGAGAGCCTCTCAAGCAATGATCAGTCACTCCACTTGAACCAGCTCGGGATTGTTTCATTAAAAACAAACACCCGCATCCATCTCTTGACAGCACAACCACAGTTGTAGTAGCTTCAACCTCATTCGTAGTAAGAGGGTCAGATGGCTAAAGAAAAACCCGTTAGGTTAACGCGTCTTGAGCTTGAGATCATGGGCGCGGTTTGGGCGCTCGGCAGCGGGTCAGTGCGGGAGATTCAAGAGCAACTCCCGGAACAGAAGCGCCCTGCCTATACGACTGTGCAGACAATTATTTATCGACTTGAGGAAAAGGGAGCCGTGCGCCGCGTCAAGAAAATCGGCAACGCCCACATCTTTGAAGCGGTAATTAGCCGGAAGGCGGCGCACAACCGCCTCATTGACGAATTGCTGAATGCCTTTGGCGGTTCCCCGCGCTCGTTAATGGCACAACTCGTGGAAACCGGACAACTTACGCTTCAGGATCTTAGAGAACTGGAGCGCACTTTGGCCGCACTTGAAGCGAACCAGACTGCAACGGCGCGAGATGATTCCTCGAAAAAGAAATCTGCCCGGGGCGACAAAAGACGAGGAGGAAGCGCGAAATGACAGCCGTATATGAATGGGTTGTGCGCGCTTCCGTCTGGTGGTGGCCGCGATTTGCTGACCATCTGTGGCAGACAACACTATTTGCGCTCTTGATTCTCGCAGCCGCCTTTGTAATAAGACGCGGCGCTGCCCACTTGCGTCATACGCTCTGCCTGCTCGCCTCGGCAAAGTTTATTATTCCCGCCGCCCTCTTCTTTTTCCTGGTCCAGCAAACCGGTCTCGACTCGCTCTCATTCCTTCGTGGGACTCAAATTGAGCAAAACGCAACCCTGCTTTCTGGAGTCAGCGCACCTGTCGCAACTTTCGCTTCCACCTATGAAGTCACGGTAGTCGCCACAGACACCGTCAGCTATAAGGAAGTGTACTTCGCACTAAGCGCGATCTGGTTAACGGGAATCCTGGCTATTTTTGTGCTCTGGACGATCCGTCGCCGCAAGTTCTTGAACTCATTGCGGGCGGGCCAAACTGTGCAGGACGGCCGAGAATGGCAGGCACTTGAGAGGGCGCGAGAAACTCTTCACCTAAAAAGCGAGGTCGGCCTGCTAATTTCGCCACTGAAGACCGAGCCGGCCGTGTGGCGTGCCTGGAGGCCCCTCGTGGTGCTTCCGGAATCAATTGCGGGCCAGCTCGACGATGATGAACTGGAAGCGATCATGCTTCATGAACTCGTACATATTCAAAGACGCGATAACTTGATCGGCAATCTTCAGTTAGCTCTTTGCGCCTTGCTGTGGTTTCACCCGCTGGTCTGGTTTATCAGCCGGAGGTTATTTGATGAACGCGAACAGGCCACCGACGAAAGGGTAATGGAAGTTTTCCGAGCGCCTGAGGCCTACGCCTCTAGCATTCTTAAAGTAGTGCGCTTTTGCTTCGGCTGGAGAGTGGCCGGGGTGATAGGCACGGCGAGTGGTTCAAATCTAAGAAGGAGGATAAAGAACATCATGGCTAGTGGAAATACGAAGCGCGGAGCAAGCAGAGCTTCTCGTGTCGTGGCCGGCACTTTGCTGGGAGTCGCCCTACTCATTTTGGTGGGCGCCGGAATATACAGTCGTCCTCGCACCGTCGCGGCGGCGAAAGAAACAGAGGAAATCAGAACTGGAAGCGGACTGGAGTTCAAGAGCGGCCAGCCATCCTTCCATAACGACGATTCGCTGCCGTCCGAACCATCAACAGCGATAGACAGAAAATCTCGGAAAAACAAGCAGCAGCCACCAGCACCTCCGGCACCAGCAATTGTCGATGCAACGCCGACGGCGCCATCAGCCGGTTCGGTAGGGTCGCCGCAGCAGCTCCCCTCACCTGCTTCACCTGCTTCGCCTGCGTCGCCCCCGTCGGGACCTGCGCCGGCATCACCACCAACCGAGCCGACCGCGCCGCCAATGAAGGACAAAGCCGACAAAGCACAGAAGGACAAAGGCTCAAAAGAGAAGAACAAAGAAAAGCTGATCAAGGGAGAATTGATTGAAGCGC
This sequence comes from Pyrinomonadaceae bacterium, assembly GCA_036560225.1. Taxonomy (GTDB): domain Bacteria; phylum Acidobacteriota; class Blastocatellia; order Pyrinomonadales; family Pyrinomonadaceae; genus PSRF01. Next base: position 36,884 of record DATBRN010000104.1, on the reverse strand, counting down.
CGAAACCCGTTTACCCCGACGAAGCGAAGAAGCAGAAGATCGAGGGCTTAGTTGTAGTGAAGATCGTGATCGGCGACAACGGTAATGTCATTTCCGCGAAAGCCAACTCTGGACCAGAAGCTCTCTATGGTGCCGCTGAGACTGCAGCCTCGAAGGCGCGCTTTAAGCCATCAACCCTAAACGGCAAACCGGTAAAAGTCGCCGGCGCCATGACCTACAACTTCGTACTCAACAAGGAATAGTGTGGCGGGACGTGATGAACCGGTTGTTTCTTATCGTGATTTCTCTCGCGGCCCTTAACGTAAAGTGAGGAAAAACAGATGCGGCCACTTTCTACTGTCACGTTACTGGTCGGCTTTTTGCTGATTCCAGTGAACGCAATCTCCCAAGAGTCGTACACTCAAAAAAGAACCCGAGAAATAGCAGCTTCTTTCAACAAACAGAAGTATGCGGTGAAAGAGAAATACGGTGTCAGAACTGAAAAGTACAAGAAGGTTCGCAGCGAGCCTGTGATTAAGCAGAACATCAGAGATTATTCAGGGGTCTATGAAGTATCGGGCCTGGGCTATCTCATGAACATACAAGTTGAAAGCGACGGTAATGTAAAGGCAATCGGCTCCGAACCAGCAAACGGCGGCACTCGGCAGGCGCGCAAGTTTAGACTTGAAGGCGCAAACATCACGGGCGCGATGCTAACAGCCACGAAAGTTTATGAGGATGGATCAACCGAAAAGTTTGAAGCTGTCTTCATCAACCGAACCGAATTTAATAGTCCGACTGATAATGGTGTCAGCGCATTTGGATTAGGAGTTGTCAGCAATCCGGTGGAGTTCGCTGGTGTAATATTAGATAAGCTCTTTTATCAGTTGAAACAATAAAGGGACGTTTAAGTTGGAGCCGTACAAAGGGAAACCTTGGAAGCGAACTGCGATAGGCTGGCAAATGTACGGCGTTGACAACGTACGGAGCACTGGCATCTTCGTGGATGACAAGCCGTACAAACGTCCGTCTTAAGACGCCGGCTTTCAAAGTTTCTTATCATGCGCCCCTGACACCAATCGTCAGGGGCTTTTTCTTGTCGCCTCGCACTACGGCGTTATAATCTTCACCCAGTCTTTGGAGAACACTTAAAAACTTTTCATAGTCTGACTAGTCTGACTCTCTAATATGTTGCACACACTGAAAGTGCGTTCCCATCAACGAGAAGAACTGGTTGAGTTCACCAGCGAAGTGCAGAAAAAGCTGACCAGCTCGGGCGAACAGGAAGGCGTGGTGGTCTTGTATGTGCAACATACGACTGCGGGTCTAACTGTGAACGAAAATGCTGACCCGGACGTACCGCGCGATATGCTCCATGCGTTTCGCACGTTGATACCCCAGCACGGCATGGGCTTTCGCCATGGCGAAGAAAATTCTGACGCGCACATCAAGGCAACGCTGGTTGGTTCATCCGTAACCGTACCTTTCAAAGATGGCAAACTACTGCTCGGGCGCTGGCAGGGAATTTTTCTCTGTGAGTTTGACGGCGGACGCGAGCGCCAGGTGATCATGATCATCCGTTAGGAGCCTACGGGCGGGACATCGACAATGCCAGCACGCACCTATGACGACATCGCGCCGCATTATGACAAGGCGATGCGCCCGCTTGACCGTTGGTTTCTGGCACGGCTGCGCGCAACTACTTTTCGATACCTGCCAGAAGGCGCGCGCGTGCTTGAATTAGGAGCAGGCACTGGACTGAATTTCGTTTTCTATCCAACAAACACAGTGGGAGTTGCCAGTGAGCCGAGCACTGGAATGCTGCGGATCGCGAAGCAGAAACAAAAGCCGGACCGCCTTCGGCTGATTCAGAGTTGTGCTGAACAGTTGCCATTCAAAGATAATTCCTTCGATGCCGCGTTCGCGACGTTAGTCTTCTGTTCGGTTGCACATCCTGCGAAAGCGTTCTCGGAATTACGGCGGGTTGTAAAAGACGGCGGCCCAGTCATCCTGCTCGAGCACGTACGCCCGAGCGGCCTGTTGGGTCCCTTTTTCGATTTACTGAACTTAGTTTCGGTGCCGCTCTTCGACGATCACTTGAACCGCCGCACCCCGGAAGAGGCCCAAGCAAATGGACTGCAGGTGATTAAGGTTGAGCGCAGCCTGCTGGGGATTATCAATCTGATTGCCTGTCGCGTGTGACAACTACGATGAAAACCTTTTGGTCTTTACTGGTGCTGGCAGCGCTCACGACAACGCCGATTTACTGTTTCCAGGATAGCGGCTCAGCCACGCTGCAAACTGCGAAAATCGAAACCTCCTACGACAACAGCAGGAAGCGTACAACAATTAAGCTCGCGCCTGTGCTTATCTCCGGTGAACAAGACAAATACCATAGCCTTCACATGAGTCCCTCATTTACTTTTCCCGGGCAACAGCGGGTGACACCTGCGATTATAGACTTCGAATTACGGACGGTCGTCAAAGGAAGATTAAGAACAGACCTCTATGTAGTTTTCATCATCGACGGCGAAACCGTCTTTCTTAGTTCCAACCGATGGGCCATCAAGCGGCCGATACCCGGCCGGGTTTGGGTGGGCGAGCGCCTTGTTTTCCGCATGCCGTACGAGACATTCGTGAAAGTCACGAAGGCCAGAGACTTTCAGATTAAATTTGACGCCGTCAAGTTTTCGGTGGGTGAGACGCAGAAGCAGGCATTGCGGGAGCTCTTAAGTTACATGCAGCCAGCCGGCTAATCGGCGTCTTAATCCTCGCTGAGAGCCTTCATAATCTCGGCAAACTTTTCCACATCAGCGCGAGTTCGTTCCAGCGACCTCCGACTATCGAGGTACGCGGTCCAAACCGGCGTTTGCGTTAGCGCCTTCGTGGTGTCCTCATCGAGCGTTTGAGCCATGAGCGCGATCAAATCACTCACGACGCGGGTGTGCTCGAGAAGCGATTCAATAATCGAAAAGGCGAGGCGCGTCTGTTCCGGATCGAGATCGCGCGATTTGGTATCGGGCGTCAGAAGCGGATCAGACTCAGTTACCATAAGTGACCTTAAGGAATGACTCCAAGCACGAGATTCATCGGTTTGCGGCTTTGCCGCCGCACAGTGCGGTGAGGCTCTGCCTCACCGGGTCGTCCTGATTTCCCGTGAGGCTACGCCTCAAAGCTTGCGCTGGAGGCGCAGCCTCGGTGAAACAAAGTTCCAACGGAAAGGCACAGCCTTTCCGCACTGTGCGGCGGCACAGCCGCAATCTTCAGTACAGAGGTTTTCCCACAAAGGGAAGTTCCGTGACTTGCGCCCAGCGCTCTTCCTCGTCGGAGTGGATTTTTACAAGCGTTCCCGGAGCGAGATAGTCGTACTTCAGATAACCAAGGGCGAGAGTGCAACCAAGATGAGGTGAATATGTTTTCGAAGTTATTCGGCCAACCTCTTTGCCATCTTCTGACTTGATCGTCGCGTTTACATCAATTTTCACCGCCTGCTCAAACTTGAGACCTGTCAGTTTCTTGGCCACATGTCCGCGATACTTGATCCGAGCGATAATCTCCTGGCCCACATAACAACCTTTTGTAAAACTAACCGCATCGTCCAGGGGAAGCTCCGTTATTACGTTAGATTCATCCATGTCCGCGCCATATCGCGGCACACCAGCTTCGATCCTCAAAATCTCAAACGCATCGTAGCCCACTGGACGGGCGCCCGCATTTTGCAATGCTTCCCACAAGCTAACGGCGCGATCAGAATTCACCAGCAGATCAAATCCATCTTCGCCGGTATGCGTGGCGCGAATTACAGTCACAGTCTCAGTCGCGTCGCTTTGCTTCCACGTAATCTGTACAGCCTGATTGGAAGTGACTTCCGCCGCTTCCTCTCCCAGAACCGAGCGTACAACATTCACCGAGTTCTTCCCCTGGACTGATAACAACGCAGTTTTGGTAGTTAGGTCTGAGACACGAAAATCTCCGGCAAGTGTGAAGCGCTCAATAGTTTTTAGAACGCGTTCATGGGTGGCCGGCTCAGTATCAATCAGGAAAGTTGGGTTGGCGTTTTTGCCCTCGCCTTCGTCTTTCAATCTGATCACACGCACACTCGCAATCAGACGACCCTGAACGGTCGGAAACGCCGCCGGCATCCAGGCGTTCTCGGCAAGAGTTTTCATGTCGTTAGTAATAAGCCCATTCAGAAACTGCACCGCTTCCGACCCGCCGACCAAGAGTCGTCCGCGGAAAGAAAAATCAATCAGACCCGCGCCGCCCTGGCGCACGGCGGCATATTCAAACAATACATCGCCGTAGGATTCAGGCACGGACCAACCGTTTCGCTCGATCATCGACGCTCCCAGCCGCTGGTGGACGGCATCGAGTGGTGACTTGACCAAAATCTTTTCGATTGCTTCAGCCATGATCTCTGGGTTTGTCACGCCACGGTTTCCACGGACTCGTTGGCCTGCCAACGTAGCTTATCTGATACCACCACAGTGCCCGCAAGCACATCCCCAATCCGCTGCTTTCGTTCTGAACTTATGATAGCGATTCCGGCAGGAAGTCCACCGAACAACAGCGGATTGACCTCCACTACACGCAAGCCGCCTCTGATGAGCGAGGCCGTCCAGTCGCAACGGCTGCCATCAAGCTTACGAACAACTAAGCCCTGAAAAAACTTTCCCAAAGTGCGTGACCAGATCGCCTCGAGGACAATAAAGTAAGCCAAGTAGACAAGAAAGAAGAGCACGGCCTTAACGACTGGCATCGTTTCAGGCACAAGCGCAACAACGAGCATCATCAAGGCAAAAGCGATGAGATGATCGAAAAATGATGCTATAAGCCGCGCTTTCGAAGCATCTCCCACTACGCTCATCATAGTTTCCTTCAGTGCTTCATTATGCACAGGCAGCAGAGCTCCGAACACTTAGCTCTATGTTCGCCTGCTTAATAGCTTGCGCAACGACTTTGTAATCCCGCAACTGTTCTGCCTCGCGCCGGTGAGAAGCCAATACTTGCGGACTGGGATGATAGATAGGCACAAGCACGCGACCGTTCCACGATTGTATCTTCGCAGCTGACTGCTTGAGGTTCAAATCGTGAGGTTCAATGAACTTGAGCGCATCGAGGGCGACTGAGCCAAGCGTGACGACAACTACTGGATCTATTACCTTAATTGTTCGCCGGAGAAAATCGGAACAGTTTGCTAGCTCACTCTTGCTCGGTTTGCGATTAGCTCCGGAGTCAGATCGTGGATTACAAAGGGCGGCGCTGGTGATGAAGATATTGTCGCGACCCAGGTTGATCGAAGCGAGAAAGCGATCGAAGTTCCTACCCGATTGATCACCTGAAAAAGGAACGCGCGTACGATCGGCGCCTTTGCGTCCCGGAGCTTCGCCAATAAACATGATTCGTGCCGCAACTGGGCCGTTAAGTCGACTAAGAACCGCTGTCCGCTCGCACATCGAGGGACATCTCGTGCACGTCGCGGCCTCCACGACCATGCGCTCGAACCGCGTTTCCCTTGATTCTGTTGTTGGCATCTTGATTTAGATTTCACCACAAATTGGCACGATGAACAAAAGCGAGCGCTCTTCTAGTGGAAATTCCTTTAAGTTACGCTGAGTCCAAATAACAGATGCTTCGTCTCGTTCGTCTAGCTAGCAAGAGATTTTGAAAACTGATGCATAGCTTCGGACGAGGTAGAAGCTTGACTCCTCTGGATATGAGGTGTAATCCCAAAGACTCATGCTAGCGAAAGCCGATCTTGAGACGCTGGCGGAAACTCGCCTAGAAGATTCGATATTATTATTACAGGCGGGACGTTCATTCTCCGCGTATTATCTTGCAGGGTACGCAGTTGAACTGGCGCTCAAAGCGTGCATTGCAAAATCTTTTCAGCCGAATACGATTCCCGATAAGGCATTTGTTAATGAAATCTACCAGCATAGTCTTGAAAAACTACTCAGAATAGCAGGTCTCTTGCCGGCTTTTACTGTAGACTCAGGAGCAAATCCTGCTCTGGCTGCAGCTTGGGGTATTGCAAGCCAGTGGACGGAGACAAGTCGATACTTGTTATGGGACGCGATCTCCGCTGCGAGTCTCGTTAACGCAATCGGAGATCCTGGAAACGGAGTATTTCAATGGGTGAAGAGGCATTGGTAGAGAGTCAAATCTCTGATTCGATTGCGCTCATAAAAAGACTTGAGGATGATGGTGATAAACCATCAACCGCCATCTGGTACTACTTCGCCGACGTTGATGAATGGCGGCTCTTGCTCGCGGGTCAAACCTTTGACGCCCTCCTTCCCCAAGACGAAAGACGCGCCTATCAGAAAATTGCGGAGGCGCTAAGCAAGGCTAAACTTTCATCGCTTAATATCGGTGAAGTCAAACTGGTAAGAACGGATTATCCGCTGCTTAACGTGACTCGGCAGCTCGTCAAGACATCTACTGATGCCTTGATACGAGCGCATTTTAAGGACACCAGCCTTAACGGGACCTTCATAAAGGAAATGCTGATTCTCAGATCGAGTTAACGCTTGGAAGTTGAAACTTACCGCTGGATCCCTATCAAATTACGGTCGCAGACTGATCCGGTAGGTCTTAATCTTTGAGTTCAGCGTGGTCGCGTTCATTCCCAACAGGCGAGCAGCCCGCGATTGATGACCGCCAGTCCGCTCGAGCGCGCGTCGAATGAGATCAATTTCAAAACGACGCACCTGATCATAGAAGTTTATGCCGCGTCCGAGATCCTGAACCGCACCCACACTGGCGCCTTCTTCGGAAGCAATTGCGACCGACTGCGGGTCGCTTATTTCCGGGCGCAAGCACTCGCGAGTAACCTCATCATTCGGCGCAATTACTACCGCACGTTCGATCGCATTTTCCAGTTCACGAACGTTACCCGGCCATGAATAAGCTTCAAGCAATGCCAGCACTTCCGGAGCGATTTGCTCCGACACCTTGCGGCCGTTCTCTTCGTTGTACTTCTCAATGAAATGTTGGGCTAGCGGCAGAATGTCCTCGCGCCGGTCTCGTAGTGGTGGCAGCTCGATAGGAACAACAGCGAGCCGGTAATAGAGATCTTCACGGAAGGTTCCCTGTTTGACGGCTTCCTTCAACTCGATGTTCGTGGCGGCAATGATGCGTACATCAACGCGGCGCGGCGTTGTGTCCCCAAGCGGCGTAAACTCGCGCTCCTGTATCACGCGCAGCAGGCGCACCTGCGTTTCCGGTGGAATGTCGCCTATCTCGTCAAGAAAAATGGAGCCGCCATCCGCGACTTCAAAGAGTCCTTTCTTCGCTGCGACCGCGCCCGTGAACGCACCGCGCGTGTGACCGAAGAGTTCCGACTCAAGCAGTTCGGAGGGAATGTTTGAGCTATTAACAGTAACAAAGGGCTTTCCGGCGCGCGGACTCGCTTCATGAATAGCCTTCGCGATTAACTCTTTTCCTGTTCCACTTTCGCCTGTGATCAAAACAGTAGAGCGGGCCGGCGCCACCTGTTCTACCAGGCGGAAGACTTCCTGCATAATGTCGGAGCGACCCACGATGGCGCCGCGGTCAACCGCGCGACTCATGGCCCGCCTCAATGTTCGTCGCTCTTCCTCGTTACGACGACGCTTGATTCCCGCGGCAACCCTGGCAGTAATTTCTTCGTTTTGAAAAGGCTTCCGGATGCAGCCAAACGCTCCGTTCTCCCAGGCTGCGATCGCCGTATCAAAAGTCGCGTACGCCGTGATCATGACGATAACGGCGTCGGAGTCCATCTTCAAGAATTCTTCAAGCGCGCGCAGGCCGCCGATGCCTGGCATCGAGACGTCAAGCAGAACAACGTCGTACGCACGGCGACCGTAGGATTCAAGTCCCTCTTCACCAGTTTTCGCCAGATCAACCCGATAACCCTCCGAGGACAGAAGCGTCTCCAGGACTTCCCGCATTATTTCCTCGTCGTCGACGATTAGTACTGAACCCTTTTTAGCCAAGCGTTTTTCAGTCCTCATGGAGTTGCTGGTCCTTAATGTTCTCGAAAGCGAATCAATAAGGTGAGATCAGAGCAAAAAAAAGGCAAGAGCAATGCGAGACGCTGCGGTGCTCTTGCGCAAACTTTGCGATCTCAGACCTCAAATCTCAGATCTCGATTTTCAAATCTCAATCCCAAATCTCAAATCTGAAATGTCTTGATTCAGGCGTTTCAGTTGGCAACCCCTTGCAACCGGGCGCGCACATTTACTGTCGGCAGAGTGATGCGAAATATTGTCCCGTGGCCAGGTGTGCTTTCAACGCTAATGTGGCCGGAATGCTCCTGAACAATGCCATAAGAAACGGCGAGACCCAAGCCCGTGCCGCGTCCAACCCCTTTTGTGGTGTAGAACGGATCATATATTTTGGCCACATTTTCAGGTGCGATTCCGATTCCGCTGTCAGATACCTCAATCGTAACCGAGTCGTCGTCCGCAGGCAGCGTAGAGATTTTAATCGAGCCACCATTGGGAATCGCATCGCGCGCATTCAACAAGAGGTTTGTAAACACCTGCTGAAGTTTGCCACTATTACCAAAGACCTGCGGCGAGTCGTCGTCGTAGCTCCGCACAATCTCGATCTGGTTGCCGCGCAACTGCGGTTCCAGCAGTTGCAGAGTGTCATCGAGCACGCGACTAATGTTGAGTTCCGTAAACTCGGTCGCGTCTCCAGTGCGCGAGAAGTTCAAGAGATTATTAACGATGTTCGTGGCCCGCTCGGCCTGACGGCGGACTTTAAGCAAAAGCGCATGCTTGGGATCGGCTTGCGGCAGCATGCTCAGAAGCATCTGCGTGTACGACGAAACGCCCGTCAGCGGCGTGTTTACTTCATGGGCGACGCCGGCTGCCAGCAGACCAATCGAAGAGAGTTTCTCGCGTTGCTGCAACTGCTCTTCAAGGCGCACCCGCGAAGTTACGTCTTCCAGCACAACCAGTGCGCCGGTTTGTTCCTGTGAATCCTGCAACGGCGCGATCGCGATATTCAGGACGAGCCGATGGCCCGTGAAAGTCGAGGTGTGAATCTTGTAGATGTTGCGGATTTCCTTGAGTCGCCAACGATCATTCCCCAGCACCTGGCGCAACGTGTCAGTAAAGTCCTCCGAGAAAAGATCCTCAACTCGTTTTCCAACGGCCTGACTGCGACTCAGATCGAGAATTTCTTCGAGAGCGGAATTCAGTCGAGTGACGCGACCCTCAAGGTCCACTGCGAGCAGTCCCACATTAATCGACTCAATGATCGACTCATTAAACTCCTGCAAGAGCTTCAGCTCCGCGGCTCGCTCCTGTTGTTCTTGGTAAAGCAAGCTATTCTCGATTGCGACCGCAACATAGCCCGAGACTGTCAGTAGGATCTCCACGTCTTCGGAAGACAGCAGCGCACCGTCGGCCGAACGCCCAAGTCCTATAACTGCAACCATCCGTCCGCGCACCACGCAGGGAACATAGTAGTGAAGCGCACGCCTCACGAAACCAGCGGTCTCGGGAACCATGTCGAGATCATCGGTCCGGACAACACCAGTTTCAGCGGAGCGAATGCGAATCATCTCGCGAAAATCGGGAGGCACTATGACTTCTGCAGAGAGTCCCATGGCGCGAGCCACACGATAACCCGCGGGCGCGTTTTTGTCCTCAATGAAGATCGCGATGCGACCGACGTTCATTACCTCCTGGAGACGGCTGACTAGCGAGTCAAGCAAAGGATCCAGCGCCGTGGTCGCGGACAGTGTGCGTCCAAAATCCAGCAAGCTGTTGCGCATGTCGTAGCGCTCGCCATAAAACAACCGATCGATCTGTTCTTGTAAGAAGTTCTTCACGGGAGCGGCAATCATGACGATGGCTGCCATGGCCACAATTGTTATTACTACTCGTAAAGTGATTTCGCCTGAGGTGAAACCCTGATCGCCACCGAGCGCGTAAAGTCCGGCAAGATAGACGACGAGGCCGACCATCAGAGCAATTGCCAGTGTGGTGAGAACGTAAACGAAGACGCGACGCACAACCAGCTCCACGTCCATCAGCCGGTAGCGAACCACCGAGTAGCCGAACGCGAGCGGTATCAAAACCAAAGGAATGATAGAAGCGTCAGTCAGCCCGGGGTCGGCTTGGGCGCCCAGAAGGAATCCGATGGCATAAAGCAGCGTGAAAGGCGCCACTGCCAGGATGGATCCCCACATCACCCACTTCATCTGCTGTCTAACGACAGCGCTTCTAGTTCTGATCCATGTTCTAACCAGAAAGGCGACACTGGCGAGTAACCCGACTATGAAGTGGAAAAAACTTAGCTTGTAGAAAAAACCGACAAAGGACTCAGACAGACTGGGAACACGCCTGAGAAGCGGCATCACTGGAGTTAACACTCCGCGCAGGAAAACAAAATTTGCAAATAGGAGTAGCAGTATTGCCGGCACGTAGAGCCAAATGGCGCGCCATCGTTTTTCCGGAAAGAGTTGCTGTCGCTGCGGGTAGGTAAGACAAAAGTGCAAAAACACCGGAGGAAAAAGAATGAACGCGGCGTTTCTTAGGAACGCAATCGCCAGATCCAAATCTCGATAGCTGCCGACCGGCGTGTAGAAGCAAAAAACAAATGCGGCCAGGCAGAGAGTGGCGAAGTGTAGGGCGAACGGCGCTCGACCTCCCTGCTTGAAAAGAACCAGGAAGCCGACGAAAAGGAAAACCAGACCGATCAGATTGATGTAAACGCCCCGTGGGGTCCATTTGTGGATCGCGTCGAGTCCTTGCAGATCCGCATAGTAGAACCTGCTCTCTTCCGGGTACGACGGACGCTCGATCAAATAGTGGACGTCGCCGCCCACGCGCGCCTGATCCAGGTATATCTGGATATCTTCAGCGCGGCCGACCTCTTCGTAATTCTTGTTGTCTACGCTGGCGGCGATCAAACGATCTCCCGGGAGAATTTGACTGCGAGCCCCGGAGGAACCTGGCTCAACGATTTCAGCGATAATGCCGTGCCTGGTATTGGTCCAGCGGACGCCATCCCAGGGAGGTGTTTCTTGTCTGAGCCGCTGGGCAAAGTTGAGGATGCCCGCCGTCACCAGCAGAGCGGCACCGGCAAGCAGCAGCCAAGTCCCTGTTGTAAAAACCGATCTCTTCACTTGAGTCGTTCTAGCCGTAGGTTATCAACCCCGCTTGATTCGGAGATAAAAACGCAAGGTATGTTCCTCAGTTAATCCATCCAAAGCTCGACATATCGGTACAGTTACCAAAATCTGTCTGATCGCCGCCGAAGTGTGAAGTCTATTCCCTATTCCCCAGTAGGTACGGCCTGTATCTTCCATCAGGCTCCTGCGAAACTGCGTTTTTTGCGAATGCTCTACCCGGGAGCGGTGTCCAAGTTTTTGGACTTTTCCGAGATTTTGGAGGCCGGGTAGATAGGGCAACCGATAGAGAAAGAGCACGAGGTTCGCCGGGTTAGGAAGCTTTTTCCCGTTGGATTACTCTCCTTACTTAGAACCTGAGGGAGATACCACCGCGAACTGAGCGGCGGCCGGTGCTGAGTTGGGTGAGTACCTCTCCGTTGTCAATGTTGGGCTGCACATCCAGCAGATTACGGGCGTCAAGGACAGCCTCGGCACGAATGGGCAAACCGAAACTCGGCAGGTCTTGTGTAACCTGGACGCTTAAAGAGGGATCATAGACAGCGAGGCGTCCGGCAAACGGATCGATAGCAAACACAGTAGCGTTTGGCGAGAAACGCAACACCGTTCGGATGTTTGTGCCGGTGTCAAAACCAGCTCCTAATTGCAGCGCTGCCGTTTGGAAGAAGCCGCTCTCAAATATTTCTGTTGGGTGGGAAATGTCCCCCGATGAAAGCCGTTGCCCCCGACCAAAGGAGTATCCGGCTGAGGCGGTCCACATACGACTGAGCCTTCGTGTGTAAACCAGTCGCATGCCCTTTGATGCGCCCTGTTGATTGGCAACGTTGATGAAGGTTTCGCCGGTTGCACCTGAGAAGGCCGTCATCGGTGTGCTTAGCAAGCCAACTCCGCGCCCGGATGTCGTGTCGAAGAAGGCCGCGCCTTCGAGATTAGATTTGTTATCGATAACTCTCTCTACGCCAAACTCGAGTCGATGGCTGCGATCCATCACCACCCTGCCGTCAACGAACGCTATCGGCCTTTTGCCGGCTTCTCTGAAGGCAATTTGAGTGTCTTCAAATACAGCCATGCTTTGAATGCTGTCTTCTTCCCCACGTGGAGCATAAGCAGCTTTCAACCGAGTGCGCGCATTTACATCGTATTGGAGTCCAATACGCGGATTGATTGAGTGTGCGCCGCCAGCACCGATGAAACGCGAGTAGTCGAGACCTAAAACGATTACGATCCCGTCGCGAACTATCCATTCGTCAATCGCCCGGACCGAGACCTCGCCCAACCAGGGTTGACTCAATGATTGGTCATGTTTGATAGAGGCCCACACCGGCGCGCCAAAGCGCATGGTGCCAACGCTCATCCCCATGCGATGCCGCTGGCCTGCACGCACGTGAGTACTGGCTTCGAATCTTTCGGGCCCATTGGGACCCGCGGTTGTCTGACCAGCAAAGACCAGTTCGATTCGATCGTTGGGGGACGTCGCAACCGCGAAATTAAGCCCGGGATAGCCGGCACCGAATTCATTGGTCGCAAAATATGTCTCGACGACTCCATGAACCGTGGGGTGCGAACCCGTGCTTGAAGCTTCGCCCCTGGCTTCCGGACCCTCAGGAACTGTGCCATCGGCTGAGCTTGGTACATTTCCCAGCACCGCCTGGATGTCGGCGTCCTCGCCCTCCTGCGCCTGGAAAATGGAACGACGCGTCTGCGCCGAGCGCAAAGTCCACTTCACGTCATCGCGGTCCTTGCGGCGTTCGGGCAAAGTTTTGCCAGAGCCAACGGGCTCGAGGTTGAAGCGGTAGACAAGTTCCTGAGAGGCGCGAACTTCAACAGCGGAAAAGACGACTTCGTTAAAGCCTGCGGCAATAGCTCTGATGCCATAGCGGCCCGGCGAGATCCGGGTGCTGAATCGACCTGCGGCATCGCTGCGCGTTTGCTTGATTATTTTGTTCGCCCCATCTTTCAGCAACGAAATGAGCGCACCTGATACTGGATGGCCTTTGTTATCGAGAACTGCCCCGGTAATCGTGGCCAGGCTTCCTCGACTCGCGTTTGCGCTCGGAACCTGAACGCAAAGGCCAGCCGTTAGCAGAATCAGCACCAGGCTCAATGTTCTTCCTAAACTCGTTTTCACAAATAGTTTCCCAGCTATTCTAATTCTCACGAAACCTCCTTACGTCTCGGTTAGGAAACGTCTGAAACAATCGACGTGACTGAGGTTTGCACAAAATAGGAAGAAGTCTCCTTAAGTTTCCAACCCTCGCGGGAGCTCAATGGACCCCCGCCGTAACCCGCAGAAGGCAAACTGGTTCTGGCTAGGAGACTTACCGGAACCGCTGGATAGCCGCATTTTCCGCCAATAATCGAAGCCCTGTCAAGCATCGGCAGTCTGCCGGAACACCTACTTTGGGTGCATCAGTACCCTACTTTGGCTCCGCTTTGCCCTCGGTAACTGGCGTGCTAGGATTTCGAGCAGTCTTAATTTCTGCCGGTTTTTTGGTTCGGTAATTCATGATTGACGAAGTTCGCTCTACCCGACTCTCCAACGGCATTACGGTTCTGACTGAGCATATGCCGGGCCTGCGGTCAGTGACCGCGGGAATTTGGGTGCGACGTGGCTCCCGCCACGAAGCTCCGGAACTCAACGGAATTTGCCATTTCATCGAACATGCGGTTTTCAAAGGGACTGAGCGCCGCACAGCTCGCGACATAGCCGTTGAATCCGATCGGCTTGGGGGAAATCTCGATGCCTTTACCACCCATGAGATGACAGGTTTCGCGGTAAAGGTTGCGGACCGCAGCCTGCCCCAGGCGTTCGACCTGCTTGCTGATCTCCTCGCGCACCCCCGTTTTGACCAGACCGATTTGGAGCGAGAACAGAAAGTCATCCTCGAAGAGATGAAAATGGTCGAGGACACTCCCGACGAATTGCTGGGAGAACTCTTCAATGCCGCCTATTTCCCGGGCCATCCGCTGGGACGCCCAATTGAAGGAACTGAAGAGACAATTACTTCCTTTGATCACCAAACCATCTCGGGCTTTCACGCGCGCGAGTTTTCCACCCCAAACCTGGTGGTCGCAGCGGCGGGTAATGTTGAGCATGAACGTTTGGTGGACCTGGTGGAAAGTTCGTTTAGCGACTCGGTGGGTGAGACGGACGTCGGTCGGGAAGTGTCAGAACAATCGCCGACCGCAGCAGCGCCAATTCTTATTGAACAGAAGAAGGAACTCGAGCAGGTCCACCTCGTTATCGCCGCGCCCTGGCCCGACGCGAGAAGCAATGATCGCTACGCAGCTAGCCTGCTGGCGTCGGTGGTCGGTGGCGGAACTTCCAGTCGCCTGTGGCAAACGATTCGAGAAGAGCGTGGTCTTGCGTACACTGTCGGAGCCGGCGGCAGCACGTTTTCCGACGTTGGAGTTTTCACGATCTACGCCGGCACGTCGCCGGAGCATCTGGACGAGGTGCTCGACCTCTCCCTAACGGAGATGCGCCGCGTGGTGGTTGAAAGTGTTCCTGAAGAGGAATTGAAGCTGGCAAAGGATCAAGCAATCTCATCGATACTGCTTGGGCTTGAATCTTCCAGTGCGCGAGTGAGCGCGCTGGCGCGCCAGGAGATCATCCACGGCCGTCGCATTTCCACCGCGGAGACGATTGAAAAAATTGAGGCTGCAACTGCAGATGATCTGCAGCGCGTGGCCCGCCAATTCTTTACCAGCGAAACGCTGGGCCTGGGCGCCCTCGGAAACCTCAACGGCTTTCTCGTCGACCGCTCCCGCCTGAAGATTTGAAGTAACAGCGCCGGACAATGCCACAACAACCAGCACTTGTGCCGCAGATCGTCGTCAGACTTACCTGAAAGGCGCGCTTCCCTAAAAGTCACCTTGAGCAGAAGCGATCGACGGCGGGGGCAAGCCCACCTTCCCAACCTGCAAGACTTTCCACTTGAATGATCATCTCGTCACATTGAGAGCTTCAAACCGCAAATCTTCCCTTTGTGAGCACTCAGGACACCCAAAGTTACTCAGGTTTGAACGTCTCACAGGTAGGGAAGGTGGGCTTGCCCCCGCTTGGTTTCAATAGCATCCGGTTTTGAATTCACCGAGGCGTCGCTGGCTCCTTGTTCGGTCAAATCATCGGCACGTTTGAGTCATACAATTCCTGGGCGAAATAACATGCGCTTACAGCCGACCTGAGCCGTCTTTCATCGACCTCTTGTCGCTACCACAATTTCGCGCCGGCGGCCGCTGAAGCGCAGGCTTGGGTTGCTCACCGAGATGACGGAAACCATCCGAGAAACTGTGGCTACCCACATTTCTATTGATCTTCGAAATAAGTACTGTGCGCGCCATGAAGCTGCTCATGTACTTAGGATTCGTGGTGCTTGGTATCTTGTCCCTGCGCGGCATGCGCTGGGCCTACATCACATTCGTCCTGCTGGGTCTACTTTATTTTCCCGCTGCTGTCGGCTTCCGAATACATCCGCACCCTTGCGAACTCGCGCCCAGTTTAGCACTGGCCATTTACTCTCTGACCAACTATGCGCATATTGTGCTGTTCGTTTTGTTCTTCCTAATGACGAGCGCGCAATTTCGTATGTCTAACCGGTCCGAGTTCGCTTGGGCCGCCTTGGCGAGTATTACTATGGGTGCGCTGGTGGAACTCGCCGAGGGCATCAGCGGTAAGGGGCACTGCCGCTTACGCGATCTAATTCCAGACTCTGTTGGGATCTTGATTGGGTGCGCCATTGTGTTTTTGTGGAATAAGGTTCGCAGAAAGTCCCAGGCTATTTAGGGTGGGTAAGCTGCGAAGGCTCGCCGTTCGGAAGCGCAACGCTGGATGGCTGTCGCATTTTTTCCTCGGTATAATCAGGAAGGAGGTCAAGGATGAAATACAAGGTAGTGCTAAATGAGTCGGACGAAGGATTCAGCGTCTCCTGTCCTGGCTTGCCAGGCTGCTGGTCTCAAGGTGCTACGGAAGAAGAAGCGCTGGAGAACATTCAAGATGCAATCGCCGAGTATCTCGCAGCCGTGGATGAGTTGGTAGAAGGCCAACATGTTCGCGAGGTGCTGGTGGCTGGTTAGCCGTGCCGAAGATTCCTGGAGTAATCACCTCGATGCTGTGAGAGCTTTGGAGAAAGCAGGCTTTAGGATCCTCCGCCAAGGAAAGCACATAGGAATGTCAGATGGAATTCGCATCCTCACGATCCCACGGCACAATCCGGTGAATACTTTTACGATGGGCGGTATCGCGCGGGATGCTGGTCTGTCAGTCGAGCAGTTCAAGAAGCTTCTCTAAATCACGCCATCAACACAGAAGTACGCGGCTCAAGGAGCGTGCATGACAACCCAGCAGATAATCCTGTGGACTTGCGCGTACCTGATCGAGCTTGGCGCTGTGGTCTACTTCACGCGCGCGACTCCGCGGCGCGTCCTCGGGGCAATGGTCGGTGGGGCCGCCGCCGGGTTGATGGCGCTGGGCGCAATCGCTCTTTGCGAGGCCCTGGGTTGGTGGCGAGTACCATTTGCCTCGACGCGATACTTTCTGCCGCTTTTTTACCTCGGGCTCACCATCTCGCTTGCGCCAATCTACCTCGTCACCTGGCGATTGGCCCGCCGCTTCGCGTGGCGCGGCCTGGCCGTGTTCATTTGCTTCGTTGCGGTCATCGGTCCGCCACGGGACTATCTAATCGCAGCAATGTTCCCTAAGTGGATGGTGTTCGCACCTGGCGTGGCTCCAATCCTCGCGGATGCCTGTACCTATGTCGGTATGATGGCTCTGGGACATGCCGTGATGTTTCTTATCGCCGGCCCGGCTAGTGGTGATCAATTGGCGCGACAGCCTGCGCAAACCGCACAACAATTGGTTGGACCGGAGCGTGGATAGCGCGTTCCTTCTTGGTTGGCCGAATCTCGTCAACCCTTACTTTCAACGGCGACGAGTTAGTTGGTTAGTAGAAACCGAATTTTGAAGATATGAGTCAAGCAGCTAAGAGTTTATTTGTTTTCGGAATTTACCTCTGCGGACTAGGTTTGATTTTGCTGCTCGTCCCAAACCTGATTTTGCGTGTTTTCGGGGTGCCGCCGACAAACGAAGTTTGGATAAGAATCAATGGAATGTTCGTGCTCTGTCTGAGCTTTTATTATGTTCAGGCGGCGCGAAATGAATTGACGATTTTTATCCGTTGGTCGGTTTGGGCGCGCATTGCGGTTATTCTTTTCTTTACCGCTTTTGTTCTGTTGGTGTCAGCTCCGAGAGCGCTGCTGTTGTTTGGTTTGATTGATTTGTTGTCGGCGATTTGGACCTGGCTTTCCTTGAAGAAGGACGCGCAGATTCTCCCCGACAAAGTTCTAACCCGCTGAGCGGGTGGCAGTAGCTCAAACCGGTTTTGACTATGATCTATCGCATTTTAGCTGAACTGGTTTTGGTCATTCATTTTTGCATTGTGCTGTTTGTGGCGCTTGGCGGACTGTTGATCCTGCGCTGGCCCTCCGTCAAATGGCTGCACCTTCCTGCGTTTGTCTGGGGCACGGTGGTGCAATACTACTTCTGGCACTGTCCCCTCACCCAACTTGAGAATTGGTTTCGGCACTTGGGAGGCCAGTCTGGATACTCAGGTGGTTTTCTCGACCATTACATTTCGACAGTGTTGTATGCGAATGCCAGCAGGCAGATTCAAGCGTTACTCGGCCTGTTGCTAATTGTCCTGAACCTCCTTGTCTATTCGTTCGTGTTAATTCGGCATCGTCGTAGAACCCGACATAGTGTCACGGTAGCCGTTTCGGTTATTAAATGCTAAAGTCTCTTTCTACACCTTTCTTAGTAGCGCGGTTCATAGTTTTAATTTTCCTAAACATGAAACTTACCGTTCTCGGCAGCGGATCAACTGGCAATGCGGTCTTGATCGTTGCGGGCGAGACTCGTGTTCTCGTCGATGCTGGACTGAGTGCGAAAGAGATCGCGCGCCGGCTCGCTCTCGTCGGTGAAGACGTCCAGCAACTCGATGCCGTCCTGGTCACGCATGAACATGGAGACCACTCGGGCGGATTACGGGTGTTGCTTCGCACCGTCGATTGCCCCGTCTACATTTCTGCCAAGACCTGCGACGCTTACATTAGCGAACGCACCAACGTTAACAATGAAGAACCACGTAAACGTGCCCGCGCGCTTCGGAACCGAGTGGAGCAGATAGAATCCAGCCGCGACTTTCGCATTGGCGAGATCGACTTTCATCCTTTCACGATTCCGCACGACGCTGTAGACAATTTCGGATTCACCGCGACGCATCAAGGCGTGAAGATAGCCACGCTGATGGACTTTGGCCACATCACGACCCTCGTTAGCGAACGGCTGCGCGGTTGCGCCGCCATCGTGATTGAGTCCAACCACAGCCGCGATATGTTAAAGGCTTGTGATTCTTATCCCTGGGAATTGAAGCAGCGCATTCTTTCCCGCCTCGGACATCTTTCAAACGAAGACGTCGCTGACTGGATTCGCGATAGCTTCGATGGGGTCGCTAGATATCTGGTGCTGGCGCATCTTTCTCAGCGTGCGAACAATCCTTACCTTGCTAAGATCTCCGCGGAAGTCGCCTTACAGGAACGCTGTCCACTTTTTCATGCCGACACCCAGGTGAGCCTGTCGTTTCCAAAGGAGCCAACCCCGTGGATCGAGGTGTAGGTAAAGGATGAAGGATGAAGGCGGAAGGATGAGTGCGGTCTGTCTTGAGCACTCCGTTTCGCATTCAAAACTTCGCTTGGTTTCGTTCGTTCTTTTGCTCGCTTCGCTCGTCGCCTTTGCGTGTGCTTCGAATCGTGGAAGCGGCTCTGTTTTGCCCGAAGTGGAATCGACGATTAACACCATCAACGAAGAGATTGCGGCGGAACGCTACGAAAAGATATACAACGAAGCATCGGAACTCTGGCGGCAGGACACTACGCTTGACCAGTCAGTCGCTACCTTTAAGACTCTGCGGGCAAAGCTAGGCCCCGTTGAAAACCGGGTGCTGCAGTCGGCAACTGAACAGCAAAACTCCGGCGGGCCACTAAAAGGTCGGGTGTATATCGTTACCTATAGAACAAAGTTTCAGAATGGCGAAGGTATGGAGACATTCACCTTAGTCGAGCGCAATGGCCGCTGGGTTCTGGCGCGATATTTTGTGAATTCAACGGCACTAAAATAGTTCCGAGTTCCGAGTTCGTTTACGGAAAGTTGAAGATCGAATCGAACTAATCACCACTTGTAACTTATAAGTCATGACCCCAACGGCGAACCCGAAACTCGAAACTCGAAACTCGAAACTCGAAACTAACAAGAGATGATCGAACGTTACACATTGCCTGAAATGGGCGGCCTCTGGAGTGAAGAGAGCAAATTCCAGAAGTGGCTCGACGTGGAGCTGGCTGTCTGCGAAGTGCACGCAGAAATGGGCACGATACCAAAGGAAGCCCTCGAGTCGATCAAGTCGCGAGCAAAGTTTTCAGTTGAGCGAATAAATGAAATTGAAAAGACCACTAACCACGATGTAATTGCCTTCACCACCAATCTTGCCGAAAACATTGGCGAAGCCGCGCGCTTCGTTCACTACGGCCTGACTTCTTCGGATGTCGTGGACACGGCCAATGCACTCCTGTTACGCGATGCCTGCGACCTTCTCCTCAAGAAAATCGAGACTCTTCTGGACGTGCTCAAACGCCGCGCGTTTGAGTTTAAGCACACGCCGCAAATTGGACGCACCCATGGAATCCACGCTGAACCAACCTCTTTCGGTCTAACGTTTGCCCTCTGGTACGAGGAGATGAGGCGCAACCGGGAACGTTTGCAGCGTGCGCGCGAAACCGTAGCGGTCGGGAAAATCAGCGGGGCGGTAGGAACATTCGCCCTCCTCGACCCAGAAGTTGAGGAGAGAGTTTGCGCACGGCTGGGCTTGAAACCCGCTCTCGTTTCTACGCAGATCATCCAGCGCGACCGCTACGCTGAATATCTATGCACCCTTGCCGTCATCGCATCATCGCTCGACAAATTTGCGCTCAATATTCGTCACTGGCAGCGGACAGAAGTTTACGAAGCCCAGGAACGCTTCGCTGTCGGCCAAAAGGGTTCGAGCGCAATGCCTCACAAGCGTAATCCAATTATTTCGGAACGAATCTGTGGCATGGCCCGCGTCATCAGAGCCAACAGTCTGGTTGGTCTCGAAAGTGTCGCGCTCTGGCACGAGCGTGACATCTCCCACTCCTCCGCTGAGCGGGTTGTCCTGCCTGATTCGAGCATCGCGCTGGATTACATTCTTCATAAAGCCGCGTCTTTGATCGAGGGACTGGTCGTCTACCCAAAACGTATGCTTCAGAACCTCGAGTTGACGAAGGGTTTGGTTTTCAGCGGACAGCTTCTCCTTGCACTGACGCAAAAAGGCGTGGCGCGCGAAACCGCTTATGAATGGGTACAGCGAAATGCTATGAAGGTTTGGGAAACAGGCCAAAACTTCAAAGAGCTCCTGGAGAAAGATGCGGACATCAAATTGCACCTATCTCCCATGGAGCTCGCTGGAGTATTCAAGTTCGAGACCTATTTACGAAATGTCGACACGATTTTTGAAAGGGTTTTCGGCGTAAGCGCAAATCCGCAGAGCAGCCGGGCAGCCCAAACAGCCGTGACAGTTAGCGAGGGCTAAACCGCGCGCAAACAACCTGCTAACGCACGCTGCTCGAACGAGTGAATCGGTTATGCCCGGTTGCGACTACTTGTTGACGATGTTTTCCGCCAGGTTACCGATAAACGGCAACTTGAAGAACTTGCCCTGATAAGCGCGCACCAGACACAGAATCCAGGTGATCGCCAGAAGGAGCCCGACAACCAGCCAAAGGAGAAAGGCTAAAATGCCCACCAGCGATCCAAAGATGTCTGCTACCTGAGACGCGATTAAGACGAGTACAACGGTAATAACCCAGACTGCGATGAAGAGAACAGCAGCAACAACACACAACAGGATTGACTGTATTCCGTGGAAGCGGACCAGTTTGCTGTCCTTTTCGATCAGAAAGAAGATAAGGCCGGTGACCCAGCCAAGTATATAGGTAAGTAATGCGGCGACGTTCTCGTCAAGACCAGTGCTCGACTTGCCAGGCGCGCTGGGAGGCGGATTCTGCATAGTTCAGGTTCTCCGATTCTTAATTTGTCTAAAATTTGATACCGAATACAAAGTCGCGGGCGGAGATAGTATGCTATTAGCTACACACGAAGCAATGTTATGTTTTAGTATGAAGTGCAAATTTTGGAGCGGCGCCAAAAAAACATGAAAGCGAAAGTCTTCGTTAGCCTCAAACCAGGAGTTCTTGATCCGCAGGGCAAGGCAATCCAGCACTCCGTCGAGCTGCTTGGCTTTACCGGAATAGCGGATGTTCGGCAGGGCAAGTACTTCGAAATCGCTCTCCAGGATTCAGCCAACGAAGAGGACGCACGCGAATCCGTAGCCCGCATGGCGCGCGAAGTTCTTTCCAATCCGATTATCGAAGATTACCGCGTGGAGATTGAAGCGTGAAGTTTGGAATCATAGTATTTCCCGGCTCAAACTGCGATCACGATGCTTATCACGTGATCTCAAAACAGGTGGGCCAGCCGGTCGATTTCATCTGGCATCGCGACACAAATCTAAACGCTTACGACGCCTTGATTATTCCCGGCGGCTTTTCGTATGGCGACTACCTGCGCGCCGGCGCGCTGGCGCGCTTTTCGCCGGTGATGGAATCGGTCAAGAAGTTTGCCGCATCCGGCCGTTTCGTCCTGGGGATTTGCAACGGGTTTCAGATTCTTTGCGAAGCCGGTCTCTTGCCCGGCGCTTTGATCCGCAACCGCGATTTGCATTTTATTTGTGAACACGTCTTTGTGCGCGTCGAAACTTCAGACACGCCCTATACGAATGAGCTGACTTCGGGGTCGGTGCTGCGAATTCCGATCGCCCATGCCGAGGGAAATTACGTCTGCGACGATGTCACATTGGCAGAGCTGCGGCAGGAAGATAGGATTGTCTTCCGTTATTGCGATCAGGGCGGAAATATCACTGATGCCGCAAATCCAAACGGTTCGCGCGATAATATTGCCGGCATCTGCAATCGCTCGCGCAACGTGCTAGGGCTGATGCCGCATCCCGAACGTGCGTGCGAAGATCTGCTTGGGTCGAGTGATGGCCGGAACATTTTTCGTTCGCTTGCAGCTACGCTGGCAGCTGTGGCGTGACTACGACGCCACGCGGGCAGCACGCACAGAACGCAGAACTGCCGGCCCAAGCCGGCTACGCGCTTGGGGATCCTTGACTACCACCAGATTGCTTTACCTGCTTAGCTTACAACCACACGGAGAACCCTCGAGATGAAACAACATCCAGCCTGGCTCGCCGCGGGCCTTCTAGTCTTCGTCGTCCTCGCTTGCAGTCTTGGGAAGATGAAGAATGGAAACACCAATTCAAATTCCAACTCCAATGCCGCGCGAGAAGTTGACCTAGGACCCGGAGTCGCCATTGGAGAAATTCATATGGCCAAAGATGATAATGGTCGGCCTGGCGCAGAGACGGATACATTCGAGCCAGGTGATCGGACGGTTCATTGCGTTGTCAGGCTGAAGGAGCCGAAGGCAGGCACACAGATGAGGTTCGCCTGGTGGGCCGTTGAAGTCGGGAAAGATCAAAACCAAAAGATCCAGGAGATTGCCTACACCACTAAGCCCAACGAAGATCTGATACATGGTCATTTGACTTATCCACGAGACTGGCCTGCAGGAAAATACAAAGTTCAGATTTACGTTAATGGTGATCTCGACAAGACAGTTTTCTATACTGTCCGGTGAGGTTTTTGTGGACTGAACCTGATCTACTAATTCTGATTCATCCTCTGACTAAAAAATGAAACGCGCCATCCCGTTTGTCATCATCATCCTGGTGCTCGGAGCAGGCATACTAGTGTTCCTGTATTTCCGGCGCTCAGCCTCAGAAACCCAACCGCCATTGTTAGCTTCAGCATCGCCTGCCCAGAATTCTGCGAGCCCAGCGAATCAGGCTGAACCTGGCGCTGAACCACCGCATGCGTTGGGAAATTCAAACGCCCCCGTCACTCTCGAAGAGTTTGGCGACTTCGAGTGTCCACCCTGTGGCATGCTTCACCCCATCCTAAAGAATCTCGAAGGCCAGTTTGGCCAGGCAAAGCTGCGAATAATTTTTCGGGAGTTTCCGCTCGTGCCCACTCATCAGCACGCGCTTGCTGCCGCACGCGCTGCGGAGGCAGCTGGACTGCAGGGCAAGTTTTGGGAAATGCATGACATGATTTATGAAAACCAGAACACCTGGCATGGGGCTTTTGATGTGCGCCCGATTTTCGAAGGCTATGCGACGAAGATCGGCCTCGATCTGGTCCAGTTCAGGCAAGACAACTCGAACGAAGTAGTTGAGCAGCGAATCTTTCTGGATGGCAAGCGCGGCCATTCCCTGGGAGTGACCGGTACCCCGACAGTCTTTCTCAATGGCCGTGAACTGCCTTTTGAGTCTCTCGCACCAGACAAACTGAAGGCACTCATTGAAGCCGAACTCGCCGCCCACCAGTGATCACAATGGGAGCGCGGGCATCACTTCCGCATCAGCGTGACCACGTTAAACGGAACCATCGAAATCAAGCAACCAACGTTCGTCCGGCGAGCGATAATTCTTTACGGCATATCGGCCTTGGTCTCGTTAATTGGCCTGGCAGACTCGATCTATCTGACGGTGGAGCATCTTTCCGGCCGCAGCGTTCGTTGCACAATAGTCTCGGGTTGTTCGGAAGTTCTCTCCAGTCCCTACGCGAGTATTCGCGGCATTCCGCTCGCGGCAATCGGGGCCGTTGCCTACTTCACCGTCTTCAGCCTCGCCACCCTCGCCGCTTTTGGTTATAGAGGAGTGGGAAAATTACTCATCTTCGTGGTTAGCGCAATGTTTTTGACAACGCTCTGGCTACTCTATCTGCAAGCGTTCGTCATTGGCCACTTTTGCCAGTTCTGTCTGCTTTCTGCTCTCGTTACGATCACCTTGACAGCTCTCATACTCGGCGCCCTGCGTTGTCAGAACCGCGCGCCGTAGAGCTGGGAACTTGGTCCTCGGCTGTGCCGCCTGATGTGGAAGGGCTGTGCCCTTCCGGTCAGAGTCGATGGAACCCGGGGCTACGCCCCCAACTCTTTGATTCTCTGCGGTTGTGACCAGGGGCGGAGCCCCCAAGACTAAAAAGTGCATCAACGGAAGGGCATAGCCACTTCCGAACATCAGACGGCAAAGCCGCGGCGACGAATTCCATCAATGCTGCCGAGGGCCAATGTCGAAACTGAACCAATTCATTTCGCTCGCTTGCACGCCCCATCCCAGACTGTTAATCTTTCGAGTTCCAAATCCCCATTGATTTCATTTCAATTTCATCGGCTCTAAAGGAGTTATTGCTCATGAAAAAGCTAAGTGTTATCTCGTTGATGATTGCCCTGGTGGCCCTCACCATTGCCGCAAATGCACGAACCTTTGACAACGATATTCCCGCAGCTCCCGCGATTGGCGCGACGATAGCAGCTTTCACATTGCCTGACGTCGATGGGAAAGAGCATTCCCTTAGTTCACTCAAGGGCAAAAACGGCACGGTCTTAATCTTCATTGCGGTCCAGTGTCCGATTTCCAATGCCTACAACGAGCGAATGGAAAAACTCGCACAGGATTACAAAGCTCGCAGCATTACTGTCGTGGGAATCAACGCCAACTCCACTGAGTCTGCCGCTGACGTAAAGAAGCACGCCGCTGAAAAAAATTTGACCTTCCCGATACTCAAGGACAACGGCAACAAGCTTGCCGATTCGCTAGGCGCAACCAGAACACCTGAGGCGTATCTCCTCGACGCCAACAACAAACTCATCTATCACGGCCGCATAGACAACAGCCGCGACCAATCGCAGGTTAATTCCAGCGAATTGCGTGACGCGCTAGAAGAGATGCTTGCTGGCAAACCGGTTGCCAAAACTACCGCCGCCGCGTTTGGCTGTTCCATCAAGCGGGCGGATTAAATGTCGTTCTTGATGACTGCAAGACCCAAACTTAAGCAGCTTGTGATTGTTGGCTTTGGCGTGTGCGTGAGCAGCTTGTTTCTGACTGGCTCAGCTGCGTCGCAATCGCTGACCTCTGGCACGGCGCACCTGGGTCGCAAATCCCAGGTCGCGCCCGCTGTTAAGGGAGACGCAAGAGCGCGTGCGATCACAGCCGAGGAGATGCAAGGCTTGCTGAAGCGAGACGGCAGCCATCCTCTGCTAGTCAACTTTTGGGCGACGTGGTGCGACCCCTGCCGCGACGAGTTTCCCGATCTGGTTAAGATCGACAATCAGTATCGAGCGAAAGGGCTCGACTTCATCGCAATTACTCTCGATGACCTTGCGGACATTAATACCGCGGTGCCGAAGTTTCTTCGCGAGATGAAGGCCAAAATGCCCGTTTACCTTTTGAACGTAGCCGACCCGGAGCCGGCAATCAACTCGGTGGATCCAGGTTGGGGCGGCGCATTGCCGGCAACGTTTCTTTACAACAACAAAGGTGAGGTGGTTTTTAAACACTTTGGCCGCATCAAGGCAGACGAGTTGCGCGCGGCTATCGAAAAACTAGTCGGCCGTAAAGGTCAGGAGGCAGAAGGCAGTAAGCAGTAGGTAGATCCGGAAGCCTGCACCTGAGATCTTAGATCTTCGAAGCTTGCTCGGACAGAAACGGGCCTGCCTTCTGCATTCTGTCTTCTGCTTACTGCCTACTTTCTTATGGAACCCATCACTCCCGACGTAATCTCCGCTCACAATCTAACGCTGGAAGAGTTTGCACGTATCAAGTCGCTGATGGGCCGCGAACCCACGTTCGTTGAGCTGGGCATCTTCTCAGTGATGTGGTCTGAGCATTGTTCCTACAAATCTTCACGTATTCATCTACGCCGCCTCCCCACTACCGGCGAGCGCATCATCGTGCCCCCAGGAGAGAATGCCGGTATCGTCGACGTAGGTGATGGTTGGTGCGCTGCCTTTAAGATCGAATCCCATAATCACCCTTCATTCATCGAACCATTTCAAGGAGCGGCAACTGGTGTCGGTGGAATCCTGCGCGACGTTTTCACTATGGGTGCGCGACCGATTGCCTCGATGAACAGTCTGCGCTTTGGCTCGCTGGACCACCCCAAACATGGACGCCGCAATCGCTCGCTGCTGGCTGGCGTAGTAGGCGGTATTGCGCATTATGGCAATGCCTTTGGCGTGGCCACAGTCGGTGGTGAAGTTGCTTTTGACGATGCTTATTCGCTCAACCCACTGGTTAATGCGTTCGCGCTCGGACTGGTGCGCCGGGACCAAATCTTCTTCGGTAAGGCGACGGGAGTTGGCAATCCTATCCTTTACGTGGGCGCCAAAACAGGACGCGATGGCATTCATGGTGCGACCATGGCCTCGGCGGAATTTGACGACGAAGCTCTGGCAAAACGCCCAACCGTACAGGTCGGTGATCCGTTTCTGGAGAAGCTTTTGCTTGAAGCTTGCCTCGAAGCAATGCGCAGCGGGGCAGTGGCGGGAATCCAGGACATGGGCGCCGCCGGACTGACGTCGTCTTCATGTGAGATGGCCGCTCGCGCGGGCACAGGTGTGGAAATCGATCTGTCCTTAGTGCCGCAGCGTGAACAAGGCATGACGGCCTACGAGATGCTGCTCTCCGAGTCGCAGGAGCGAATGCTGATCGTCGCTCACGCAGGACGCGAACGAGAAGTTATCGATATCTTTCGCAAATGGGATCTCGACGCAGTTGTTATCGGTCGCGTGCGGGATGGTCACAACATGCGCGTCATACACGAAGGTCAAACCGTGGCCGACATTCCAGTTTCCGCGCTCACGGAGGAGGCGCCGTTGTACAAGCGGCCCATGGCACCGCCACAGTCGAGAGTCCACAGTCCACAGTCTGAAGTTCAAAAACCGATCAAAGATCAAAACCATGACGACGCACTAATCAAACTATTAGCTTCACCAAACCTTGCTTCCAAGCAATTCGTTTACCGGCAATATGACCACATGGTCAGGACCAACACCGCTGTCTTGCCGGGAGCAGACGCCGCGGTTGTCAGAATAAAGGAAACCCGCCGAGCGCTGGCGATGACGCTCGACGGTAATGGGCGCTACTGTGAGGCTAACCCTCGGGAAGGCGCAAAACTGATTGTCGCTGAAGCAGCTCGCAATGTTGTGTGCGTGGGTGCGCGACCACTCGCTATTACAAACTGTCTTAACTTCGCATCGCCGGAACGGCCCGAAGTAATGTGGTCCTTTTCGGAGGTCGTCGATGGCATGGCCGAAGCCTGCCGGGTATTAAATACGCCGGTAGTTTCGGGCAACGTCTCGTTCTACAACGAAACGGAGGGGCGTGGCGTTCTTCCCACGCCAGTGATCGGAATGATTGGCGTGGTGGAGGATGTGCGACGAGTCGTGCAACCAGGATTCAAACAAGCAGGCGACGTAATTGCCCTGCTCGGCACGACTGCGGATGATCTTTCGCTTAGTGAATATGCTGCTGTTGTCGGTGGCCTCTCTACGGAAGAGTTAATTGCCAATGGCGCCCTTCCAAAGATCGATCTCCATGCTGAACGCATCGTCCAGAGTGCCTGTCTTCAAGCTGCGGAGGCAGGATTGCTCGCATCCGCTCACGATTGCTCTGATGGCGGACTTGCGGTGGCATTGGCCGAAAGTTGTTTTTCTTCGCTGAACAGCCGTGCCATCGGCGCGGAAATTACACTCCCAGGCTCTCTGCCTGAGGCACTACCAACGGCGAGCCTGCTCTTCGGCGAGTCACCATCGCGAATCATCATTAGTTTTCCAGCCTCGTCGCAGGGAGCCATAGAACACATCGTTGAGCACGAGAAATGTCCATTCATGTTAATTGGTCGGGTCGGCGGTACCAGCCTGCGAATAAAAGTGGGCGAAGAGGAAGCCATCTGCGCTGAAGTTAGTGCGCTGGAGAAAGTTTGGCGCAGTTCTCTCTCCAAAAAACTCGAAGCCGAGGCGATGGCCGCTGGCAAAGAATGATTCCGAGCCTCGCCGCACTCCAAAAAGTGATCCCTTCAATTCAACTGTGCACCCCGTAATCTATCTCAACAAGGTGATGCTCGAAGCGACGAAGGCTCGCGTAGCGCCCGTGTCGTCGGCGATGTTGTATGGCCGAGGAGTCTTCACAACTGTTGCGGTCTACAACGGCAAACTATTTTTGTGGCCCGAACATTGGCGACGCCTCAAGGATCATGCCGAGCGTCTCAAGGTCGATTGCGCGGGAACTAATGAACGCAATGTTGGCGAGGCTGTTAGAAAACTCGTCGCCGTCAACCAGGTGCGAAACGGACGCGCTCGCGTAATTCTCCTGGCACGCAGTGGACGTGACGTCTGGAAACCGAAAAAGGAAGGCGCGCGGAAGACGGATCTGCTGATCATGACAAGCGAAACGCAAAAGGTTCCAGCAGCTGGATTGTCGCTCGCTGTTTCTCCTTATCGCTGCAACACGTTTTCACCGCTCATCGGAATCAGGAGTTTGAATTACCTGGAACAGGTGCTGGCGTGGGAAGAGACACAGGAAAGAGACTTTGACGAAGCAGTCATGCTTAACGAGCGCGGTGAGATCGTCTCCGCAACAATGGCCAACATTTTCTGGGTTAAAGAAGGCACACTTCATACACCTGCCCTCAGCACAGGCGCGATTGCCGGGATCACCCGATCAGCCGTCATCGAACTGGCAGGCAAACAGTTTATCCCGGTGATTGAGGGCGTCTACGAACTGGCCGATCTCGCCGAAGCCGATGAAATATTTCTCACTTCGGCCAGCCTCGGCGTTGCGTTCGTCAACACTTTTGACTTCCGGCAGTATTCTCAGGCTTCCGGAAACCTCTGCGCCAGACTCTCAGAAGCCCTCAAGGACCTCGCTTCGCAAAGCTGAACGGCAAAATCTCCTATCATAGAATTTTTCCTGCGGGGGCGCGCTTCCGCCTGATGGGCCGTGAAAACAACCACTTTAAGCCGCTTGGCATTGACACTACCCCTTTGTGAGATTACGCTGGGCGCGTTTTCTGGCTTCCTGATCTCTCGCTAATCCAATCAGGACATTCTCTGGCACTACCGCTCTAAACTGGCACTTTGGAATGGGATGGCGCATAACTTAACAAGGAGAATGCAGTAATGAGTAAGGTGGTACTGGTAAACCCAGCAAATGCCTCCGTCGGTTATAGCGTTATCACTCCGAGGTGGCTCTTTGTCGTCGCCGGTGCAACGCCAATAGAGTTTGCAGGTGATCCGGTAATTATTGATGAGCCAATTAGTGCATTTGATGCTGATCAGGTAGGTCCAGGCGACATCGTCGGTGTTGGAATTCATACAGGAAACTGCAGACCGGGTTATCGGGTGGTGCGTGAAGCAAAAAAACGCGGCGCAACCGTCATAGTCGGTGGCGTCCATGCGACCATATTTCCGGAAGAACCATTGGAAATGGGAGCCGACGCCGTTGTTAAGGGAAACGCGGATATCGTTTGGAGCAAAGTTCTGGAGGACGCTTACGTAGGTAAGTTGCAACGCATCTACGACGGAGGGCGAGTGCCGGGAGAACTGATGGCCAAAGCTCGCTGGGATCTACTCGATCCCGATAAGTATCTAATGGGCTGTATCCAGACGATAGCGGGCTGTCCTGAGAATTGTAGCTTTTGCTCTGTCTGGGTAACGGATGGCCGTACGCCGCGCTTGCACTTGAACGATCAGATCATTGAAGAGGCAAACGAGCTTTATCGGATGGGTTTCCGTAACGTCTTCTTCTCCGACGACAACTTCACTCCTGCGACGATCGGCCGAATCGCAAGAGAAACAAACAAGGGAACGCGAGCCAACCTTGAGCGCGTGCGCGAAGATCGTCTCAAACTGTTTGATGAGTATGATCGGTTAGGGCCGCCAGCCCTCTACGCTTTTACACAAATGACCGCGGAATGCATTAGTGACGATGAATACCTAGACGCGATGTACAGCAAGATGCGCCTCCGTGGAGCGCTTATCGGAGTGGAATCGTTCACCGAAGAAGGTCTAAAGAACGTGAACAAGACCTGGAACCCGGCGGGTCAAAAAATGGCTGAAGCCATTCAAAAGATCCAGAGTCACGGGATCATGGTGCTCGCTTCGATTATTGGCGGCCTCGAAAGTGATACGCCGACTACATTTCGCACCATGAGGCAATTCGCAACTGCCTCGGGAACAGCCTTCGCCCAATTCCCGGTTTATGCCGTCTATCCCGGAACAAAGGACTATCACGAGATGATGCGCGATTTGAAAAACCGCGATGTGCCTGACTATGTTCCGAAACACCGCGTGCGGATTGTTCGTGAGAGGTTTTGGCTCGATTATGATCATACTGAGATCGCAGTCAAGCACCCCACGATAACGACTGAAGAGCTGATGAAGGAAGCCCAGGAGAGTTTTAGTACGTTTTATAGTTTGAAAGGGATCATTGCGCGCACACGCAACGGTCCAATGAACTCGATGCCTCTCGGCGCTAAGGTCGTATACGCTGTGGCGTGTCTGGTCTTTGCATCCCTCTATCCCGGTGGCATCGCCGCCGATAATGTACGCAAGAACAGGCTGGGGCTATTTGCCAGGCTCTTCCTGGGCGCCGCTGTTCGCATAACCAGAAGGACGTATGACTGGGGCATACGGCCGCAGCGTCAGCCAGCGCCCCCCGAAGTAATTGACTTGGCTGCCTGACAGATCACTTGAATCCCGGCGCAAGCATGCGCGTCATTATTTCGGGATTCTTGATTCTTTGTTCCACCATCCAAGCATTAGCCTCGGCGACTAGCTGACGACCCCGTTCACCACCGAGTGTCTCACCAAGACGCCGCCGCGCCGCCGCTGCATAAAGCCGCATATCAGTCTGTTCAAAACCCAGGAGTGCCTCCGAAAGAAACGTCTTAGCCTGCTCGGATTTACCGCGCTGCTGCGCTACCCCGGCTCGTACCAGGTTTCCAAATGGTTTTGACCACGAGATATTTGTTTTCTCAATCTTGTGCGCCATCTTCTCAGCCAGCCGCAACTTTGCGGCGTCGTGTTCTACGCCGGTCGTGGCTAGCGCCACACGCGCCCGCAGTTGCATTGCTTCTGAGCGCACCATTGGTATGCGCAGGAGCATAGAATCCTCGAGTGCCGGCCACTGCCCTTCAACATGTTTCCAGGCAACTTCTACATCACCTGTATAAAGTTCGATCTGCGCAAGGGCGTGCAGGGACACGTAATGCTGTAAATGAAATCCTTCATGAGACCATGCCTTGAGCGCCTCGATCACTTCGGCTCTTGCCTTGTCCGGATTGTCTGCCGCGAGCCAAATCAAATTCATGCGAGTACGTAGATCGGTGGCGCCAAAAAGGTTTCCCTGCTCGAGAGCAGACGAGAGTAACGAAGGCACTCGTCGCGATACTTCAGCAAGCTCGCCCATTGACAAGAGGGCGTTTAGCTTATACCGGTTCGCGATCGTGATCTCCCAGGTAACACCAGTGCATCGATCGCGCAAGACCTCCGTCGCACGATCGCAAAGGTCGACAGCCTTCTTCCAGTCCCCGCCAAGGTAGTGATCGGCACCGATGGCCCAGATTGAAAGTCCTATCGCATGCGGATGGGCCACCTTCTTAGCCAGATCTTCGGTCAGTCTTGCAAGTTGCGCGGTTCGCTCCCCACCGGCGCCACCGCGCGCGGCGGTCCAGGCCAGCTCAAAAGCCATTGCGCGTGCCACGCGATAGGGCTCGCCTGCTCGCAGCGCTAACAAGAGGTGACGACTCTGGAAGTCGGCGCCACGAACAAGATCGACCGCGCCCAGACCCGCGGCGACAGCCCAACAAGTATCGATGCGAACAAGGTCAGCTTCAGGAATCTGGCTTACGTCACGTTCGATGAAATTCAGACCACGCAGACGAATTTGGAGGCGTTTCAGGAACAGTGAAAACAGGGCGCGCCCTTGACCGGTCGGATAGGTCAACCCTACAGCTGCGAGCACAGATCGAATCAGGTCCACACCTTCATTGATGTGTCCCCCCATCAATAGCTGCTGGGCGGCGCGCCGCTTGAAATCGAGACTGTGACCAGCCGACGTAACCTGGGCGACCTCGAGATAAGCTTGCGCTGCTTCAGCCGGTCGTCCGGCATTAACCAGAGCGTCGGCAAGTCCGCGCTTAAGGTCAATGAGTTCCGCACCTCGCGCCGGCGCCAATTCCAGCGCACGGCGATAGAACGCGGCTGCTCGATCGAAAGCCAGCGCAGTGGCTGCTTTCTTGGCGGCCACAGCAGCATGGGTGGCGGCACGCACTCTTTCTCCAGCGCCGAGATAGTGCTCAAAGAGGGCTTCCGGATCATCGATGCCGCGGGCCTCGAGGGCCTGTGCCAGTCGACGGTGGATGTGGGTTACTTTTTTGGGTTCCAGCTGAGATGCAATCGTTTCGCGAATCCGATCGTGATACAGCTCGAGCGTGTAAACTGGTCCGCCGGTTCGCAGAAACTGAGCTGCTCGCAAGGAGCTAACGAGCGGAAGCTCGTCGCCGGATAGTTCCGCCGCCTGATAGGCTACTTCGGGGTTAATTGGGCGTCCGGCAACAGCGAGCGCATCAATGAACTGACGCGCTCCCTTTGGCAAATAACGCAGTCGTGAATCAAGCATTACCGCCAGAGTGATCCCGGTGGTCGCAGTCTGATCGCTTGTAGCTGCGTAGCGTGCAAGCTGCTCCAGCAGAAACGGATTCCCGCGCGCCTCATTGAGAATCGCGTCGGAGAAGGGCTCAAGGCCGGAAGCGCTGGCTCCAAGCAAATCGCGCAGCATTGCGTAAGATTCGGCCTTTGAAAGAGCGTCGACCAGCACTTCCCGACAACTCTCACTTCCCGTCTTTTCAAGCAGCGACTTCAAGAACGGTTTCGTCTGGACATCTTCGCTGCGAAAACTCGAAAGCAGAAGCAGCGGCGGCGCATCGGGCGGCCGCAACAGATCCTCGAGCAGGGTGGTGCTGTCTGCATCGGACCACTGAAGATCGTCGATGTAAAGTACCAGTGGCTGCCTCTCTGAAATGCGCGCAAGCAATTCGCGCAGAGCCGCAAACGCTTTGCGTCGTAGAGTGAACGGATCCGGAATCTCCTGTTCCCGCTGTGGCGCGTTGAAAACCGAGTCGACCTGGAGCATCACGGGGAAAAGGCGAGCGAGCGCAAGGACTTCGTGAGGCATCAGCGCTTCAGCCATAGTTTCAGGTAGAGAAAGCAAATACTTTGTCAGGCTGTCTACCACGCCATCCAGGGCTTTGTAGGGAACAGATTCGCGTTCAAAGCATCGTCCTTCCAGGATGACGACCTCGGGATACCTCTCTCTGAGGTCGTCCAGAAAATGCGCGGCGAGCGCACTCTTTCCCATTCCCGAGCTACCATGCAAATAGACCGTCACAGTTTGTCCGCGCCTGGTCACGGCAAAGGCATCCTCCAATTCGCGCAGCTGCCGCTCGCGGCCAACGAAGCATGACGTTTGCACCGCAGCCGGAGCCCTCGAGGATATCGCCTGCTGTAGTGGACCAGTTTTGCCGTGTCCAAGTATCCGCAGAATTTCCCGGTCTGATGGTCGATCTTCCGGCTTGCGTCGCAGCAGGCGCACGCAGAGATCATTTAGCTCGGGGGGAACGTCGTCTACCAGATCGCTCGGCGGTGGCGGATCGAAGTTTTGCTTATTCATCATCACTTCGAAATACTTGCCCGCAAACGGAAGCCGGGTAGTGAGTGCCTGATACAGCATGACGCCTACGCTGTACCAGTCGCTGGCGCGGGAAATGGGAAGGTGGGCTCCCTGCTCAGGAGACATGTAGTCAGGGGTGCCAGCCAGCGTAACGGTGTCGTGAGACTCCTTGCCCTCCACTTCGGCCACGAGACCGAAATCCAGGATCACTACGCGGCCTTCCTTCGTTACCAATACGTTCGAGGGCTTTATGTCACGATGAAGCTTTCCCGTTTCGTGCAAAGCGTGTAAGCCCTCAGCTAACTGCCTTAGGGCGATACTCAAACGATCAAGATCCAACTTCGATCTCGAAAGAGAGGTTTCCTCAGGAGTCTCAGGAGTCTCCACTGACTCGGATGCCGCGTAGGTGCTCTTGACCGGATCCAATTGCCGCGTTTCCGCTTCGTAGTCAGCCAACAACTCATCGTCGTGATCCACGGAAGTCTTGCGGAGCGTCGGAGTTCTTGAGGACTGGGGCTTCCTGGCTTGATAACCCGGACGCACGTATTCAAGAAAATTTAGTCCCTGCACCAGCTCCATCGTGAAGAACCAGTACTGACCATCAGCCATGAACTCATAAAGTGCCGCCAGATTAGGGTGAGATACGTCTGCCAGCGAGCGGAATTCATTCTTGAATCGCGAAATATGGGAAGCTTCGGCTCGCGTCAGGGTCTTTAGTGCTACGACCTTGTCAGTCTCGCGATCATGTGCTTCGTAGACGACTCCCATTCCGCCGGACCCGAGCCGCCGGCGAATGCGATAGCGTTCAGTGCCGAGAAAATCCTTAGAGTGTTGACTCATTAAAACCCTGAGCGAACCAAGGGAGCGCGAGAATGTAAGTTAGTATAGATCAGTCTGAGCCATAAGAGTCGCCGAAAGGCGTAAACTTCGTGAGGACAGTATCGACAGCGAGGTCTCGGACGGCACAGACAGACTGAGCAGGAACGCAAGCAACCCTGATAGCTGGACTACGTTTAAGGAGACCCGAAATGGACTGGCGCGTCTTTCTAACAACTTTTGGCGTAATCTTTCTGGCAGAGATGGGCGACAAGACCCAGCTCGCCGCAATGACCATGGCGGCACAGTCGAAAAAACCATGGGCCGTATTAATCGCCGCCGCTCTGGCGCTTACCGCTGTCTCGGCGATTGGCGTACTGGCCGGAAGTGTGCTGGGCAATTACCTTCCAGTCCTCTGGATCAAGCGTGTTGCCGCAATCGCATTCATAGTAATTGGCATATTGATTCTCGCCGGCAAGTTCTGAGAGAAGGCCAGTAGTTTGGAGTACAAGCTTTAGCTTGCCGCTTGCGTAACTAAGTTACCTAAAGGTTGTACTCTGAACTTCAGGAGCCGGTGCTATTATCGACTCAAGTTCACTTCTGATTTCGCTCTTCAAGTCTAGCAATGGAGAAGATCCATGCCGCAAACTCCCCACATTGAACGCCATTTCACCGCGAGCGAGGTTGTGCGCGACATCGTAATTGGAATGTCTGACGGTTTGACTGTTCCCTTCGCGCTCGCCGCGGGACTCACCGGCGGTCTCACCGGGACGTCAAATCCCAATGGCATCATCGTCACGGCGGGCCTGGCCGAGATTGCGGCCGGTTCAATTGCAATGGGCCTTGGGGGCTATCTCGCTGCAAAGAGCGACGTCGAACATTACGCCAAGGAGCGAGAACGCGAGAAGCGCGAAGTCGCTGAAATACCCCATGAGGAAATGCGAGAAGTGGCTGAAGTATTTCAGGAATATGGTCTGAGCCTTGAAGAAACCTGGCCCATTGTCGAGGCCCTGCGCCGGCAGCCAAAGAAGTGGATTGATTTCATGATGCGTTTTGAACTGGGCCTGGAAAAGCCTGATCCGAAACGCGCGTTGACTAGTGCTATCACCATCGGCGGCGCATACGCGGCGGGCGGATTAGTCCCGCTGGCTCCTTACATGTTTACGCGCATCCCCCAAAACGCACTTTTTGTTTCAATTGCTACGACGCTCGCCACATTGTTCATTTTTGGATTCATCAAAGGCCGCTACACGGGAACAAAGCCAATGCGCAGCGCGCTGCAAACGGCGCTGATAGGAAGTGCCGCAGCCGGAGCTGCTTTTATGCTGGCCAAGTTAATCACTTGAATACTTACATTGTTCCATCAAGCTGGCGATTCCATTTCTTAATCCAGTGCAAACAACTCTGACCAACAGCTTTCCACCCATCTCGACACGCTTTGGACGGTCGATCTCATGCGGCGGCTACTGCTCGCCGTACTTCTCGCGGTTCTCGCCTACCCCGCCGCAAGTTTTTATCGTGAGGGCAGATTGCAACAGATTCTTATGCTTTTCAGCCTGTTGCCATTCATCCAGGGGTTTCAGAACATTGGGCTTCTTATCCACCGCAAAAAGATTGATTTCCGATTGATCGTCTGGCTTGAGCTCGTGACGAATTTCCTGACCTCGGCAGCGACGATTGTTCTGGTCGTATGGACGCGCAACGTTTGGTCGCTGGTGATTAGCCAGTTAGTAGCGGCCATCATCGGTGTAGCGTTGTCTTATGTGTTTCATCCTTATCGGCCCCGTCTGGCTCTCGATAAAGACGTCTTCATGCTAGCCCTCCATTTTGGGAAATATGCAGTGTGTTGGGATACATAATGCAGATGGCTGACAACGTACTACTAGGTCGGCTCTTCAACGCTGAGGTGTTGGGTACTTACGTCATTGCTTACAACCTGGCGACATTGCCGATACACGGGATCACGAACGCGATTGTGACCGTAACATTCCCCGCTTACGCGGAGATCTCAACCGCCGAAACCAGGCGGCTTGAGAACGCGTTTGTTAGAGTGTTTACAAGCGTCGCGCTCATGCTTGCGCTTACAACTGCAGTGTTGATGCTGCTAGGCAACGAGATTGTGATTCTCTTGTACGGAACTAAGTGGGCCGCTGCGGGTACGACGCTGCGCATTCTCTCTTTGTTGGTTTTTTGTA
>DATBRN010000103.1:0-49860 GCA_036560225.1 Pyrinomonadaceae bacterium | reverse complement strand
ATTTTTCGCTGGCGTTTGGGGCATTTTCGGACATGGCAACCTGGCTGGTATCGGACAGGCATTGCAGCAGACGCCGGACTTTCGTTTTTACCTGGCTCGCAACGAGCAGGCCATGGTCCATACAGCCACGGCCTACGCCAAGATGAAGAACCGGCTGGGTACCTTTGCCTGTACGTCTTCGGTTGGACCAGGAGCGACGAACATGATTACCGGCGCTGCGACGGCGACGATCAATCGCCTCCCTGTGCTGCTGCTGCCAGGCGACGTCTTCGCACGCCGCAACGTGGCGCCGGTGCTCCAACAACTTGAGTCAAGCCACACTCAGGACATCTCGGTCAACGACGCTTTCAAGCCTGTCTCCCGTTACTGGGATCGCATCAACCGCCCTGACCAACTGCCCTCTGCCTTAATGGAGGCTATGCGCGTATTAACCTCACGCGCTGACACGGGCGCGGTCACCCTGGCGTTGCCTCAGGATGTGCAGGCGGAAGCGTGGGATTATCCGGTGGAACTTTTTGAGCCGCGTACCTGGCAGGTCTCCCGACCGCTGGCTGACCGCACGCTGTTGGCGCGCGCCGTCGAATGGATTCGTGCTGCTCAGAAGCCATTCATTATAGCGGGAGGCGGCGTCATCTACAGCGAAGCGGTCGAAGCACTCGCGCGCTTAGTTGAACAGACCGGCATTCCGGTTGGCGAGACGATGGCGGGCAAGGGTGCGCTGTCCTGGAACCATCCGCAAAATCTTGAAGCCCTCGGCGCGACCGGCACTCCCGGCGCTAATATCGTCGCGCGCGAGGCCGATCTTGTGATTGCCGTTGGAACGCGCCTCAGCGATTTTACGACTGCGTCCAAAACCGCATTTCAGAATCCTGACGTCCGCTTCGTTAGCATCAACGTGGCTGAATTCGATGCCCACAAACACGCGGCGCTTCCGCTCGTGGCCGACGCGCGTGTCACGCTCGATGAATTACGAGGAGCGCTCGAAGGCTATGGGGTCGACGACGAGTACGCTTCTCGCATTGCCTTCTTCAAAAATCAGTGGCTGGCGGAGGTTGAGCGTTTGTTTAATCTCGCGCAAGAGCCGCCCATTAGCCAGAGCGAAGTCATCGGAATCGTCAACACTTTTTCGAGGCCGGAGGACGTGGTGGTCTGCGCCGCCGGCAGTTTGCCGGGGGACCTGCACAAACTCTGGCGCACGCACAATCCGAAAGGCTATCACCTGGAATATGGCAACTCCTGCATGGGTTATGAGATTGCCGGCGGGCTTGGCGTGAAGATGGCCGACCCATCGCGTGAAGTCTATGTGATGGTCGGCGACGGCTCTTATCTGATGATGTCAAGCGAGATCGTCACGGCGATTCAGGAGGGGGTTAAGTTAAATATCATCCTGCTGAATAACTATGGCTTCAGCAGCATTGGCGGGCTCTCCCAGGCTTTGGGTTCGGGCGGCTTTGGCACAGATTACAGGGCCCGTCGCGCGGAGAGCGGACAACTAGACGGTAGGCGACTCGAAGTTAACTTCGCAGCCAACGCCGAAAGTTTGGGGGCGCACGTGATTTCCGCGGTGACGCGAGAAGACCTACAGGGTGCGCTTGCAGAAGCACGCGGGGAGCAGCACACCACAGTCATCGTGGTTGAGGTTAATAAGGAGGTGCGCGTGCCCGGCTATGAATCCTGGTGGGATGTGCCTGTAGCCGAAGTTTCGGAAATTGAGTCAGTGCAACGAGCACGCGAGAGTTATGACGAGGCTCGAAAGCGAGAGCGGAATTTTTTCTGAAACGAAGCCTGCGCTACGCTATTGATTTCTACACCAAGAAGAAAGTCGTGATTGAGCGGTGGCCCAAAGAGTGGTCGCCGCAAGTTCTAACCTCGCGGCGTCAGTGGGCGGTCCAGGTTGTTTTTTGCAAGAAGGGTCGAGCTAGATGGCAGATGCCCCCGTTCTGCAAATGCGTCACATTAGGAAGACGTTCCCCGGCGTCGTGGCTTTGGACGACGTTGATTTCGATTTGCGACGCGGCGAGGTTCATATTCTTCTCGGCGAGAACGGCGCGGGCAAATCCACGCTCATGAAAATTCTTAGCGGGGCCTATCAGAAAAGCGCAGGCCAGATAGTTTTTGACGGTCAAGACGTCGAGATCAAGAATCCGAAGCACGCGCAAACGCTGGGCATCAGCACCATCTACCAGGAATTCAATCTCATTCCGCATTTGTCGGCCGGCGAAAATATTTTTCTCGGGCGCGAGCCCCGCCGGCTCGGACTAATCGATCAGCGCGCAATATTTCAAGCAGCGACGGGCGCCTTAGAGGGTTTGGGACTCACTCTCGATCCTCATAAGTTAATCAAAGAGCTCAAGGTGGCTGAACAACAGATGGTCGAAGTGGCCAAGGCGCTCTCGCTTGAGGCCAGAATCCTGATTATGGACGAGCCGACCGCCGCCCTCACCGAGCACGAGATCAAAGAACTCTTCGCTACTATTCGCAGCCTCAGAGAGAAAGGCGTCTCAATCGTTTATATCTCACACCGCATGGAAGAACTATTTGAAATCGGCGACCGCGTCACTGTCTTGCGAGATGGGCGCACAGTCGGCACTTACGATGTGCGCGAGATGAGCAAGTCGGAGTTGATTCGTCTGATGGTCAATCGGGAATTGACGGAGTTGTTCCCGAAAGAGCGGGCTAAGCTGGGACCGGAAGTCCTGCGTATCGAGGGACTGAATACCAAGGGTGGCTTGAAGAACATCAGTTTTTCACTTCGCAAAGGAGAAGTATTGGGAATTGCGGGTTTGCTGGGTGCTGGGCGAACAGAGCTGGCGCGCGCCATCTTCGGTCTCGATAAGATCGCTTCAGGAGTTATTTCAATCAACGGCTCGACACAGCGAATCGGCTCGCCGCGCGCTGCAATCAATTCCGGCATTGGGTTTCTTACCGAAGATAGAAAGTCTCAAGGCTTGGTCTTGCCGCTGTCAGTAAAAGAAAACCTATGCCTTGCAAGCGTGGACAAGTTTTCCAGGTGGGGCCTAATGAACGCCCAGGAGGAGCAGCAGGCCGCCGATCGCTATGTCAAAGACCTGCGGATCAAGACACCGAGTCTCAATCAGAAGGTTGTTTATCTAAGCGGCGGCAATCAACAGAAGGTTGTGCTCAGCAAGTGGCTTTGCTGCAAGTCCGAGGTCTTTATATTCGATGAGCCGACGCGCGGCGTGGATGTGGGTGCGAAGGCCGAAATTTACCAGTTGATGAACGGCCTTACAGCGTCGGGCGTCGCCATCATCATGATCTCTTCTGAGATGCTCGAGGTGCTCGGCATGAGTGACCGCATTCTGGTAATGCGCGGAGGCAGAATAACGGGTGAGTTTTCCGCTGAGGAGGCTACTCAGGAAAGGGTCCTACAATGTGCTCTGGGCGAATAGTCCTGAGACAGAATTTTCTCTCACACTACGGACGACAGCTCGGCACTTTCTCGGGCCTCTTAGGGCTGGCCCTCGTACTGTGGGCTTTGACCCCGCACTTCCTGACTATCTCGAATCTTCTGAACATTGCCGAACAAGCGACTATCATCGCGATTATCGCTGTTGGCATGACCTTCGTCATCATTACTGGTGGGATCGATTTATCAGTCGGGTCGACGCTTGCCTTTGCTGGCGTGGTCATGGCGAGCGTTCTTCACGGCGGCCTCCCACTGCCGTTGGCGTTGATAGTTGGCTTAGGGGCCGGTCTCCTCGGCGGCCTGGTAAACGGACTGCTGATCACCATCGGACGTTTGCCTCCTTTTATCGCTACTCTAGGCATGATGAGTGTCGCTCGCG
This sequence comes from Pyrinomonadaceae bacterium, assembly GCA_036560225.1. Taxonomy (GTDB): domain Bacteria; phylum Acidobacteriota; class Blastocatellia; order Pyrinomonadales; family Pyrinomonadaceae; genus PSRF01. The sequence goes on along the minus strand of DATBRN010000103.1, from coordinate 46,054 downwards.
GCGCGGCCTTAGTGTTCACGGAAGGAAGACCGATCTCAGGCTTCTCGGAAGGTTTTCGCTCACTCGCTACCGGCGAAGTGTTTCGCGTCCCGGCCCCTGTGATCATAATGATCGGCGTCTACGTGATCGCTCACTTCGTTTTACGACGTACCAAGTTGGGCCGCTACACATATGCAATTGGCGGCAACGAAGAAGCCGCTTTGCTTTCCGGGATCAACGTCAGGCTATATAAGACGATGGTGTACGGTCTCGCCGGGTTGTTGAGTGGTTTGGCAGCGATTCTGCTGACGGCGCGATTGAATTCGGCGCAACCCATCGCCGGCATGTCGTACGAGTTAGACGCGATTGCTGCCACTGTCATCGGCGGCACCAGTTTGCTGGGCGGCGAAGGAACTGTCGTAGGAACTTTGATAGGTGCGCTGATCATGGCAGTCCTGAGGAATGGCCTTAATCTCCTGGGCGTCTCATCTTTCATTCAACAAATTGTGATCGGCACGGTCATCATCGTCGCTGTACTGATCGATATGGCGCTGAAGAGGCGAAAATAGCATGTCCAAACCAACTAGTATCAAGAAGGAGAAACGTTTATGAAGAGGGGTCTGATCCTTATTCTGTTTGGAACACTGTCGATTACTTTCATAAGTTGTCAGCGTGGGCAGGAGCAAGCGGGCGGTGCGCCCAGAATTGCCTTCGTGATGAAAACTGCCAATAACCCCTTCTTCATCGAGATGCAAAAAGGCGCCGAAGAAGAAGCTAAGAAGCTGGGAGTGAATTTGATCGTGCAGGCGGCTGAGCGCGAGGTGGATGTCGAAAAGCAGATGCAGATTGTCGAGAACTTGATTCAAACCAAAGTCGCCGCGCTATGCGTCACGCCGTCTGGTTCGCGCGAAATCGTACCGGCCATCAACAAGGCCAACAGCGCGAACATTCCCGTGGTCATCGTTGATACGCGAGTGGATGCGAAGGCCCTGGCCGACTCGAAAGGAAGGATAGCGACCTTCATCGGCTCGGACAACTACGAGGGCGGCAAACTCGCAGGCGAGCGCATCGCCAAACAGCTTGGCGGCAAAGGCAAGGTCGCCGTGCTCGAAGGCATTCCCGGCCATGAGACGGGCGACTCTCGTCTGAAAGGTTTTCGCGATGCCATCAAGGCGACGCCGGGTATCGAAATTGTCGCTTCGCAGACTGCGAATTGGGAGCGCGACCAGGGTTTCAACGTTTTCCAGAACATCCTTCAATCTCATCCGGACGTGCAGGCCGTGTTTGCCTGTAGTGACTTGATGGCGCTCGGAGCGCTCGAAGCGATTGCTGCCGCCAAAAAAACCGGGCAGATCATTGTCATCGGCTTTGATGCCTCGGACGAAGCGCGCGAGGCCGTTCTGAGTGGCACGATGGACGCTACTGTTGCACAGTCGCCCGCCACCATGGGCGCGATGGCAGTGGAGAACGCCTATCGTTTAATTAAGGGCGAGCCAGTCAAAGAGCAGATGGTTGTACCAATCAAACTAATTACTAAAGAGAACGCGGCCGAGACAGACGCGAATAAATAAGCGGAGCGAATTAGAAATGAGTAACAGGTTAAGGGTGGGCGTCGTAGGCTTGGGACGTCTCGGCAGTAGTTACGCCAGGTATTTTAACGGCCGCATTACCAGGGCTGAACTTGTGGCTGTGTCCGATGTGGACGAGACTGCGGCCACCGGCCTCGCGGCGGAGTTAGGCATCTCCAAAAAATACCGCAGCTATCAGGACCTAATCGCCGATGAAGAGATCGAGGGCGTAGTCATAGTCAGCCCAACCAGCACGCATAAAGAGATCGTGTTGGCAGCAGCGAAACGCGGGCTACCGATCTTTTGTGAGAAACCGTTATCTATCTCGTTGGATGAAGCGTGTGAGATGCTCCGCATCGTCGAGCAGACGGGCGTGTTCTTCCAAATGGGTTTTATGAGACGTTTCGACAAGGGGTATTTGGCGGCCAAGCGCAAGATAGATGAGGGTCTAATTGGAAAGCCGGTGGTCTTTAAGTCATCTTCGCGTGATCCGTATCGGCCCAGCCTGGAATACCTCGATCCGGCACACAGCGGCGGATTGTTCGTAGACTGTGGCATCCATGATCTGGATCTTGCGCGCTGGTACATGGGGGAGATCGCGAGCGTCTACAGCATCGGCGGGACGCTGGCCTATCCGGAGATGAAGGAGATTGGAGATATTGACAACGCCATCACCAGTCTCTACTTCCGGAGCGGCGCACTCGGCACCATAGACCTCAGCCGCAACGGAGTGTATGGCTACGATATCCGCACTGAAATTCTGGGTACCGAAGGCACATTAAAGATTGGGTATTTACGCGAAACCCCGATTCTGGTCATGACTAAAGACGGCATTACTCACGACACCGTGCCTTATTTCACCGAGCGCTTTGAACAGGCATATATCACTCAACTCCAGGATTTCGTCGACAACGTCTTGCAGGGCAAACCGCCAGCTGTTTCGTGTGGCGACGGCGTAGCCGCTTTACAGGCCAGTGCGGCGGCGACCTTGTCGTTCAAGGAAAACCGTCCGGTAACGATATCAGTGCTCTAACAACGGAAGAGTAAACACGGGACAATGAAAATCCACCAAAACGAAATTAAGATCCGCAGAAATCTGCGACTCTGGCTGGCCGTCTTTCTTTGCTTCATCATTCTTTTCAGTACCGGCAGTCAGCGAACGGCAAATTACGCGCAACGAGCAGGTCGGAAAGAAAACAGGCCCAGGAAGGTTCGCCTGGTCCTGGGAATCGTCATCGATCAATTCCGCTACGACTACCTGACCCGTTTTGAGGACCTGTTCGAAAGAGGCGGCTTTCGGCGTCTGCTGCGCGAGGGCGCCGTCTTTACAAATGCAAACTACATTTACGTGCCAACTGTCACTGCCCCCGGACATGCCACGTTCATGAGTGGCTCGGTGCCCGCGCTGCACGGCATCGTAGGCAATGATTGGTTTGATCGCGAAACAGGAAAAACAATCACAAGTATCTCTGACAGCAGCATGAAGTTACTCGGCGGCCAGGGTGAAGAGCCAGCCTCTCCGTCCAGGTTGATCGGTTCAACCGTCGGCGATCAGCTTCGCCTGTCAAACAACGGCCAATCCAAAGTCGTGGGCATTGCCTTTAAGGACCGCGCAGCAATTCTGCCCGTGGGAAAACATCCCAACGGAGCCTACTGGTTCGCCTCAACATCCGGAACGTTTGTGTCGAGCACCTATTACTTCCCCGATCTGCCGGTATGGGCAAAGGAGTTTGATCAGAACAATCGGCCAGACAAGTATTTTGGCGCCCGATGGGATCGGTTGCTGCCCGAAGTTGCTTACAAACGTTCTCTGCCAGACGATTCTCCTTACGAGAAAGCGCCACGTGGTAACAAGTTTCCCCACATCATCGACGGCGGCGAAAGCAAACCGGGTAGGCTGTTTTACGAGAACTTCAGAGAGTCACCTTTTGCAAATGAGTACACTGCAGCGTTTGCCAAAGCTGCTATAGATGGCGAAAATTTGGGGCAGGACGATTACACGGACCTGCTCACGGTAAGCTTCTCGGCTAACGACTCGGTGGGCCACTCCTTTGGCCCGTATAGCCAGGAGGTCGAAGACATCACCTTACGTACAGACCGTATCCTGAGCGATTTATTCAGCTACATCGACCACAAGATCGGACTCGAGAACACAATTATCGTGCTAACGGCGGATCATGGAGTTGCGCCAATTCCGGAGCACTCGCAAGACATTGGCTTAGGTGGGGGACGGTTCGCAGACACGTCACTGACTAGTGCAATCCAGACGGCTCTGGATAAACGTTTCGGAGCAAATGCCTGGATTCGCGCTGCGGTTAACGGCAACATCTATTTTGATTACGACGTCATTGAGCAGCAAAGGGTCAATCGGCAAGAAGTTGAACGCGCCGGCTGCGAAGCGGCATTGAAATTTCAAGGCGTAGGAAAATGCTTTACCAGGACTCAATTACTTTTCGGGCCGCTGCCACCCGGTGGGTATGCAGAGCAAGCGGCGCGAGGATTCAACGCGGAACGCAGCGGCGATCTGGTGATCATTGTCAAACCATTTTTCCTGCAGCGCATCGAGTATGGCACTTCACACTCCACGCCCTACAGTTATGACACACATGTGCCCGTTATCTTTTATGGCACTGAGATAACAGCCGGTAGATATGCAGATCCGTGCAGTCCGTCTGATATCGCGCCGACGCTCTCGACCTTGCTAAGGATTGAGCCGCCGAGCAATGTGGTCGGCCGCGTACTGACTGAGGCGATCAAGCCAGGCGTTAGGCGGTGAAAACTAATGAGTATCAAAGTGGGGAATGCCCCGGTTAGCTGGGGCGTCATGGAAGTTGCCGACTGGGGAGAGCAAATACCCTACGGCAAAGTCCTCGATGAAATAGCTGAGGCCGGTTACGCGGGCACGGAGCTCGGACCCTATGGTTATTTTCCGACGGACCCAAACGAATTGAGGCTAGAATTATCCGGACGCGGGCTGCAACTGGTCGCGAGCTTTGTGCCGATTCCACTGGCTGATCCGGAACGTCACGAGGCTGGCTATCAGGAAGCGATAAAGGTCGCTCAATTGCTGGCGCAGTCAGGTGCGCGCACCATCGTGCTGGCCGATGAGATGAGCGAGGCGCGTATGGCCGTTTCGGGCCGGGTTAACGAATCGAGCGACGGAATGAGTGAACGGCAGTGGGACGGTGCAGCGCGGATACTTGGTCGTGTCTCCGAAGCGTGCCGCAAGTTAGGACTGTCAGCAGTCTTCCATCATCATGCCGGCACCTTCGTCGAAACGCCGAATGAGGTCGAGCGGTTGTGTGAGAGCATCGAGCCTGGTTTGCTCGGTCTCTGCCTGGACACCGGACATTATTTTTTCGGCGGCGGTGACCCGGTGGATGCAGTGCGTTTGTATGGCGACCGCATTCGTCACCTTCATTTGAAAGATGTACAACTTCAGATTTTAGAAGGGGCGCGGCGCGATGGCGTCGGCTTCCTTGAGGCGGTGCGGCGCGGTGTATTCTGCGAACTTGGCGAGGGCGCAGTGGATCTAAATACGGTTATTCACGAAGTGATGGCTGGAGGCTACTCGGAATGGGCCATCGTTGAGCAGGATGTGGACACTCGCAGTGGGGATGTTAATCCGTCAGAGAGCGCGCTCCGCAGCCGGCAATATCTCAGAAACGTGATCGGGATCTAAGTGTCTTCGTAAACATTTGCTGCGACAAATGAAAAATCATCCGTGCCCATTGTTAGGGATGTTAAGGCTGGCTTTACTTGCGATCGCATTAACAGCCAGCCCAGTTACGCTCGCATTTAGCCAAACGACTAGTAGCCCTCAGCCTTTGATCAATTACGCCGATCCATTCGTCGGCACGGAGAATGGCGGGAACATTGTGCCGGGCGCCCAGCTCCCCTTCGGTTTCGTGCATGTTAGTCCTGACACGGTAAACCCGAATACCGCAGGCTACAATCCTTACGAAAACATCCTCGGCTTCAGCCAGACACACGTCAGTGGAACGGGCGGCGCAAGTAAGTACGGTAATTTTCTGACCACACCGTTCGTGGGAAAGTTACGAGTCAATAGCCTCGGCTCGCCAAAGACTGAAGAAGCGGCGTCACCAGGCTACTACACCGTTCGTCTTACGCGCTCTAACGTGAAAGCGGAACTCACCGCGACACGCCTCGTGGCGATGCACCGTTACAACTATCCTTCCTCGAAGTTGTCTCATGTTTTGATCGAGGCCAGTTCGGTTGTGCAACCAGAGACAGGAAGGGATGCCATCAAGAACCCCCATCCAGTTGATTGTTGGGTGCGCGTCATAGCGCCGAATCGTATTGAGGGGAGCGGCAATTTCATCGGGGGCTGGAATCAATCGCCTTACACCATCCATTTTTCCGCCGAGTTTGACCGTCCGTTCACAGCCTTCGGTACCTGGCGAGATAATCGTATTGAACCGGGAACGATGGCGGCTGCCAACGAAGGAAAGGTCGGCGCTTACGCCACCTTTGATACCACGAGCCAACAAGTAGTGCAGATGAAGATCGGCGTTTCGTTCATTAGTCCTGAAAAGGCGCGCGCCAACCTCTTGGAGGAAGTCCCCGACTGGGATTTCGACGCCGTGCGCCGCGCGGCTGAATCGAATTGGGAGAGTGTGCTGGAACAGATCAAGATCCAGGGCGGCACAGACGACCAACGCAAGATTTTTTACACTGCCCTTTATCATTCCCACTATATGCCGCACGATCTCACCGGCGAAAATGCCTGGTGGAATTCGGACGAGCCTCACTACGAAGATTTCTATGCCATCTGGGACACCTTCCGCACCCACTTTCCACTTTTGATCTTGATTCAACCCGAACGTCACCGCGATATGGTGCGCTCGCTGGTTGACACCTATGTTCATACAGGCTGGATGCCTGATTCACGCATCGCGGGAGGGAACGGCATGACGCAGGGCGGTTCCAATGGCGATGTCGTAATAGCCGATGCGATGATGAAAGGTGTGGCGGGAATCGATTACCGCAAAGCTTACGAAGCGCTGGTCAAAAACGCGGAGGTTGACAGCCCGCGACCGCTCTATGAAGGACGCTCCCTTGCGGAATACAAGCGACTGGGTTACGTCAGCATGAATTATCCGCGCTCAACTTCGCGCACGGTCGAGTATGCGTACGATGATTTCTGTATCGCGCAGGTCGCGCGGGCTCTCAATCGCAACGCCGACAATCAAAAATACCTCGAGCGATCGAAGAACTGGATGAACGTGTGGAGCGATGAGACGCACTCGGCCCGGCCGCGCTACGCGGACGGACGTTGGCTCGCGCCCTTCGAGGCTACCCACTTTTATCCGGACAAGGACTATAGCTACTGGGATGCGCCGTTCTACGAAGGCAGCGGATACATCTACGGGACCTACGTGCCCCACGACGTGCAAGGTCTCATTAACAAATTCGGCGCCGACGAAGTTTTTATCACCTGGCTCGACGCATTTTTCGCCAACCGTCCTACACGCGATCCGGCTTTCAATAATGGACTCTATAATCACAATAACGAGCCGAACTTCCTGGCCCCATTTCTTTACGTACACGCGGGGCATCCTGAGCGCACACAGGAGCGCATGCGACACATTCTCGCCACCGAATACCTGACTGGACGTGGCGGGTTGCCCGGCAACGACGATAGTGGCGCGATGTCGTCATGGTATGTGTGGGGAGCAATGGGGCTGTACCCGAACGCCGGACAGCCTTTCTACTATATTTGCAGTCCGCTATTTCAACGCTCAACGATCAGTGTCGGCGGCGGGCGCACCTTTATCATCGAAGCGCTGGAAACCTCAGCAGCAAATTTGTACGTGCAGTCGGCCATGCTCAACGGGCGCGCGCTTGATCGTGCCTGGCTCAAGCACGAAGAGGTTGCGCGCGGCGGACGACTAGTGCTCCGTCTGGGTCCAACGCCTTCCACTTGGGGGCGAGAGAACAGACCACCTTCAATGTCGCCGCCGCAACAGTAATATCGAGGATTCCACCTGTGTCCATAAGCCAAGCGACCTTGCAAATAGAGCATTGTAGCCAGTCCCACTTCATCACTTTTCTTGTCTGCTGTGTTCTTGCCATAACCACTTCGCTGGTAGTCACCGCCGGTCCGCGTGCGCGGAGCATTCCAGTTCCGACAGTGGAGCGGCACATTCATATCAATCCACCTGGCGCGAATGAAAGCCGTTATGTTTATGTTCCCTTCGACGTGGGGCCGCACGCCGTTCGGATCAACATCAGCTATCAATATGATCGCGCAAAGGGCGCCAACACGATCGACATCGGACTGTTTGACGAGCGCTCGACCGGCTCCGATACAGACCCGCGCGGTTTCCGTGGATGGAGTGGCGGGCGCCGGTCCGAGTTCTTTGTTTCCAACAATGAGGCGACGCCTGGATACTTGCCGGGTGTGCTGAAGGCGGGAACCTGGAGAATCATTCTTGGGCTATACCAGGTGGCGCACGCCGGTGTCGATGTTACTTTCAAAATCGATATTGAAACAGAGAATGGACCGCGGACTTCCACGCACGCGGAGCTTAAGACCAGCCCTTCTGTTACCGCATCAACAATGCTGAATGCAGTGAGCAGTAGGCGCAGGCCATCGTTACCCGAGCAAAAAGTTGCCGGACACGCTAAGCGTTGGTGGCGCGGGGATCTGCACATGCATACCGTTCACAGTGATGGCGACTGGACGATCCCGGGCTTGATTTCCAGCGCGCGCAATACCGGTTTAGATTTTATCGTCATCACGGATCACAATACTGCGAGTCACCACGCCGAGATTGATCGCTTAGGCAATAGTTCGAATCAACCGCTGGTAATGCGTGGCGAAGAGATCACCACTTACGGCGGCCATACTAATGCCTGGGGACTGCCTTCGGGAACGTGGATTGATTTCCGCACGCATCCTGGAGATTCCTATCGCATGTCGAGGATCGTCGCTGACGTGCATCGCGCTGGTGCGCTCATCTCGATCAATCATCCATTCGCATCATGCGGCGGGTGTTCCTGGAGCTATGAGGCTGCGGTGCGCGACTTCGATGCGATTGAAATTTGGAATGGACCCTGGGACGCGACGGACGAGCGGGCGCTGAAGATGTGGGACCAGATCTTGCAGAGCGGACGACGCATGACCGCCGTTGCTTCCAGCGACTCACATCGTTCAGTGAATCCCATCGGCCAGCCGACAACGCATGTGGCGGCGAAGATGCTGTCACAGCCAACCTTACTCAAAGCTATCAGGCAGGGTCATGTCTATTTGACAGGGGAGACAGCCGCACCGATTGTCACTTTCGAGGCCGAGTCACCCAGGGGCAAACGCTTAGCGCGTTCGATCATCGGCGATGAGATTCACCTGAGCGCTCCTCAGGTCCTACGTTTTGTTCTCGTCACTGAAAGAGTTGCGCCTGATGCAACGGTCTCGTTGATCTCTAATGGTAAGGTCGTGCGCTCTGTCCCTGTCAGAACAGACAACCAACCTCAGGTAATCGAGATTAATTGCGATCAGGATTCCTATTTTCGCCTCGAAATTCGTGACAAAGCGAAGACGGTCCTCGCTTTGACCAATCCTATTTATATTCAATTCGGGCGTAGCCGCCGCTAATCAGGGTGTAGGTTGAGCAAATCGGAAAACCTTTGTTTCATCCGGCGCAAGAGAGGCTTCGGACTGGGTTTCGAGTGGAAGGGCGCGCGGGGTGTAGTTTCGGTCGAGTACCAATACCCGAATCACATTGAGGTGCTCACAGCGTCTTCCTACGGCAGGTTTCAAGCTAGCATAGCAACGGGCAGTGATGGACTCAACCGTTGCAGGTGTAACGTCTTTGGGCAAACGCACAGCCGTCCGAAAATAACCGCTTCGGTCTATGCGCAAACGAGGCTCGCCCATATCTGACGCGAAGATTAATGACTGGCCTTTCAGTTTTACATCAAAAGCGAGTGTTGCACCCTGCTGCTCCGAAGTCGCTTCGATGTAAAGGTATTCTCGCGGGTCGGCAATGGTGTTGATATCAACTCGCGTATCACTGATGCGATTCTCTCGAAGTAATTCTTCAGTCATCACCCGATAGATTTTGGGGTCCGTGTCCATTACGCTCTCGCGAGTAGCTTGTTTCAGGTTCGCTCGCACGGGCAAAGGAGCAAAGCGGACGGCGGAGCAGGCCAGGTCAGAAAAGTTATTGTTGTCTGAGGCGACGGCAAGCAGCGGATGGTCTCCGCCGGTTCGAGAGCCCTTGAAAAACTTTGTTTCATGTTCGACGCCCTGGTAGCTCTCCTCGATAATCTTTTGACCGCGCACGCGAAATTCATAGACCCACTCAATGTCGGTCGCTCGACCCCAGCGCGCCATCAAGGCGGCGGTCTGTGTTCCGCCATCTTCATTCGTGAAGACCACAGTGTAGCGTATCGTCACATCAGCCCCCGGTTCAGGCAGTATCTCGTAATACATCATTAATGGAATGTCCGTGAAACGATCGATCGTATTGGCGCGTGCGTATAGGACTGGCGTGTGAGCCAGCGCCAACTGGTCTTCATCGGGCCCCCGCATGTGCGCCGAAGCAAGCAGAAGTGGATGTAGTGATTTCACTTCAGCTCCCCGCGCTCCGGCAGCTGAGCGTGCCGGATTCAGCGCCACAGAAACCGTGTGCCTTCCGCTGGGAAGACGTCCGAGCATCACGCGATAGTGTGATAACTCGTCACCGGCCCAGAGGAGCAAATCCTGGTTATATGAGCCGTCAACGGAAATCACCAGCGCGGCTGCTTCGGCGCCCTTGCGTGCCCATGACGCACCCAGAGACCGCGCTTCAATGTCAAGACCGACTTCCATATCCTCAGCAAGATTGAATGCTTCAGTCGTCAGCGGCTTTGCCAGTTTGGAATTAATCTGGGTTGCGCCGAGTTGCTTGCCTATTGTGTTCTGCGACGGGTAAACGAAGACCAGGAGAAGCAGGGCAAGGCCGATGGATTTTAGCGTGGCTCTGATCATGAAAGGGGGCGACGCGCTCGCCAATGATCTATTGCGACCATACTGGATTTGGGTCAACAAGCTCGAACGAAAACTACGGTAAAATACTCGCGACTTCAAGCCTGACCAACTGCAACGGTGGTGCGTCAACTTTATTTTAGTGAAGCGTTAATTAACATCAATCGAAATGCGTTGCATTACAACAAACCGACCCCTGATCTGACGCCGCAGCAGGCCTACAGCGTGCTCACTAATAAACTTCGCTTTGATGACCCAAAATAATTAACCGGGATGCCGCAAAATTTTCTTCCGGTTTGCACAGGCTGTGGTATCATTCCACAAATTAAGATGCACACGTGTTCAGGTAATTGAAACCCAGACATCGATCGTGGTTCGGACAATGGAAGGGAGCTACGAACACGGCAAAGCCGATTTGCTCATCCGTCTCAAGCAATAGATTTGACCCGAAAACGATAGAGCCGGCAGTAATCCATATCTCGATTGAACCTATCCTGGCTGAACGCAATGCATGATAAGAAACCATCAGCCGATGGGTTTGCACTGTCAACTTAAATTGCGAGCATCCAGCCCTATCTATAGTTACGCGAAGTTAACACTCGGGACCTACACTCGTTCGAGGGGATTCCCAAAGATCCAAGAGTTCTGAATTTACCCGTGAATTACTGGCCGTGATGAGGGGCCTTAGCGGTTTGTAGCGAGTTCCAACTGCCCTCCTGCTAAGCCTGGAAACGCTTATTATTCAGGAAGTTCATCATATGTTAAGGAGAGAATAGATGAAAACCGCACGAATGATTTCATGCTTGACGCTGCTTTGTATAAGTATGGCTGTGCAAGTGTCGGCGCAAGTCAACAACGCGAGCCTGACGGGCCTGGTCACCGACTCGGCAGGTGCGGTGGTTCCCAACGCGTCGGTGGTAGCGAAGAACAAAGCAACCGACGTGGAAAGCTCCACCACAACTGACAGCTCCGGTTACTACACCTTCCCCAGTTTGCCTGTCGGGTCCTACACCATAACGATAGAGCTTCCGGGATTCAAGAAGGCGATCCTCGAGAATATTAATCTGGAAGTAGGGCAGAAAGCCCGCATAGATACGTCCCTGGAAGTTGGCGCTGTGACTGAGACAGTCGTAGTGGGGTCGGCGCCACAAATGCTGACCACACAAGAAGCCACGACCGGTGGGGTGATAGAAAACCGCATGGTGGCTCAATTGCCGTTGAGCGGTCGCAATTGGGACGATCTGGTAGCTCTGGTGCCCGGAGTTCAGGCAGACCGCTACACGGAAGAAGGCGGCGGCACCGCAAATGGCCGCACCGGCGGCGCCAACGTCCATGGCGTCCGTTCACTACAGAATAATTATGTGCTGGACGGAGTCGACAATAACTCGATCTCGGAGAACGTGCAGGAACTAACTACCCAGGTGGCCCGTCCGTCGGTAGATTCGATTCAGGAATTCAAGGTAAGCACCAATCCTTACTCGGCGGAAAATGGCCGCAGTCCCGGCGCCCTTATTAGCGTCACCACGAAAAGCGGCGGCAATGACTTTCACGGTACGCTTTACGAATTCCATCGCAATCGAATTTTTGATGCCAACAATTTCTTTAACAATCGCGCCGGACAAAAAAAACCGCAAAACATCCAGAACCAGTTCGGTGGTAACTTCAGCGGCCCGGTAACGCTACCGCGCTTTGGCGAAGGTGGCCGCTCAATGTGGAGTGGCAAGAACTTGCTGTTCTTCTTCTTTAACTATGAGGGGACGCGCATTCGGAAAGGCGTGACGCGGTTAGGCAACGTGCCTTTGGCAAACGAGAGGATTGGGGATTTTTCCGCCGCCGGCTACGCGAAAATATTCGATCGCGTCGGAGATTGTCGCGCGAAAGTTCCCGGGGCCTTTAATGCGGACGGCTCCTTCGTTAACAACAAAATTCCCGCCCAGTGTTTGGATCCGTTGGCGCAAAAAGTTCTTGGTTTGGTGCCGGGGTCTAATATCAGCGGTTCAGGGGCTCTCAGAAACATCGGCAATTTTGTCCGCAACCCGGGGATCACTGACGATACGGATAGCTACACCGGACGCGTGGACTGGCAGCCAAATGCCAAGAACAGTTTCTTCGTTCGCTATACCAATTCAGATCGTTTCCGTTATATCCCGGGTATTTTTGGCGGCATCGTTGATGGGACCGGCTCCTCGGCAAATGGACGGCTCTTCATGAAAGGTCAGTCTGCTTCGATCGGATGGACCCGCACCCTGAGTGCGACCATGATCAATGAGTTTCGTTTCGGTTGGGGTCGCAACAACTCGGTCGCAACCCAGGACCCCTTTGGCTTGAACACGCTGGCGGAACTGGGTTTCAAAGGCGTTCAGGATTCTCCGATTTATAGCGGCGGCATCCCCGGAATTACGATTTCCGCGCGTGGGGGGACCCAACAACCGGGCGGCCAATCAGGTTTTGACAGGCTCGGTTCACCCGATTTCCTACCCAAATCACAACGCACTAATCAATTTCAGTGGACCGATACGCTAACTCTCATCCGCGGTGTTCACTCAATGAAATTTGGGGCGGACGTACGCGGGCCCATGCGAAACATCTACTTGGACGTTCCGGGACTACGCGGCATGTTCAGCTTTGACGGAAATCGTACCAGCAACCCCAATGCCGTTGCTGGGGCGCCGACTACCGGAATCGGCATGGCCGATTTCCTGCTGGGTTATCCTTCAGGAGCGCAACTTACAAATCTGGCTGTGGTGGACCAGAGGCTGAAGATGTTTTCCGGATTTTATCAGGACGATTGGAAAGTCACGCAGAAGTTAACGCTCAATCTTGGCATCCGCTACGACTATGCCACTTGGCCGTATGAAGGCGCCGACCGCATGACTAACTTCGATCCCATCACCGGTCTGAAATTCACGCCAGCGAATTCGCCCGTTGGGAGGAGTTTGGTCCGACCCGATAAAAACAATTTCGCCCCGCGCGTGGGATTGGCCTTTCAATACAACGAAAATACAGTCGTGCGGGCAGGTTACGGTAGGTTCTTTATGCTGTTTGAGCGGGCCGGTAGTGAGGATCAGTTGTCTTTGAATCTTCCCTGGCTGGTTAACAACGTAGTGTCAGCCGCTAATGCTAATTCGACGGCGACCAACATGCGGCTTCAGACCGGCTTTAATCTCTCGCTCGACCCAAACCTGGCTACTGTCACTTCGGTTCGTCTTCGTGCGGTCAACCCTGACGCGGTTGATCCTCTCGTAGATCAGTGGAACATCGGTATTCAGCGTTTGCTACCGGGCAACATGGTAGCGACGCTTGATTACGTTGGCACTAAAGGCACGCATCTCTCAACGCTGCGCAGTTTGAACCAGCCGCTACTCAACGCCAACGGCACCATCATGACCATCCAGGGTACGCTCACACCTATATTACCTTACCCCCTTCTTGGCCCCATCGAGTATCGAGACAATGGAGGCAATTCGAGCTATCACGGCGGCGAATTGACCCTTGAGAAGCGGTTTAGTAGCGGGCTATCTTTCCGTACCGCCTACACCTTCTCGAAATCCATCGATGGATCGCAGGAGCACCTGGCTTCGGGCGGCACCGGTAGTTTCACGCAGAATAACCGAGACCTGCGCGAGCGGCGGGGTCCCAGTGATTTCGACGTAAAGCATCGCTTCGTTGCCAGTTACATCTACGAGCTGCCTTTTGGCAAAGGGCGTCGTTATCTTACTGGCGGCCCGCTCGCTGAAATCCTGGGCGGATGGCGCATCAGCGGATTGGGTAACGTCCGGACGGGGCGGCCCTTTACTGCCCGCGCCGGTAATAATGACACCACCCTCGCTGGTCCTCGCAGCGTCGGAATTAGTGCCTGGGCAGATTGCCTGCGCGACGGGAACTTGTCCGCAAGTGAGCGCACGATTGATCGTTGGTTTGATCCAACTGCTTTCGCCACGCCTACGGCCCTGAATCCCACCACGGGCACGGTGCAAGCTCGGCTGGGCAATTGCGGTCGCAACACACTCCGCGGTCCGGGTATCACGAACTTCGATTTCTCCCTCGCCCGCTCGTTTGCTTACTTCGGCGAGGGGCGCGATCTGGAGGTTCGCTGGGAGGTGTTCAATATGTTCAATACACCTCAGTTCGGGTTACCCGAGCGAAACATTAACAGCGGCGCCGTCGGCAGAATCACGTCTCTGGCGGGCGATCCGCGCGTGATGCAATTAGCGCTGAAGTTCAATTTCTGATGCCCAGGTGACCGTGCGCAAAGGATACCTTCATCTTCGCGCATGGTTGCTTGCGTCGTCAGACTATCCTCTTTCCTTTGTGACCTCTGAGAGCCAGGCAATCGTCATGGCAGAGACTACTACTCGGCCCTTACGATAACTGGCTCTCCTGCTGTTGGCGCCCGCAAAGCTACAGCCGACAGGGCTGACCTGTGGTCCAACTCGGTGTCAATTTCGAGGTTCAGTGGAATGAATGTCTACCTGGCAGAAGCCATCGGCACAATGATTCTCTTGATTCTCGGAGACGGCGTTGTCGCCAATGTGTTGCTAAACAAAAGCAAAGGACAACACGGCGGTTGGATGGTAATTACGACGGCTTGGGGGTTGGCAGTTATCATCGCCATCTTTTGTGTCGGGCGTATCAGCGGCGCGCACCTCAATCCGGCGGTTACAGTGTCTCTAGCCGCCATCGGTTCATTCCCCTGGGCCAAAGTACCCGGCTACATACTCGCGCAAGTCGTCGGAGCGTTTTTCGGCGCTGTAGTCGTTTGGGTCCTATACCTGCCGCATTTTGCGGAAACGGAGGGCAAGGATCTCAAACTCGCCGTGTTCTGTACCGCGCCTGCGATTCGACGTCCTGTCTCAAACTTCATCGCGGAAGTAATCGGCAGCGCAATTCTGCTCTTCGGTATTCTGGCAATTGCCGCTAACGCGCAGAAATTATCAACCCCCACCGGCATTGATCTTTCGTTGGTCTTCAGCCAGGGCATCCAACCGATTCTGGTCGGCTTTCTTGTTTGGGGTATTGGTCTATCGCTCGGCGGCCCCACCGGGTATGCGATCAATCCAGCACGCGATTTGGGTCCCCGTCTCGCTCACGCTGTGCTGCCGATTGCCGGCAAGGGGAAGAGTGACTGGGGATATGCGTGGATTCCAGTCATAGCTCCTCTCATCGGCGGCGTCATGGGTGCGGGTCTGTTTGTGATCATAGGATTCTGACAGGGAAGAAGGGGCAATCGTGAGTCGATTCGTTGGCGCGGTAGACCAGGGCACGACGAGCACGCGCTTTATGGTTTTTGACCATGCGGGACTCGAAGTCGCACGGCATCAACTGGAGCACAGCCAGATCCTTCCGCAAGCCGGTTGGGTGGAACACGACGCCCTGGAGATTTACCAGCGGACGTGCGAGGCAATTGAAGGCGCGCTTTCACAAGCAAACCTCGCGGCCCGAGACCTCGCTGCGGTCGGCATCACCAATCAACGGGAAACCACCGTAATTTGGAATCCTAGGACAGGCGAACCACTCTATAACGCCATCGTCTGGCAGGATACGCGAACCGACCACATCATGCGCCAACTTGAAACAGCTGGCGCAGGCACCACGATTCGCCGTAAAGCCGGACTGCCGCTCGCAACTTATTTTTCCGGCGGCAAGATCCAATGGATTCTCGATAACGTCGAAGGTGCGCGAAGGGCTGCCGAGCGTGGTGACGCCATCTTTGGCAACATTGACACGTGGTTGATCTGGAACTTGACCGGCGGCGCAAACGGCGGAGCGCACATCACTGATGTAACAAACGCCAGTCGCACCATGCTCTTTAATCTCGCAACGCTTGATTGGGATCACGAACTTCTCCAACTCTTTAATATTCCCCGTCGGATGTTGCCCAGTATCCGTCCTTCTTCAGATTCAACCTTCTATGGGATGACGCGGCAGAGCGGCCCGTTCAAGGGTGAGGTTCCGTTGTGTGCAGACTTGGGCGACCAGCAGGCAGCGATGGTTGGCCAGGTCTGCTTCGCACCTGGGGAAGCGAAGAACACTTATGGCACGGGCAACTTCATGTTGCTGAATACAGGCACGAACATCGTGCCCTCACACGCCGGGTTATTGACAACCGTGTGTTATCAGATTCGCAGAGCCCTTCCAATCTATGCGCTCGAAGGCTCGGTCGCCGTGACGGGTTCCGCCGTCCAATGGCTGCGCGACCAACTCGGGATCATCAAACAAGCCAGTGACATCGAACCGCTCGCCAAGTCTGTCGCCGATAATGGCGGTGTCTATTTCGTGCCGGCCTTTTCAGGTCTCTACGCTCCATATTGGCGCGCCGACGCGCGCGGCTGCATCGTTGGACTCTCGCGCTTCAACCACAAAGGACACCTCGGACGGGCGACGCTCGAAGCCATCTGCTATCAAACACGCGACGTGCTTGACGCGATGGTGAAAGATTCTGGCGTCCGGTTGGAGGTCCTGAAAGTGGATGGCGGCGCGACGGTCAACGATACATTGATGCAACTGCAAGCCGACATCCTGGGAGTGCCCGTGGTGCGTCCCGTAGTGGCCGAAACTACGGCGCTGGGAGCTGCCTATGCGGCTGGATTAGCGGTCGGGTTTTGGCGTGATGCCGACGAGATGCGCAGCAACTGGCAAGCGGACAAGCAATGGGAACCGGGTTGGAGCGCGGACCAGCGGGAAGCCGGTCACGCTGGCTGGCAAAAAGCTATCGAGCGCACATTGAATTGGATTGACGTTGAAAACAAGTAACGTGCCACGTATGTAGGGAGAGCACATAGCTTATGACACTCGAGCGCAGAAGTTTTCTAAAGCTCTTCGGCACAAGCATCGGAATCAGCGCCGCCAAAAACTTGGGATACCCGCAGCGCGGCTGGAAATCGAGAGCCGAAGCTGCTTCAAGAAAGATTCTCGTCGCACATCGCGGCGCATCCGCTTACGCGCCTGAACACACGTTTGAATCTTATAAACTTGCGCTTAAGCAAGGCGCAGATTTCGTTGAGCAGGATCTGCAAATCACACGCGACGGCGCGCTCGTTTGCCTGCATGATCTCACACTCGAACGCACCACGAACGTCAAAGAGATTTTCCCGACGCGCTTTCGCGGAGAACTCGGTAACGGCGCGCCCGTGCGACACTGGTATGTCTCCGATTTTACCTTGCGGGAGATTAAGCAACTCGACGCGGGTTCATGGTTCAACATCAAATTCAAGGGCACAGGAGTCCCGACGTTTCAGGAAGCGATTGAACTTGTTCGAGGCAAAGCCGGACTCTATCCGGAAATAAAAGCTCCCGAAGTTTACGGTGAGCGTGGTTTTGATATGGAACGCCTGCTCCTGGATCTGCTCAAGAAAAATCGGTTGATTACGGGAGGTTTCGCGCGTAAGACACCCGTGATTATTCAATCATTCAGCCCCGAAAGCTTGAAAAAACTCTTCAATCTACTTAAGACAGCACTGCCGCTAGTATTGTTGGTCAACGATGAAGCACGCGGTCGTTGGCTTACGGAGGCGGGACTCGCGGAGGCGAAACAGTTTGCGAGCGGCATAGGTCCAGCGAAAGCTCTGGTTGACAAGAGTCTCGTCATGCAGGCTCATGCTCTCGGCTTAACTGTTACTCCTTACACCTTCCGCTCCAGCAACACGGGACGCTTCAAAACCGTGCGCGAAGAAATGAACTACTACTTGTACGGCCTCGGAGTTGACGCGCTGTTCACTGACAACCCCGATTTGTTTCCGCGTGTAGCGGTCAAAGAGTGAATATGCCGTATTGTCAGAAGGACCTGATTTGGTGAATCTTGATCACCGGTCCAAGGTTCGCGATGTTAATGAAATCGCCCCGCTAGCATCAAATGAAACCTACCTTCGAGCAAGTCATTCTTTGAGGAAGGCAACTAACTCTTCACTCGTTGGCAAGCCGGTGCGTGCGCCTAAAGCTCTACACCCAAGCGCCGCGACCGCACAGCCAATCTTGAGAGTAGTCTCGATATCTTCGCCTCGCAATAAGCCGTAAAGAAAGCCTCCGTGAAAGGCGTCGCCCGCCCCAGTTGTATCGACGCAGCCGCCGGGTACCTGGAAAGCAGGCGTTTCCAGGAATTCTCCTTCGCACAGCACGGTCGCGCCGCGCCCGCCCTTTGTCAATCCAACCAGCGCACAGCCATAGCGCGCTTTGATCTCAATGAGTGCAGCGTGCGGGTCGTCTATTCCGGTCAAGAGATGCGGGAATTCTTTGGACGAGATGAGAACGTCAATTAACGGTAAAAGCTCCGCCAATCCTTCGTAGACGTTGTCGATGTCGGCGGAAACAATGGAACCCGCCGCTCGCGCTGCTCTTGCCATGCGGGCGCAGGCCGGTGGATCGTGCGAGTCGAGATGAATCACCCTGGCTTTTCCGGGGAATTCCACGGGAGCATCGTCGGCCGTGAAAGCAAGGAGCTCCTCGCGATCCCAGATAACGGTGCGCTCACCTCTCTTCGCGTCGATGATGATATAACCGACTTGAGTACGTGAGCCTTCTACGACTTCCGCGAATGCAACGTCAACCCCCTCATCCTTCAGCGATTGCAAACCAAAGCTGCCTTCGGCGTCCGAACCAAAACGTCCGGCGTAAGCGGTGCGCAGACCCAGACGCTGCAAGGCCACAATGGCCGACGCTGTTTGGCCTCCCGGCGCTAGTGAGTGTTCGATCAACTGCGTAGTTGAATCAGCGTGCGGATATTCAGGAACGACGATGAGATGATCAACGGCATTGACGCCAAAGCCCGCCGCGTCAAATTCTCTTTCGACTGGAATGTTGAATGGAAACTGCACTAACGATTTCTACGTAATGTGGAAACGTTTAAGATAAGGTTTTCACATGGTGCCAGTGGATATGCCCGGAAGGCACCCCAAGGCGTCTTTGACCGGGTGGATACCAAAATGAGACTCGCATGGAATCATGTTCGTGTAGATAGCGGACTTGTCCGCGGTCTCGAGCGAGGGCAGAAGTGCCCTATCTGAACGGACGACTCTTAAAGGCGAGCTCCAGGACAGTAGCACGGGAATGATCTCAGGACGCCCTTCCGTCTGATCTGACTATTTCATGCGTGGCGTGCTTCCTAGTCCCCATTGCTTATTTGGCCTTGCGCCCATGACAAAGGCGAGGGTTGAGCCTTTGGCAATATCAGCCTGGCTGATAAAAGGTACATTCAACGGTCGTCCGTTTAATGTCGCAGACTGAATATATTTGTTCCTGGGTGATTGATTTCTGGCAATGACCGTGAACGAACCCCTCTTGTATGGTCCACCCTTCAGCGTGATGGTGGCCTTCTCAAAAAGCGGACTGGTGATGGCGTAGAGGGTGCTGCCTGGAGTCACGGGGTAAAAGCCCAGAGCGCTGAAAATATACCAGGCAGACATTTGCCCGCAATCGTCATTGCCGCTTAGTCCATCGGGTCCATTGTGATAATTTGCAATTAACGCCTCTCTGACTCTCTGCTGAGTCTTCCAGGGCTGACCGGCATAGTTATATAGATAAGTGTAATGATGGCCAGGTTCGTTGCCGTGCCGGTAGTGACCGCCGTCGAAATTTTGATCCAGCTTGGCTGCGAATTTTTGTTTACCACCCATTAAGGTGATCATCCCGGGAATATCCTGCATTTCGCAGAATAGATAGGTCCAGGGACTACCCTCGGTGAACCCAGGCTTCCTCTCTTCGGGCGAAACCCAACTCTCCTCGTCCCAGGTTCCGTCAGACTTCTTCGGGCGCATGAAGCCCAGCTCCGGATCGTAAAGATTCTTGTAATTTCGGCTTCTACTCATCAACAGTTCATAGTCGTCCTGTTTACCTACTGCTTTCGCGATTTGTGCGACGCAGAAATCGTCATAAGCGAATTCAAGTGTGCATGAAACCGACTCATCCGTCTTGTCCTGCGGAACATAACCGAGAGACTTGTACCAGGTCAGACCTCCTCTGGCTTCAAATGCGGTCCAGGGCGCCCGGTCAAGCCAGCGGTTATGGGTATCTCCGTCCGGTGGCGTCATGGCATTTTTGTACATTGCCGCGTACGCTTTCTTGAGATCGAACCCTCTGAATCCTTTCACATAAGCATCAGCGATAACGCTATCGGCATGCGTACCAATCATGATGTTGGAGTAGGTAGGATTGGGCCACTTCGGCATCCAGCCGCCTTCATCGTACATCTGCAAAAGAGAGGTAATCATGTCGGGCACTCTCTCCGGCTGGATCAGTAACAGCAATGGGTGCTCAGCCCTGAATGTGTCCCAGAGCGAATAGTCGTTGTAAGAGACGCCGCTGTGCACCCGGTCGTCGAATGCGCTGTAGTAGCGCCCATACTCTGAGAACGTTCGTGGAAATAGCAGCGCGTGGTACATCGCGGTGTAGAAGTTAACCCGCTCCGCTTTTGAGCCGCCCTGAATACTGATCCTCTCAAGAGCCTCACTCCAAATACGCCGGCCTTCCGTTTTCACGCGGTCGAAATCCCAATCGGGAATCTCTCTTCTCAAGTTATCTCTGGCCTGGTCAATACTGATGAACGACGTTCCTATTATGACCTTGATCTCTTCACCTTGAGTTGTTGCAAAGCTCGCGTACCCACCCATCCGATGACCACTCTCTTGCCTGCTGCCACGATGAATATCGTTGTTCTCCCAGGTGCCGAAGGATGTAAAAGGCTTGCTGAATTGAATTACAAAATAGCCTTTGAAGTTGGGCAGCGGTGGACCTAACTCAGAAGACTGCCGATCGGGGTTGTAGCCAGTGATTTCCTGAGCCTGCGGGTTGATTTGGATAGAGCCGCGGAACTGCTCAGAACGACTGGCAGTAACAACGATGTGAGAAGCCTGCGAAGCCGGAAACGTAAATCTTAAGAACGCGGCGCGGGTCGTTGCGGTTAACTCCGCCCTGAGCGGTTTGCCCGCGTCATCCATCTTGACGGCGTAGTAGTAGGGCGTGGAAATTTCATCCGCATGGCGAAACGGCAACTTCCCCGCGATCTTGAGCTCACTGCTTATCACCATCAAACTAACCTGGCCATAGTCGCCCATCCAGATCGCCGGTTGGTGAGTTCCCAGAAATCCATGTATCGCCGTGTCCTTATAGTTGTATGGACAGACACTGATCTTGTTCTCACGAGTCATGGCCGTCCAGTGCGTCATGCCGAAAGGTGTAGCAACTCCTGGGATCATCCCACCGTAATCGTTTTCGGTCGGACCGGTGGTGCCGATCATTGGATTGACGCTATCGATTGGCTCTTGAGCAAAAGCCTTCAGGCTCCCGCAGAGATTAATAGTGAAACTCACCGCGATACTAATGGCGATGACCGAGATCGATCTTCCAGACTTAACCGCAATGAACATAACCAGACCCCGCCGGAATAAGAGTTATATGGGCTGCGATTAAACTGTACTGCCTACCGTTTGTCCAGTAACTTCTTCATCACGTTCAAACAACAATCATGTTGATTGCAGATGAATACTCGAAAATGATTTACTGGTCACAGTTAAACTATACTAGCCGGTCCCGCATTCTGGATTCGACACCAATAACAGGAGAATTGACTTGAAAGCTCTAGTCAAATATGAGCGCGGCTTTGGGAATGTCGAGTTGCAGGATGTGGAAGAGCCCGGCTGTGGAGACGAGCAGATCAAAATCGAGGTCAGTTATTGCGGGGTGTGCGGTACAGACCTTCACGTGTATGAAGACACTTTCAGGAATTATCCGCCAGTGATCCTTGGTCATGAGTTCTCAGGAAGGGTGGTCGAAGTTGGCAGGAAGGTCCGCCACCTGAAGCCCGATGATAACGCCACGGTATTGCCGGCCACGGCGGTCACATGTGGCCGCTGTCCTTATTGCCGGATGGGTTCCTTCATGTTCTGTTCGGCGAGGCGGGGAATGGGCCACGGCGTCAACGGAGCCTTCGCTAAATACGTGGTCGTTCGCAGCGATCAGGCATATGAGATCCCTACAGGCCTCTCGCTAGCGGAGGCCGCTCTATGCGAGCCGTTCGCTGCCGCAGTTCAGGCTGTGTTACAGCAAACAAATGTGAGGCTCGGCGACATAGCTTTGATATCGGGACCGGGGCCGATTGGTTTGCTTTGTCTGAAAGTTCTGCTCGCGGAAGGAATCAAGACTATTGTCGCCGGTACGCACGAAGACAAGCTGCGACTTGAAAAAGCCCGGACGCTCGGCGCCGCTGCCGTCGTTAACGTGAGCGAGCTGGACTTATCAGCTGTGGTTGCGGAAGAGACGGGAGGTACTGGGATCGATGTGGTGTTTGAGTGTGCCGGCGCGACCGCTTCGGCGGCCAACTGCTTGCGGGTGCTGAAGCCTCTCGGCCAATACACCCAGGTCGGGATTTTTGGTCGTGAGGTCACGGTCGACTTTGATCAAATTTTCTATAAACAGCTGCGAGTGGTGGGGTCAGTAGGTTACACAGCCGCGACCTGGGATCGCCTGCTCAAGGTTCTCGCACAAAAGTCGGTCAGCCTATCGGATCTTATTAGCCACAAGATGCCGCTTGAACGTTGGCAAGAAGCCTTTAAGCTTTGCGAAAGCAAGGAGGCCATTAAAGTACTCCTATCACCGTCCTAACCCATGAGATTTGGAGTTCTTGCGATGGCGCTAACTTTATAGTCGGCCAGGGGTTCGATCCCCTCTGCTCCACCAATAATCCCACCGCTTTCAATTACTTACAGCCGCAGATTCACTTTACTCATTTTTCACTTGTGACGCCGTTGTGACGTGGCTAGTGGAAATCTGTTTTTAGCGAAGGAGTGGGAAGAAAAGCACTGGCCCATTGGTTCGCCTGATCCGGGCGAGGCTATTTTGTTTGCGATGGAGCATCGCGGTCTTTCCCGGCGTGACCTTGAGCCATTCATTGGAAGCAGAGCACGAGTAGCAGAGGTGCTCAATCACAAGCGGTCACTCACCCTGCCGATGATCCGTCGTCTACACGAAGGGCTGGGAATACCTGCCGAAGTGCTGATCGGCGAAAGCGTCGCCGCATGACCTTAGAAAATATTAGACGATCATCATGATTTGCGGCGGCAGTGTTCTTCGCATTCCTGACCTGCGGCATGCAAGGCAATGACATCCTCAAAGCCGAGTTAAAGCAGGCCATTGCTGAGTGCGAGCGCTTGCGTTCAGAGAATTTTCCGTTGCCAACTAGTTGCCAAAATTCAGCAAAACCCGTCTTTGAAGGTCGTAATTTGTAGTAGTCGATTTCTTGTTCGCGGCTGCGTTTTTGTTAAGGTTTTTGGGAAATCTGTCGAGTTTTCAAGGCTCAAAATATGGTCGATGAAAAGGCCAAGTTTGCCGTTCGCAATGCGGAGGTCAGGGGTTCGATCCCTCTGCTCCACCAATCAACTCACACTCCAACAAGTTAGCACCGTGCCGTTAACTTGATCCAATTCGCCAACGCTGCCGATCATCATCTGGACATTCACCATCATCGCTACTTATTATCTTTGGCATGTGCGCACACTGGACGGCCGTGGTTGGTTCCTGCTTGGATTGTCCTGTCGGACACGGATCTGTGGCAAGTAGCTGCGGCAATTATCGCTTTGCTCCGGATCACACGATTCGCCGCGGTGCAACTCAGCGGACCGGCTAGAGTGAAACCATCCGCATTACACGCGATTTGTGTATCGGAGCGTTTTGGGTGTCATCCAACACGACATTCATTTCAGTGCACTGAGGAGGAGGACTCCATGACAAAGTTGGACCGTTCAAAGACGATCCGTTTCCTGGCTTTTGGCGTGCTGGTCATTGCTGCAACCTCCTGCTCGCAGAAGCGCCCGTCCGTTTCCGAACAGGTTGCCAAGACCTCTGGCTCCGCTCGCGAACAGATTGCCAAGACCTATGGCCTTGATTCGTTCGGACAAATTGAAGCGATCCGCTACACCTTCAACTTTCAAATCCCCGGAGTGAATGCCTCCCGTTCGTGGGTTTGGGAGCCCAAGACCAACAAGGTCTCCTACGAGGGGAAGGATAAAGACGGGAAGCCGGTCAAGGTTACCTACATGCGCTCCGAGCTCAGCAGCCAGCCCGAAGCCGTGAAGAACGAGGTCGACCCGAGTTTCATCAACGATAACTATTGGCTTCTCTTCCCCTTCCATGCTTACTGGGACACAAGCGCCACCGTGACCGATCAAGGTATGCATAAACTGCCAGTGGGTGACGGCTCGGCCGAGCTGGTCACGGTGAAGTATCCGTCGGAAGGCGGTTACACGCCCGGCGACACCTGGGACCTCTACGTCGGCAAAGACAACCGCGTGGAGCAATTCGTTTACCATCGCGGCGGCCCCAAGAAGCCGAGCGTCGTCACCGCAACGTGGGAGGGCTACAAGAAAGCTGGTCCTCTCCTTATCTCGACGGACCACCAGGGTACGGCGGACGGAAACCCGGTGCGGATTTTTATTTCGGATGTGTCGGTTAAAGTGACGGGGTCAGAAAACTGGATAAACGCGCAATGAACGTTGGAAAGGTTCGTTCGTGTTTCACATATAAATTAGTGCGTCGTTTCTAAGTCCCTCGCCAGAACAGACTCGCGCAGGACGAAGCTGTCCCCAGAGTGCTCTCGGAGCTGTAAAAGGCCCCAATCTGATGAAGGCTGACATCGATCTGGACATTGGCCGAAAGACTTTCGCGTCTGGCCTCTTGCCGGAGTTGATCTCCGTGCTTCGCCGCAGCCGCCCAGGCGCTCTGATCGCCGTGGTCGGTGACGAAGAGTTCATTGGACCGGAGTTGGAAACGTGGTGCCGATTCACCGGGAATGCACTGCTAGAAACTACGGTCGAAAAAGGCCGGATGCGGTGGGTTTTCCGCTTTGGCACTGTTGGGGTGTCTGCCGAAGGCAATCGGCCGGTGGGCTCGCGGCTTTGGCTCTACACGAATTTCGACTGCAACCTGCGTTGCGACTATTGTTGTGTGCGTTCCTCGCCGGCTGCGCCCCGACGAGAACTTGGGCTCGCACGTGTACAACGGATCGCTCGCGAAGCGGCGGAGCTTGGAGTGAAGGAGATCTTCGTCACCGGAGGCGAGCCGTTTCTGCTCGAAGATATAGGCGAGATTTTGATTTCTTGCGCTGCAGCCGCTCCGACCACAGTGCTGACCAACGGAATGTTGTTTACGGGACGTCGCGTGGAAAGCTTGCGAGCGTTGCCGCGCGATCGAATTGTCATGCAAATCAGTTTGGACAGCGCGACGCCAGACCGGCACGACCGCCATCGCGGACCCGGAACATGGGCGCGAACACGAGAAGGTATTCAGCGCGCTCGTGCACTGGGGTTTCGAGTACGACTGGCAGCGACTGTTTCGACCGATGCCGAGGCCGAAGAGTTCCGTCAATTCCTCGATGAGGAGAAGACTAAGGAAGAAGACCGAGTCATACGCCGGATCGCGTTGCGAGGTGCTGCCAGCAAAGGTGTTGCTGTTACTCGCACCGATTTATTACCGGAAGTCACGATTACTTCTGAGGGTGTTTACTGGCATCCGGTCGGGGCGGAAGATAACGACCTACTTGTTACGCGCGATATTTTTCCTCTCTCCGAGTCATTCGCTGCCGTCCGCCGCGCCTTCGAGCGCGAACGCGAACACGGGAATAAGCTGGCGAGAATCTTCAACTGCGCATGAACGTTGTCCAAGTTGCCGGCGAAAACGGGATTGGTTTAAGCTCGAGCTCGCCTGATCTTCTTAGGCCGACTTCGCAAATACCTGCTTGAAGAATCCCTGTTGGCCCGCGGCTTGCCTCAAGGCAGCGTAACCATCGACGTGAGGCGTTAGCCAACGCTGCAACCCTTCAGCCTCGAGTATCGAGCGATGAACCGGATTGTCGTAGCTCATGGCTAAGAGCGCTTCGACAAATCGGTTCTCTTGTTCGCGATCAAGGTCAGGCCTCGCCGTGAACATGCAATGATTGTAGGCCGGAGAGGACCATATCTCGCGAAGGCCGCCTTCGGGCACCAGATGCTCGTTGCGCACAGAGTTCCAAAAGGGGCTGCCGATAGCGCCAGCGTCCGCTCGCCCGTCGAGGACGGCGCGCAACACTTCCACTTCGCTTGTCCCAGTATCACCATGTTTGCCTACGTCGTTGTCGAAGCGCAACGTTTGGTAGTCCCTTCCCTCGTACATACCTTGCTGCTCTAAAAAGTGAACGGGAAGAATCGCTGCGTGTCCGCTGTCTCGGCTGCCAAGCGCGAGCGTACGATTTTTCAAATCCGCGAGCGTGGAAATAGGACCTTCGGTGACCGCTACGATTTTGGTGCTCCAGCCGAGATCGGTGTCCCGCATAGCGATCGCACGACAGGCATGGCCACTCCACTCATCGGCCTGCAGATAGGCAAGATTTGTGTTCCAAGCGATATCGATACGTGGTACAGCGTCGCCCGCTCGAGCCAGCAACGCGAGCACCTGCGCCTCGTAGCTTTGGAAGAGTACGATCTCGACAGGAAGATGCGCTTCATCGTGAAAATAGCTTCGCATTCCCTCCCAAATCGTAACCACTTTCGGATCGTATGCAACGGCTCCAACCCAGATTGTTTTGTTCATAGACCTCCGCGCTTCCCCTCAGCGGCGTTCACAAAAACACTCTCTCTCTGTTTTCGTGGGCCACTGATCTCAGAAGAGTGGCATTCCCAACAGCGACTTCCCGATGAACTCGCGCAGAACATCACCCGTCGGTGCCATGACAGATCCCGCGTGCGCATCGCGGAACAGGCGTTCTATGCTCAAGTGCTTTGAGAACGCCGCGCCGCCGCAGACCCGCATTGCTGCTGAGGTAACGCTGATAGCGACCTCACCTGCAGCGGCCTTGGTTTCAAGCACGCGCAGCATCGTGGTCTCGCGCGGCTTTTCAAGATGATCGATCAAATCGTCGATGCGCGCCGAGAGCCCATCGGTCTCGATCTGCATTGCCGCCAGCTGCGCGCGTAGGGTAGGCAAGCTCTCGCCAAGGCTTTGGCCGAGATGCTCGAATTTCGCGGTCTTGAGGTGCGACGTGGTTCCAGTGACTGCCGCTCGGCACAATCCCAAGGCGACTGCTGCTGTCCCTAAATTAAACAGAGGGAGCACCACGTTTAGCATGACGGGAAACCCGGCGGCGTCGTCAGTAAGCTGAAAATCGGATGGGACTTGGCAGTCGTCGAGCGCAACCGGCGCAGAGGCGTTGGCCCGAAGTCCCAAACCGTCCCAGGGCCCCGCAACTGACAGACCGCGTGTGCCCGCCGTCAGAAGATAGAGGGTTGAATCCGTAGGTCCCGTCCCCTCAGGGGCAAGTGCAGAAACGACATAGCTCTGCGCATGACCCGCGCTCGTTACCCACGATTTCTTGGCACTTATGCGCACGCCGTCACCATTCCGATGTGCACGCGAGATGGGTGCCCAGAAATGACTGCGCGAGCCGGCTTCACTAAAAGCGAGAGTGGATAAGTGGCGGCCCGCAGCAATCTCCTGCAGTATGGGCGTGAGTGCTCTGGCAGAGCTTGGGCGCGCTGCCGACATAGTCGCGGTCGCGAGGATGTGCATGAGATAAACCATGGCGACCGAAGCGTCTGCCTCGGCGAGCGACGCCGTCACAACGGCAAACGTGCGGGGACCTAACCCTGAACCGCCAAGATCCTCGGGTAGCAACAACCCAAGCAGTCCAGACTCACCAAGCGACTGGACAGCTTCGGTAGAGAATCGGCCCGCCGTGTCGTTCTGCCCAGCGGATGGTGCCAGCACGCGACTGGCGATCTCGCTGGCTTTCAAAACGGCCGCCTCATGAGTCATGATCACACCTATCATCGGCAATCTGGTGGAACGAATCAGGATTGTCGCCGAGTATGTGCGGAGGGTCAAACCGTTTCTGGCGAACTGCGCGTATACTCGGTGGGTTTCTGGTCAGACACAAAACGTATCGCAAATGACACACTCTACGATATCGACACGCGTTTGTGCGCTCGGACTGATGGCCAAGGCACCTTTTGCGGGCGAGGTGAAAACACGGCTGGTGCCGCCTTTGAAGGCGCAACAGGCCGCCGCACTCAATGTCTGCTTTCTCCGTGACATGGCCGCGAACATCAAGAGCGTTAGTGAGACAAAGGCAGCATCAGGCCTGGTAGTCTACACGCCAACTGGTTCGGAGTCCGCGTTTGATGGTGTCTTACCTAAAGGATTCAAGTTGTTGGTCCAGCGCGGTACATCTCTGGGCGAGCGTCTCTGCAATGCCACTGACGATCTTCTGAGACAGGGTTACGGTGCCGTCTGTCTCATCAATTCAGATAGTCCAACTCTACCGAGATCGTTCCTGATTCGAGCCATTGAGTCGCTTGCGACCGACGGTGATCGGGTGGTGCTTGGAGCCGCGGAAGACGGTGGCTACTATCTAATTGGCTTGAAGCACGCGCACCGGAATCTTTTTAATGAAATTGCCTGGAGCACCTCGGACGTGCTCGCTCGCACAAAAGAACGCGCAGCAGAAATCGATCTACCGGTTGAATTGCTACCGCCCTGGTACGATGTTGACGATGCAGAAACACTCAATCGACTCTGTGAAGAGCTGTTCCTCACACCGTTTTTAGACGGGGCTTATCCCGCGCCTCACACCCGTGCCTTTCTGGAATCGATTATTAAAACTGAAGGACTGCAACGTATCTGTCCTAAACTTTCTGGCAGAATGCTGATATGAGCGAACAGTCGCCCGCGGCGTCCAGGTCTGTAACTACCAAATGGACTGTGACGCTTAGCGTACTTGGTGTCGCAATGCTGGCGTTGTATTGCATTGCCGTTCACTCCAAAGGCGTTGCAGATATCGCTTGGTTTCTCAAACTCGTCGTCGTTCAAATAGTCATCTATCTTGCTGCTGCCTGGCTTAGCTTACGTAGCAGAGACTCGCGTCCCCTACTAGTGCTTGGATTAATCTTCGCAGCACTTTTCCGCTTGAGCATAATTTTCTTCCCGCCCTATTTATCCGACGACATCTATCGCTATGTCTGGGATGGCCGAGTGCAGGCAGCGGGTATAAATCCTTATCGGTATATTCCGGCCGACGAATCACTCGCTGAACTTCGCGACGAGAAGATCTACCCAAACATCAACAGGCGCGATTATGCGCACACCATATATCCACCGTTCGCTGAAGGTGCCTTCCTTTTAATAACTCGTTTTAGCGAATCCGTGACGTGGATGAAAGCTGTCATGGTCGGGTGCGAAACTATCGCAGTTTGGGCACTCGTTCAGTTGCTTATTTCATTTGGATTCGCCAGGCAACGAGTCTTGATCTATGCCTGGCATCCTCTGGCGGTTTGGGAGTTTGCAGGCAGCGGGCACGTGGATGCGCTGGCGATCGCATTTATTGCGCTGGCCCTGCTAGCCCGTCGCAAGCATGGCGAAACCTTAACTGGGTTTTTGCTCGCGTGCGCTACATGTGTGAAGCTTTTTCCGGCGGTGTTATTCCCGGCCGTCTATATGCGGCGGAGCTGGAAGATCCCGGTCGCATTTGTTGCTACGATACTTATCGCGTATTTGCCGTATCTCAGCGTCGGCCCAGTGGGAGTGCTCGGTTTTTTACCAGGTTATGCGAATGAACGAGGCATGGTAAGCGGAGAGCAATTTTTTCTTCTCACCGTTGCCCGTCAACTGTTGAGCGCACATGTGCCAAGTTCAGCCTATCTCATTTTTGCGGTTGGTGTACTCGGCATCTTGTCTGTGTGGCTAATGCAAGATCAACGAAGCGATGATGTTCGCTATTTACGAAATGGCTTGATCATCGCTTCTGTGTTCATGGTTCTCCTTGCTCCCCATTTTTCCTGGTATTTCTCGTGGCTGATACTCTTCTTATGCTTCATTCCATCCATTCCGGTTTTTTATCTAACTCTCGCGAGTTTCCTGCTCTATTTGACTTGGCTTAATGACACTCCCGACCGAGTCTTTATGTTAAAGACATTTATCTTTGCGCCCTTCTTAATTCTCGCCTTGATAGCGATCGGATTGCGTCGGAAACCCACTATTCATTTGGCACATGAGTAGCGAAAAACCAAAGTCATTTATCTCAGTGATCATCGCTGCCCTGAACGAAGAAGAAGCGATCGCCAGGGTCATCAACTCCGTTCCAAAAAATCTGGCAGACGAGATTCTCGTGGTGGACAACGGCAGCAAGGACCGGACCGCTGAGATTGCGACCGCGGCTGGTGCTCAGGTGGTGAAGGAACCCATTCCTGGATATGGACGCGCGTTTCGTGCAGGACTGCGTTCAGTCTCGCCTAAATGTGAGATCGTAGTATTTCTCGATGGCGACGGCAGCGATTGTCCGGAAATGATGGACCGACTCGTCACACCGATCCTGGAAGGAAAAAGCGATTTTGTAATTGGGTCGCGCACCCGGGGCAATCGCGAAGCCGGCAGCTTGAACTTTCACCAAATCCTGGCGGGATACATGATCGGGTTTATTCTCAGGATTTTATACGGCGTTCGCTCCACCGACATGGGACCCTTTCGCGCGATTCGTCGCGAAACGTTAGACAGCCTCGGCCTGCGCGAACAGACTTATGGATGGCCATTGGAGATGCAGATGCGCGCGGCTCGGGCGCATGTGCGCACAATAGAAGTGCCTGTAGACTATCGACTACGCGCGGGAGGTCATTCAAAAATCGCTGGCACAGTGCGAGGCTCGGTATTGGCGGCGACTCGCATTCTCATAACACTGGCGCGCATCGCGATACAAAGACGTTGAGCGAGATGTCTAAAAGCGTCACACACGTTCTACCAAAGCAGGGATCGCGGATAACGACTCGCTAATAATGCGTCGATTCCCCATTTGCGTCCCGCCGCTCCAATCATCAGTGCTAATGCGACGATCATGGGTATCAATAGTTCCCAGATCCAGGCGGTGCCCCATTCAGCCATCCAGAGCGTGCTCAGAAACAGAAAAGCCGCGAGTGCTACTGGCCGGGTCAAGAGTCCGATCAATAGAAGCACCCCAAACGTGATTTCAGTCAGTCCCTGCATTGGACCGGCAATGTTAGCGTGACTCGCCATCAATGCCATAACGCTTTTCAGTAGTTGTGGCGCGTGGCCTTTTTCGATGTAGTAATTAATCAACCCGGAATAACCTGCGGAGCTATAAAGACCCTTTCCAAGATTCTCAAAGAACACCGAAGTAAAAAGACTTCCCAGTCCTAACCGGAGAATGGTCAGCGCAACTTGGGCACGCTCGTTCCGCGATTCAATCGAATCTTTGCTGTTCAGTGAACTACTCATTCGTCCTCCTGTCGGGTAAAAACGAGATCATCCTTTCCTTTCCGCATTCTACTTGCTGTGCGGCGCAGCAACGGTTTTGGTCAGACGAAGGAATGCTTCTTCCAAACTTTCCTGGGCCGGGCTTAACTCATAGACCTTGATTCCATTACGGACTAACAGAACGTTCACGGCAGAGATGCCTTCCGCGTCCGCATCAATCCGCAAACACGAATCGCCATTTCGGCTGACCGCCACACGAGGTTCTCTGGTCAGTAACTCAAAGGCACCGGACAAGTCGTCGACTCGAACTTTGTATAGGCTGGTGGGTCGTACCAGTGCATCCGGCACGCCTTCATAAAGCAGACGTCCTTCGTGAATGATACCAACGCGATTGCAAAGTTGTTCAATCTCTGTGAGTAGATGACTAGAGAGCAATACGGTCAACCTGAAGTTATCTCGAAGACGTCGAATCAGCTCTCGCGTTTCTTGTATTCCTTGTGGATCGAGACCATTGGTAGGCTCGTCGAGAATGATAAGCTCCGGGGTTGGTAAGAGCGCTTGTGCAATTCCGAGACGTTGCCTCATGCCGTATGAATAAACCTTCACTGGATCGCGCGCGCGGTCGCGCAAGTCTACCATTTCGAGCACCTGTTCCACGCGCTTCATTTGGACGCCGCCGGATAAGGAAGCAAGCAGTTGTAAATTCCTGCGCCCAGAAAAGTTTTCGTAGAACGCTGGTGTCTCGATGATGGCTCCTATGCGCGAGCGTGCCCGCAGGTACTCCCAACTCGAAGCGCGTACTGGAAATTTGATCACGCCGGATGTAGGCTTTACCAAACCCAACAACATCCTCAGCGTGGTTGATTTCCCCGCCCCGTTTGGACCGAGAAAACCATAGATGTCACCTCTGTCTACACGTATTGTCAGGCGATCAACCGCTGTGCGGGCGCCAAAACTCTTCGTCAAGTCTTCGGTTTGTAGAGCTACGTCTGACATTGAAGTTCAAAACTATTAAAGGCCTACCTCCACTAACAACGGCCAGTGGTCCATGCGGCCAACCGCAGCATCACGCAAAACTTCGACTCGTCCGACTTGTTCGAGTGTAGGTGGACCAAAAATATAATCGATGCGGCGATCGTTGATTGCCGTATCGCCGGCTGCGCGTCCCAGATCGCGAAAGTGGCGCAGGATATGGCTGTACGATTCACTATCGTGTTTCAAGTTGTCAGTATAAAGATTTGTCTCATTGGCAGCTTTGAGTTCAAAGTTGAAATCACCGGCGATGAAAACCTCAGACGATTGCGCTTGAGCTTGGGCCCAATCTATCAATGCTTCGGTGTAGGTCCTTCGCTGAGCAGCGTTGAATGCATCAGCGTGGGCGCTCAATAGCAGCACTTGCTGTGTCTCCTCGCGCGGTTGGAATGAAGCTCCAAGAGCGTAACGAGCACCAACCGCCACGGGAATGAATCTCGCACTGGCATCTTTAACCAGTACAGCCTCGAAGCGATCTCCTTTGCCTTGCTGCGCAACTGCGCCACGATATTTCCCATGTAACAGCCCGAGCAAAATCTTTAATTGTGCGTTGCCCGTCAATTCCTGGAGTGCAACTGCATCAGGATCTTGCCGTAAGATCACTTCCGCAACTGCGGGCAAGTCTTTGTCATGCGCGCGTGTGTCATCTTCGAGTTCGGCATAACCGATGTTCCAGGTGAGCAGACGAAGCGAACGAATTTCGTTAGCTGATGAACTCAGCTTCTCGGTCTCAGGCGGCTGCGCGAAGTGAACGGCGCCCAGAATCATCAGACAAAACAGCAGCAGCAGGATCAATTTCACCCACATATCACGTAACAATATCCTTACGCTCGAAAATAACCACTGTGGTCAGCAATAACCCGGTTGTGTACGCGCCGCAGACACATGCGTAGTGCCACAGACTCTGCCAGGGAATATCCGGCTTGAACACGTCGCGCCAGAAGTCCATGTCGGTGGTAAAAAAGTAAGGCCGCAAATGCTCGAAGAACTCTACTCGCCCAACAATGTAGAGAGTTAGATAGGCCGCGATGGTCATGACGATTGCCTGTACCGGGGAATCAAACACAACTGAACAAAGCAGCGCGAGGGCGGCAATAACGAGAAGGGCCCAGGTACCTGATAGTGCGGCGTAGCCAAACCGCATCAGTGCATCATCGCGCATGATCTTCCCTGGCGCATCCACGAGATTAAGCGGACCGGGATAGAGTTCCAGGTTGCCCCAACCGACGAAGATCAAGCCAATGACCAAATTCAAGCCGATAAAGAACGTCAAGAGAAGGCCCGCGTGGAGTGCGGTCACCAGAAACTTCGAAAGGATCAGCGACGCGCGCGAGATTGGACGTGCACAGATCATCCGCAGCGTGCCGGTGCGTGCCTCACCTGCGATCTGCGAGCCAGCTGTCATGGACACGAAAATAGGCAGCAGTAAGGTGAAGGAAAAAAGCAATGAGTAGAGCGAGAAAGTCAGTCCGTTGAAGTATTGTTTCGATTCGTATGTATATTTGAACTGCTCAACGGCCTCACCACCCGTCTTGCGGGCGGCATAGGTGTAGAAACCCCAAAGCATCAACGCAACAAATGCTATTAGAACAACGAATGAGAGGTAAAAGCTTTTCGCGCGAAGCAACTTTTCGACTTCCAGTTTGAGTAGAGTAAGCATATCTGCCGCTTCCCACCTAAGTTTAACGTGCTCGGCGAAGCTGTTGTTCGCCATATTAGCGCATAACAGTACGGTGGCAACGGGACTAGCCACAGTGAGTAGCACCAACAGCGCGCATCGGCGGGCCTAATCATTACCGAGGCACCTGAGAGGTTCCTAAGTTTTTAGGATTCCAAGTGGCCAATACGTGGCCAAAAATAACTGCACGCGGCATATACGCGATGGTGAGGAAGTGGAAAGAACAGGAAAACCCTGATTTTTCTTTCGTGGCTGCAACTTCCGAAAAGGCAATAATTTAGGTTTTTGCCGAGAGTCTAATTCGCAACGCAGAGCTCGTGGCTTCGAGGTCCCATCTGCTCGGGCAATTAGCCGCAAAAGCATTTACGGGGAACGGGGCTAATTCTCTACCCTGGTGTAAATGCGTGGGCTGGATCCGGTCCAACGCTTGAACGCGCGCGAGAACGCAGCCGGCTCCGAGAATCCTACCAAATAGGCCGTCTGATTCACTGGGATTTTTTTTCCATTCAAGTAGTGGAGCGCCAGCTTGTGACGCAATTCATCCAAAACCTTCTCGAAGGTGATGCCCTCCGCCTTCAACTTGCGAAAAAGAGTCTGACGACTGAGACCCAATTTGACGGCGATCATGTCCATGCTCGCCTCACCAGTGTGCAGTATGGGGATCAATAGGTTCTCGACGCGGCCCCTCATGGTTTTCGACATCTCCAGACTCTTCAGCAGTTCGTCCGCACGAGCGCTCATTATCTCTGAAAGATATGGATTCGTGCGCGGCAGCTTCATGTTCAGGAATGCTTCATCGATCAGGAAGGCGTTCATGTGGCTTTCGAAGAATAGCGGCACGCCGAAGATGCGGTCGTATTCGGCGCGGTAGCTCGGCTCTGCGTGAGTGAAGCGGATAGCTTTCGGAAACGACAGGTTCGCCAAGTTGGGCATAGACGCCAACAGCGACGCCTGCATCGCCCGGGCGCCACAGACACTGCGCGCGAAGGCGGCTTCCGTCAGCAGCGGATTAGCTCTGTAGATCTCCGATGTGGATTTCAACCAGACATCCCCATTTTCACGGACGAACTCAGCTGCGTCTGCGGTTCCACCGTCGTCCGCATCGAGCGTCAGAGGTGCATAGCGGTTCACTTGCCGGCGCAGTGACTCCACGTTGTCAAAGGCCACGCCGATCAGCCCCACGATCGAGATGTCCTGCAGTTTGACCGCCTCGCCGAAGAGCAGTGGGAGAGCTGGTTCGTTGCACAACTCGATACCCGCTTTCAGCAAGACCATGTAATTCGCCAGCGGGATGCGGTTGTCCTGATCCTCAAGATCATCGGGACGGATACGCGATCGCTCGATCAACATCTGGCGATCGGCGCCTCTCGAGACGGCAAAATCCAGAAGAGCTTTGGGATAGCCGGCAGAAATCGTCGGGTTAGGCATCTGTTGCTTGGTCCTTGCAACCTACGGTCATGTTCTTGATACGTCGCGTCATGTTCATTGGTTTCCGCCATGGATAGTTTACGCGTATTAACCCTTGAAGAAAAAGGAGAACCAATGCGAACACTGACACTTCTAATCATCCTGGTTGCGGCGGCCGCCGTCGTGTTGCCGCAGGAGATGCCGATGCCGAACACGTCTGGCCCACAGTCCGACGCACAAAAGGCGTTTGAGAAACTTAAGACTCTGGCGGGTTCCTGGGAGGGCAGTATTATGGGCCTGTCCACGCACATCACAATTCGCGTGACTTCCAGTGGTAACGCAATCCTGCATGAGGCGACTGGGCCTGGCAGACCCGACAATCCGATCACCATGTTTTATGTGGATGGAGATCGCTTGCTCCTGACCCATTATTGTGATGCAGGAAATCGGCCTCGCATGGTTGGCAAGATCTCGCCGGATGGTAAGACGGTGGAATTCGATTTCCTCGACGTTTCTGGCAGCACGCAAAAAGGTATGATGAACCATATGGTGTTCACCATGATCGACGCCAACCATCACTCCGAGGCGGCGACTTACATGCTTCCCGGAAATAAGCCGATGGTCGGGCAATTCGTCCTTACGCGCACAGAATGACGGAGCGTATTTCGTAGTAAGGGTTATCGGGAAGACCGTGATAGACCGTGACCGCAGTTCCACATGAAAGCAATCGTCTATTCCAACCGTGGTTCGCCCGATATTCTCAAGTTGGAAGAGATTGAAAGGCCGACTCCTGGGGACGATGAAGTTTTGATCAAAGTCCGCGCCGCTTCCGTCAATCCACTTGACTCCGGCTTATCGAGACATCCGTTCCTGCGTCGCATACTGTTCGCGATCAGCAAATCAAAGATCAATCGGCCCGGGCGTGATGTGGCGGGCCCGGTCGAAGCGGTCGGCAGTAACGTAACGCAGTTCAAGCCGGGCGACGCGGTCTTCGGCTTGTGCGGCGGGGCCTTTGCCGAGTATGCGTGTGCTTCAGCATCGGCATTGGCCATGAAACCGGATAACGCGTCGTTTGAGGAAGCCGCTTCTGTACCCTTGGCGGGACTCACCGCCTTGCAGGGTCTTCGCAAGGGAAAGATTCAACCGGGGCAGAAGGTCTTGATTAACGGTGCGGCGGGAGGCGTGGGCACCTTCGCCGTGCAGATCGCCAAGTCGTACGGCGCGGAAGTTACGGGCGTTTGCAGTACGAGGAACGTTGAAATGGTCCGATCCATCGGAGCGGATCGCGTCTTTGATTACACCCGAGAGGATTTCACGAAAAGTGGACAACACTACGACCTGATTTTCGACCTCGTGGCGAATCATTCATTCTCAGCGCGCAGGCGCGTCCTAAATCCGAAGGGGACATATATCGGGGCCGGCATCGTCGGCCTGGGTGGGTCGATGGTCCGTCTCCTGGCTCATCAGATCACAAAGCTTTTAATGTCACGCTTTGTGAGCCAGAAGGTCGTCACGTTGATGGCGAAAATCAGCAAAGAGGATCTGGCCATTCTGGGCGAGCTCATAGAGGCCGGAAAGGTCACACCGGTCATCGACAGGTGTTACAGCTTGAGTGAGGTCCCTGACGCCATCCGTTATTTGGAGGAAGGGCACGCTCGAGGAAAAGTAGTAATAACTTTTCAATCGCCCGCATAAGGAGAACGAATATGAGCGCAGCTGAAAGGACCAAACGAATGGCAGAAACGTCGCCGCGTTTCATGGCGAGGATGGCCGGTGTCTTTTATTTGATGGACTTTGCGTTTGGGCCGGCAATGTTCGCTGGCTCCAAATTTGTTGTTCCCGGAGATGCCGCGGTTACCGCGACCAACATGCTCGCGCATGAGTTTTTGTTCCGGCAATAAGCTTAATGAGTGGGTATCGAAATAACTCACCGATTAGGAATCTCTGAACCTTGGGTTGCTGTGATGAGCATAAATACATGAAAAGACTGAATTGGGAGATCTGGGCCGGTTTTGTCCTCAGCCTGGTTGCGGGATTTAGCACCCGTTTGTATTTTCACGGCGGGCGATTACGCGTGATGTTCTATGGGTCAATCTGATCCTGTTCGCGATTGCGTTGGTGCTTTTGTTTCTCGGCCTTCGGCGTGCACCTCCGATCGAATACTGTCAACCGATCATGTGCCTCACTGAGAGGCACACACAAACCCAACAAGGATGAATCAAATGAAACACAGCTCGATGTTAACCATCGCGTCCCTGCTCTCGATCCTCTTCGGCACGTTTCACCTGGCGGACGACATCGATCGCGGGATGTCACCGGGAGGGCTTCCAAACCTCTTTGCGGTGGTCATCTGCGTCGTCTGGCTGTACGGAACGCTCGTGCTCGCCGAACGGCGATCGGGGTATGTCATCATCCTCCTCGCGTCGCTCCTGTTGATGGGCGTCCCCGTCATCCACATGAGAGGGGTGGGAGTCGGCTTCGGGACCAACCGCAGCGGGGGTTTCTTCTTCATCTGGACACTCCTCGCGATGGGCGTGACCGCGCTCTTCTCCGTCATCCTCTCGGTGCGCGCACTGTGGAGCCTGCCATGGCGCCGGGCCCGTTAGTCCAACCTTCAAACCTGACAAGAGTATCTTCGCAAAATCTTCAGCTCTTTGACGGCAGCGCTTGGAGTATTGCTTCTCGCAGGGCTTCTTTTTATGATCTTCGTGTCGTGGGGATCAGCGTTGATACGCCCGCGAAGACTCGCGAATATACGCGATGGTAAGGAATGGGAAGAAAGTAAAAACTCTCGATTTTCTTCGGTGGCTGCAACTTTTGAAAAGGCAATAACGTAGGTTTTTGCCGGTAGCCTAATTCGCAATGCGGAGGCCAGGGTTTCGATCCCCCTTCTGCTCCACCATTTAACTTTAACGACTTACAGCCACCGCCGTCGGTGGCTGTTTTGGCTAAGTGGCCAATAAAATCGAGCGAGCGTGGCAAAAATGTCACGGCAGTAGTGGAAATCAAAGCGCGCATCAACTGCTATAGTGTTGTCGCGTATGAAGAAAAGAAAGATACAACTCACTTACTTGCTGAGGCCGCATTGGAAAGTCCTCGCGGTTGCGTTTATTGCGGTAATCGGTGAGAGCCTGACAGATTTGCTTGAGCCGTGGCCACTAAAAGTTGTTTTCGATTATGTGCTTGGTTCAAAGAAGATGCCGGCGTCGATGTCAAGCATACTCAGTTCGACGGTCGGCTTAGACAAAACATCCATCTTGTACTTTGCGGTGTTCTCGGTGGTGGCGATTGCGGTAGTCGGAGCGGTTAGCACTTACACTGAGAAATACTTGACAACGTCTGTCGGCCAATGGGTCATGCACGATCTTCGAAGGACCCTTTACCACCACATTCAACGCCTCTCGCTTTCATATCACGATCAAAAGAAGACCGGCGATCTTATTAGCCGGGTCACGAGCGACATCGATGCGATTCAAGATTTCATCTCTCAAGCGCTGCTGGGCATATTGGTAAACGCGCTTACGCTTGTTGGTATGCTCGTAATCATGTTTTATCTGGACTGGCGCTTTACCTTGATCGCCCTGTCGGTAGCTCCCGTGCTTTTTGTTGTGGTCTATAGCTACACGAGACGAATCAAAAGGGCTTCCCGCGCAGTTCGGCAAAAAGAGGGCGAAGTAGTTTCGGTCGTTCAGGAAGTGCTGTCGTCCATTCGCGTCGTCAAGGCATTCGCCCGCGAAGACTATGAGCAGAAAAGATTCGAGCAGCAAAGTCTTGAAAGTGTGGAGACCGCTTTGCGCTCGCGTAGCCTGAAAGCCAAACTCGCGCCTGTGGTCGAGGTGATTGTCGCAGTTGGAACCTGTCTTGTCCTTTGGTATGGAGTAAGGCTAGTGCTGGCAGGTCAGATTACCGCGGGTTCGTTACTAGTGTTTCTACTGTATCTTGGCAAGATGTTCAAACCGATGCGCGAGCTTTCAAAGATGACCGACACGATGTCGAAGGCTTCAGTTGGATACGAGCGCATCCGAGAGGTGGTAGAGACTGATCGTGAGGTGCGAAATCTACCCGGTGCCCGTCCGGCGCCGGACTTCAGGGGGAAAATCGAATTCAGTCATGTCGAGTTTGGATATTCTGCAGATTTTCTGACGTTGAGGGACGTTAATTTCAAAATCGAGCCGGGACAAGTTGCTGCGCTCGTCGGTCCCACGGGAGCAGGAAAGACGACTATCGCGAGTTTGGTTGCGCGCTTCTACGATCCCATAAAAGGCGAGGTAAAGATCGACGAAAATGATGTCCGCTCGTATAAGCTAAAGTCCTTGCGGCGCCAGATCAGTTTCGTTCTGCAAGAAAATCTGCTCTTCCATGCTCCCATCTGGCAGAACATCGCCTATGGGAAACCTGAGGCTTCACGTGACGAGATTATCACCGCGGCCAGGCAAGCCAATGCCGACGAGTTCATTGTGAAAATGCCGGAGGATTACGACACGATGGTCGGCGAGCGCGGAGTAACACTCTCCGGCGGACAGCGACAGCGTATTGCCATCGCTCGCGCAATCATTCGCAGGGCTCCGATACTGATCCTCGACGAACCAACATCGGGTCTGGATGCGGCCTCGGAGGAACTGGTTTTTGAAGCCCTGGACCGCTTGATGCAGGGTAGAACCTCGATTGTAATTGCGCACAGGTTATCGACTGTCAGGAGGGCCGACATTATCTTCGTCATCGACAACGGTAGAATTATCGAGCAAGGTAGACATGACGAATTGCTCGCGCAAGGAGGACTCTATGCAAAGCTTTATGAAATTCAGTTTCAACCGCATGAAAAGGCGAACACACTCACAGTTTGAGGCTTCTGCTCGTTGCGTCATCTCCCGGCTTTGCACAAAAAGTCGGGCGAGGGAGAATCGAATCCAGTCTGCGGAGCAGCCGATAGCATAAAGTCTCGCACCCCAGCCGGGCTGCCCGGCTGGGGACCCCGCCCTGGGGTGGAGCGCCAGCGGAACCCCAGGATCAAAAGCCACAAATAAAAGTAGAGCCCGCGGTAGCGGCCGATAGAGTTAGAGGTCAAAGCATTCATGGTGATGATCCCGCTACCGGCCGCTCCGCGGGCTTTGTCTCTTCAACGCGCTCGTTTTCCTGGGGTTCCGCTGCGCTCCACCCCAGGCTCTATGCTCACGGCCGCTTCGCGGACTCGCGTCAACAGAGGAAGGCTGATGCGCGACGGATAGCGGCGCGAGCGAAAGATGCGTTGCGTCGCCTTGATGTAATCCGAATCCCGTGCGAGGAAAATGTTCGGGACAAATTTCTGCGGATTGCGATCGTAGACCGGAAACCAGGTGCTCTGCACCTGCACCATAATGCGATGGCCTTTAAGAAAGGCGTGATTGTTGGTGTGCAGATCGATTTCGTACTCCACGACTTGAGTGGCGGGAATGGGTTCCGGCTTTTCGAATGAACGCCGGAAGCGGCCACGCAGAATCTCGTCAGCGATCATCAACTGATAACCCGACATCTTCGGATCTTTGGGATAGCTTTCCGGATAAACATCGATCAGCTTCACGACCCAGTCGCTATCCGTGCCGGTAGTCGAAGCGAAAAGATGCGCTACGATGTCACCTGCGATTACCACGTCTTCTTTCAACGGCTCGGTTTCCCAGGTCAATACGTCCGGACGATGCTCAACAAAACGCTGATCTTCAACCAGCCAGGTGGACCAGCGCGAACCGCCCTGATCTGCGGGATTGTAGGTTGGTTCAATGGGCCGCTGCCGATAGGGAACTGGATGCGCGGGGTCTGAAACGTAGCTATCAAATTCGGCCTGAGGTGATGGTGGGGCATCGTATGAGAGCTGCCCGTTTGCGCGAAAGTAAAGATTGCGCTGGGTGACGTTCGCGCGCGGAGGCCATGTTTCAAATGATCTCCACCGATTCGAGCCGGTTTCGAAAGTCAACGCTTCCGCTTGCTCGAGCTTTCCTTTGTCTTTCAGATAATAAGCGAACCAGGGACGCAGGATGTTTGCGCGAAAATATTGGCTGGCCGGACCCTCAAAATCGACGTTTCCCAACTTGTCTCCGGTCGCGCGATTCCATCCTCCGTGGTTCCACGGACCAGCAACCAGATAGTTCAAATGGTTCGCGTCGGTCTTTTCCAAAACCTCGTATGCCTTGACGGGTCCGTAGAAATCTTCCTGGTCCCACCATCCGGCGACATGCATGATGGGTACTGTCACTTTCTTGAGCTGATTGACTAGAGCCTGCTGCTGCCAGAATTGATCGTAGTTCGGGTGCGAGACAAAGTTATTCCAGGTCGGCAGCCTTCCATGAAAGTACTTCGCGTCGGCGTTGGAAAGCGGCCCGAGTCGCAGATACCATTGATAGGTGTCGAATCGATCGAAATTAAAGTTTGAAGTCAGCTTAGAAGATTCCAGCGCAAAGGAATACTCAAAGCCGTAGCTCAATCTAAAGGCGCCGTTGTGATGAAAGTCGTCGCCGAGGAACATGTCGGCCGGAGTTGCTAATTCGGTGACTACCTTCAGTGCCGGATGCGGTTCGAGCACCGCCATCACTACCAGCCAGCCGGGATAGGACGTGCCGTACATTCCGACGCGACCATTATTGTTCGGCACATTTTTGATCATCCAGTCGATCGTGTCGTAGGTGTCGGTGCCCTCATCGATTCCATTGGGATTGCCGGGGCTGCGCAGGGGCCTTTGCATGACAAACTGTCCTTCGGACTCAAAGCGACCGCGAATGTCCTGAAAGGCGAGGATATATCCTTCCTCAATCTGCTCGGCCAGCGATCCCGGAAGGGCGCGATAGATGTTGTCGATGCCGTAGGGCGTGCGATTGAAAAGTATCGGCAGCTTTTCACGGTGCGACTTTGGTGCATAGATGATCGTATGTAGCTTCGCGCCGTCGCGCATCGGAACCATCTTTTCGATCTTGTCGAAACCTGGCGGCGGATCCGGCGGCTGTGTGGTTTGGCCGTAAAGCGGGACGCAGAGGAGAAACAGGATAAAGGTTGGAAGAGGGCGTGTTAGGGATTGTATTTTGCTCGTCATAGAGCCTCCGAGTGTCAAAATCAATTTTTACCGTAAACACTTTCTATTTGATCTTGCCCGGACCCCAGAGCGCCCTTCCGGGTTTGGCGCCGGTGTGCTCGCCATCTTTGAGCACCTGCACGCCGTTGACAAAAACGTCCTTCACGCCCACCGAGAGCTGATGCGGATTTTCAAACGTGGCGCGATCGGCGATCGTCTTCGGATCGAAGACAACGACGTCGGCAAACATGCCTTCTTTGAGAAAGCCACGGTGATCCAATTCAAGATTCGTTGCGGGCAGGCCGGTCAGTCTTCGCACCGCTTCCGCGAGCGAGATCACCTTTTCCTCGCGCACGTACTTGCCGAGCAGGCGGGCGAAGTTTCCGTAGGCACGCGGATGCGCCGAAGATCTCAGATAAACGCCTTCGGGCGCGATCGAAGCCGCGTCTGAGCCGAATGAGACCCAGGGACGGCGAATCTGTTTCTTGATGTTGTCTTCGCTCATCAGGAAATAGATCGTGCCGATGCGCGAACGATCTTCCAGCACCAGGTCCATAATCGTTTCGATCGGATCTTCGCCGCGCATCTTAGCGACTTCGGCGAGAGTCTTGCCCGTGAGTGGCTTCAGCTTTTCAGTTCTGAAACTTGCAAGCAAGATTCGATCAGGCGATCCCGCCAGTAAGTAGAGATTCTCCCAATCGTTGGTTGGAGTGCGAATGGCCTCGGCAATCTTCTTTCGCGTGGCTGGATCTTGAAGCCGCTTGTAAGCGGCTTCGCGACCGCCATCGAAGACCCACGGCGGCATTGACGCGTCGAGACCCGTTCCACCGGCCGGATAGGTGTACATGTTGGCAGTGATCTTCCGACCCTGACGGCGCGCATCTTCGATCATCTTGATTACCTGATCCATCTTGGGCCAGTTCGCTTCGCCTGATGCTTTGAGGTGATAGATCTCGGCGGGCAGTCCGGCTTCGCGGCTGATGCGAATAGTTTCCTGCACGGCTTCGATCAACTGATTGCCTTCGCTGCGCATGTGCGTTGTGTAC
This sequence comes from Pyrinomonadaceae bacterium, assembly GCA_036560225.1. Taxonomy (GTDB): domain Bacteria; phylum Acidobacteriota; class Blastocatellia; order Pyrinomonadales; family Pyrinomonadaceae; genus PSRF01. The sequence goes on along the minus strand of DATBRN010000103.1, from coordinate 2,100 downwards.
TTGCCTTTGTATTTTGCGGCGACCTTGCACAACTCGATCAGCTCATCGGTCTTCGCAAAAAACGCCGGAGGATAAATCAGAGCAGTCGTGACGCCCAGCGCGCCGGCTTCCATCTCGCGCCGCACCAGCTCGCGCATCTGATTGAGTTGTTCAGGAGTTGGTGGTTTGTCTTCCAGGCCGATGACATATTCGCGGATCGTGGCCGCGCCGATAAACGATGCGACGTTTTGTGAAATGCCTCGCTTTTCCAGGTAGCGGAGGTATTCGGCGAGCGTTGTCCACTCGATGTCGTATTTCACATCGCCCTGGGTTTCGCGCAGGCGCTGCTTCATCTGCTCGTTGAGAGGTCCCATCGAATGTTCGCCAAAGATTTGGGTCGTGACCCCCTGCTTAATTTCGCTGAGTGAACGAGGATCTCGAATCAAAGAGGACTCAGAATGAGAGAGCATGTTGATGAAACCGGGCGCGACGGCCAGTCCTTTGGCATCAACAATCGTCGGCGCAATACCGCGACTCAGATTGCCAACGGCGACAATGCGATCGCTCTTGATTCCCACGTCGGCTTTCACCGGCGGGTGGCCCGTACCGTCATAGACGGTACCGTTTCTGATGATTACGTCGAATGATCGCGATTGTGACCGAGTGCGAGACTGTCGTTGCGCGACGACCGTGACGGACAGTGCGAAGAGCAGTGTCAGTACGACAAGGTTTCGGAAGTTAACTCTCATATCGATAAGGATTTCTGGATTGCTCTGGGTAGCCTGGTCCTCGGCGTGTCTCTGTGGCAAATCGCCAGAAAAACCTCACCACAGAGGCATAGAAATCAGATGGAGCACCACCGAGAGACTCTACTTACGGTTTCGCCGTCGTTGCTTTCTCCGCGCTACTGTACTTCTTCATCAAATCAATCGCGCGATCAGCCAACTTGAAAAGATGCTGATGCGAACGGTTGCCGTTCGTCATGATCGCGAAACCGAACTTGCGATCGCGATTGCCGAGCAGGAACGCCGTGTAACCGGGAACGCTGCCGCTGTGGGCGATGTAGCGATCGCCGTCGCGCACCTGCGTCCACCAGGTCAATCCAAACCCGGCGGTTTCGTTGCCCCAAATGTCTTCGATCGTCCCTTTAAACTGGTCGTATTGACGAGTGAACATCTGATCCAAAGTCGCCTGGCTGATGATCCGTTTGTCTTTGAAGACTCCGCCGTTCAGGTTCGCGATCAGCCAATTCGCTTGATTGAGCACGGTGCCATAGACAATGCCCGCAGGCCAGACCGAAGCTTTCAGTCTCACTGTCCCTGTCTGGGCTCCGGTCTTTTCATCCACAACGTAAGGAATAGCTAGACGCTCTTCCATGTCGGGACGCGGCTCGAACGCGGTGCCGGTCATCTCCAGCGGCATGAAAATGTGTTCCTGAATGTATTGTTTGTAAGGCACGCCGGAAAACTTCTGCACCAGATATGCGACCAGGGTGAATGCCATGTTCGAATAGGTGACGGAGGTCACCGGCGGCTTGGTGACCTTTAGCGATTTGCGCAGATAATCTTCGAGCGACGGCGGCACCGTGTCGCCCCAAACGGGAAATCCGCCGAAGTCTGCCGGCAAACCCGAAGTGTGAGTCAAAAGATGGCGGAATGTGACCGGGTGTTGCGGGTCTTCGCCCTGAATCTTGAAATCAGTCAAATAATCGTTGACGCGATCATCCAGCTTAAATTTGCCTTGCTCCATCTGCTGAAGCAGAGCGATTGTAGACATCGCTTTGAAAGTCGAGCCGATCAGATAGACCGTGTTAGGCGTAGCAGGGGTTCGTGCCCAAAGATTGGAATAGCCATACGCGCCGGTCCAGACGACTCGATCACCCGAAATCAAAGCAATCGACACCGAAGGGATATTTCCTGCGAGCATCGCGCGCTGAATCTCAGGTTCAAGTTCAGCGACGACGCGATCGATGTTAACGGTTTGTGCGGAAGCAATCCTGGGGGCACTCAAAACTATTGCCGCCAAGCTTACGACCACAAAGAACCATCCGCGGAATGCTTGTCTGAATCTAATCATATTTTCGTAGGCAACTATTATAAAGACGAAAAGCCCTGTGCAACT